>NZ_JBOCCY010000002.1:0-558186 GCF_050586445.1 Bacillus coreaensis
TAGTACACTTGGCGAACCCTTCAGTAGCCCTTTAGGGTTTGGTCAGTAACAAAGGCTTTTAGCCGCAGAGAAAACCACCCGTTCTCACGGGTGGTTTTTATTTATAATCTTTTTCATGTAACTTTCGTGTAACTTCTTCTCATTAAAATAAAATCATCATAATAGAGGGAGAGATTTATGGTGAGGTGGGAAGTTGACTGGCTTGAGAATCGGGCAAGATTAACACCAGACAGGGTCGCGCTTGTAGAAGCAGAAGGCAACCATGTGTTAACGTATAGAGAATTGGTATCTAATGGTAGAAAACTAGCTTGTTGGTTAAAAGCGCAAGGCATTCAAAAAGGAGATCGAGTAGCACTTCTTGCACCGAATAGTGTGATGTATTTTGAGATCCTGTTCGCTTGCGGCAAACTTGGTGCTATATTCGTACCAATCAATTGGAGGCTCACTTCACGTGAAATCGAATTTATACTCGGAGATTGCTCGCCTACAATCATTTTGTTTCATGGTAAATACACAAACTGCATAAGAGAACTAAACACCCAAATACAAAAGAAGAGCATGATGATAGATAGTCGTATTTTTAATAAAAAAATAGAACTGACTGACTGGTCTGATGATGTAAAAGGTAGTGATCCGTTGGCGATTATTTATACTGGTGGCACAACGGGGAAACCTAAGGGAGTAGTTTTAACTCATGACTCCATTCTTTGGAATAGCATAAATACAGTAGCGAGCTGGGGGTTAACGAGTGAAGATACCACATTAAACTATCTTCCGTTGTTTCATACAGGTGGCCTTAATGCTCTGGCAATTCCTATCCTTATGGCAGGGGGAAAGGTGGTTCTTGCTTCAGATTTTGATCCAGTTGAAGCTGTTTTGTTTTTAAATGAATATTGCTGTACGATTGCTCTGTTTGTTCCTACCATGTATCACTTAATCGTTCAAACACAAGAGTTCCAAACGAGCCATTTTCCAAGTATGAAAGCTTTTTTATCTGGTGGTGCACCGTGTCCGTTAGAGCTTTACGAGCCATTTCAAAAAAAGAATTTATTTTTTAAAGAAGGATATGGTTTAACGGAGGCGGGACCCAATAACTTTTATATTCATCCAATAGAAGCAAGAAGGAAAAAGGGATCAGTGGGAAAACCGATGTTATTTAACAACGTGAAGCTATTGGATCAGGATGGAAAGGAAGTTCCGGAGGGAGAAGTCGGTGAGCTTGTAATCGTTGGCAAACACGTATTTTCCCACTATTGGAATAACATAGAAGCTACAAATCAAGCGAAAAAGGGTGAATGGTTGTATACAGGGGATTTAGGAAGAATGGACGAGGAAGGATATTATTACATTGTTGGAAGGAAAAAAGATATGATCATCACAGGTGGAGAAAATGTATATCCGCTAGAGATAGAGCACTGGATTTCTTCCTTAAGTGAGGTAGAAGAAGTCGCTGTTGTAGGCTTACTTGACCCTAAATGGGGAGAGGTAGTAACTGCTTTTATCGTATTAAAAAAGGATTCAACAATGGCAAAAGAGGACATCTATACCTATTGCAAAGGAAAACTGGGCTCTTATAAAATTCCTAAATATATCTTCTTCGTATCCGAACTCCCAAAAACGCATGTAGGAAAAATAGACAAACAACAATTGAGATTAATCGGTGAAAAAATTAAATCATGATGGTGAGGAGAAATCTCTATTTTTGAGATTTCTCCTTTTTTGTGTGGATGAGAAGAGATGGAGACCCTAACTGCCAGCCAACCTCCTTCCCATTCGCCTCCTACTTTCTACTCAACAAATAACCCGTAATGATCTGATTAACATAACTAGGTTGTCTGGTTGGCAGTTGGTGCGATTCTCCTTTAATAACAAAGATCTCGACATCAGCCAGCTCTTTTTTATACGTTTTAATGTACGTATTAAACGAATCGGATTTGCTTCCGTACATTAGCAGAACAGGTGCAGTAATTTTTGCTAAATCATCTTTGCAGTTAAAATGCATAACATCATAGTAGTATTTTGACCAGACGTTAGGGTTTGCTTTAAGCATATGCTCTTTTAAATCATGGCGAAGTTGTTTATCTTTTGTGTGAGCTATGGCAAGGCCAGTAGATAAAAACTTTTTACTATTTTTTGCAATAAACACACCCAAGCGATGCTCATTTTTTATCATCCAATGATCAACAATAGGATAACCTCCGGATAATATGAGAGTGTGGACTCTGCTTGGATGATGTATAGCTAAATATTGGGCAATTGCTCCACCAGAGGAATAACCAAAAATAACAGCCGCAGTAATAGTCAACTGATCCATTAACTCAATGATATCCTCGCCAAATCGTTCAACGGACACTTCTTTTTCTACATTGAATGAACTGTCCCCATGTCCAGGTAAATCAGGCAAAATAATGCGGAAATGCTTCGATAAAGCTTTTTGCTCGTAAAAAACCTTCCTTCCCATGCCTGGAGGATGGAGAAAAATAATAGGAATGCCTTCACCAATATCTTCATAACAGATACGTTCATCATTAACTACGATGCTCTTCATGCAGTATCTCCTATCCGATTTTCTTTATGGATAGTATGTGGAAAGTGAATGATATTCAAAGTAGGAATAAAATTCCATCTGTAATATATTCTGCCTAATTACTTAATTTTAATTGATATTACTTAAAAATATTGAGTTTTATATCAAAATTACTTATAATTACTTATAAATAATTAATGAGAGATGAAAAAATATGTATCAAGAAGAACGTTTAGTAGCTATTCTTAGTTATTTAAAAGAACATAAACGGATTACTGTTGAAGAAATTTGTTCAGAACTAGAGGTTTCAAGAGATACCGCTAGAAGAGACTTGGTTCGCCTTGAAGAGGAAGGGCGAATTATCCGGACAAGAGGAGGAGCATTGCTTCCAACCGAACATCAGATGGTAATGGATTATAACCATCGTTTAAAGGTGGTTTCTAGTGAAAAGCAGGTGATTGGGGAAAAAGCTGCTACATTCCTAAAAACAGGAGATGCCATCATTTTGGATGCTTCGACTACAGTTCAAGCATGTGCCGAGCATGTAGAAAATATGGAATGTAGGATTATTACCAATTCCATTAACTCTGCAGAAATTTTATCCAAACATCCACTTGTCTCCATTCATCTCGTTGGAGGAGAGCTGCACAAGAAGCATCGTTATTTGTTTGGATCACAGGCGATTGAGAAATTGGCCCAGTATTCTGTTGATAAAGCTTTTATTGGAGCAGTGGGTATATCCGAAATGGGTTTGACAAGTGCTCATGAAGAGGATGGGATGTTAAAGAAAAAAATGATGCAGCAGGCTAGACAAGTAATTGTATTAGCAGATCATACAAAATTTGGAGTCAATGGTTTCTTTCAATTTGGAAGTTTTACAGATATAGATGTACTAATCACGGATCGTATGCCTAGTGGTGACTTTATGCAACTCTTACAAGAGAAAGGTGTAGAGTTAGTCATAGCTGGCGAGGGGGAGGAAGAAAATGACTAATCTAATCGCAATTGACTTAGATGGTACATTGTTGAGCCACGAAAATACCATCAGTGCTGAAAACATGGAGGCACTGACTTTTGCCCATAATCAAGGAGTAATGGTCGTAATTGCAACAGGACGATCTTATCACGATGTAAAAAACATTCTTAATGAATGTAACTTTCCGATTACTCCATGGATCATTTCTGCGAATGGATCAACCATTCATCACCCGAACGGGGAAAAAGTTCACTCGGTTCCCATTGATAAAGATGCAGCAGAACCAATCTTGAAATGGCTAGAGGATGAAGGCTTCTATTATGAAGTGTTTGCTGACAATACTTTGCTTACACCACAGCATGGGAGAGAACTACTAGCAATGGAAGCAGAAAAACTGAGAACGGAAAATCCTTCAGTCAAAGAAGAGGATATACAGCGGGCATTAGCGACTCAGTACAGTCAAACGGGATTTGAATTTGTCCCCTCCTATCAAAACATCATTAATAACGATGCAGACATTTATAATATTCTTGCTTTTTCCTTTCATGATGAAAAATTAAAAAGAGGAAAGGAAAACTTCCGAGGATTAAAAGGATTGAATATTGTTTCGTCGGGTAAACATAATTTTGAATTTATACATGAAAACTCCTCAAAAGGAAAGGCTTTAGAAAAATTAGGAGAAATCATACAAATTCCACTTCTAAAAATGGCAGCAGTGGGAGATAATTACAATGATATATCCATGTTAACGATGGTTGGAAGAAGTGCTGCCATGGGAAATGCAGATGATGCAGTAAAAGAAAAAGCACATGAGGTAACTCTTGAAAATCATGAACATGGAGTGGCTCATTTTATCTATCGTCTTCTAAAAAAATAGGTATCCATGGTTGGCGTTACTTGATCGCAAGGCGTGACAACCAAGATATAAAGGTCAACCATATCGGTTGGCCTATTTTATTTCTGGATTTCGATTTTAAAACTGGAAAGAAAATTCATTCGCGGTTAGAAGGTTATTGCCCTATTTCCGGGAGTACCTATGGTAAGATAATAGGATAGAGAAGGAACGTACGTACGAGGGAGGTTTTCTTATGGCAGTTCACTTAGTTATCGGGAGATCTGGAACAGGAAAAACGCAATTTTGTTTAGATGAAATTAGAGAAGAAATGCTAGAACGTCCAGTCGGAGATCCAATTGTTTACTTAGTACCTGACCAAATGACATTTTCTTCTGAATATAAATTGATTACAACACCTGGGCTTGGGGGAATGATTCGAACTCAGGTTTTTAGTTTTTCAAGACTAGCGTGGCGAGTGTTACAGGAAACGGGGGGGAATACCCGGTACCATTTAAATAGTGTTGGTATTAATATGTTGATTCGTAAAATTGTTGAGGAGAGAAAAGCAGAATTAAAGCTCTTTAATCTATCAGCTGACAAAAATGGGTTTATCCAGCAGCTCGAACAAATGTTAATTGAATTTAAAAGATATTTAGTCAGACCAGAAGAGTTGCTTATACAGCAGCAATCTGAGCAAATGAATAAAGTCCTTCGTGATAAACTACATGATCTTGAGTTGATTTATAAACATTTTGAAGATGCCCTTTTTGGTTCATACGTGGACTCTGAGGATTATTTTAAATTATTGGCTGAAAAAATTCCGTTATCTCAGTATCTTAAGGATGCAGAAATATATATTGATGGATTTTACAGTTTTACACCTCAAGAGTATTTCATCATAAGTCAGCTCATGAAGCATTGTAAAAAAGTAACGATCACTCTAACTCTAGATGAGCCGTACAATGAAAAATATCCAGATGAATTGCATTTATTTCGTATGAATGCAGAGACTTGTCAAAGTCTTTATGAGATTGCTAGAGTAGAAAAATTAGAAATAAGAGAAACGGTTTTATCTGAGCAAAAAAGATGGCAGCATCCATCACTCAAGCATTTGGAAACATTTTTTGATACGCGTCCTACGAATGTATTTAAAGGGGAAACGGCTGTTACGATTGGACAAGCCGTTAATCGGCGAGCGGAAATTGAAGGAATTGCACGCGAAATTCTATCACTTGTTCGAACAAAGAATTATCGATACAAAGACATTGCCATTATGATGAGAAATGGACATGAATACAAAGATTTGATTGAAACGGTCTTCGATGATTATGAGATTCCTTTCTTTGTGGATCAAAAACGCACGATGCTTCATCATCCGGTTATTGAACTTATTCGCTCCACGCTTGAAGTGATCAACGGATACTGGCGGTATGAACCTGTATTTCGAGCAGTGAAAACAGAGCTTCTTTATCCACTTCATATCGATTCAAATAAAATGCGAGAGCAAATGGATCAGCTTGAAAATTTTGTCCTCGCGTTTGGAATTCAAGGAGATAAGTGGACAAGACGTGATCGTTGGGTATATCGCCGAATGAGGGGACTTGAATTAGAATCTGTTGCCCAAACGGATAAGGAAAAAAACTTCGAGCAAAAATTAAACGAGCTTCGACTGATGATCTCAGCACCGATCCTTCGCTTATCGAGAAGATTGAAAAAAGCTGAGAATGGAAGCAAATTAGCGGAGGCAGTTTTTCTGTATCTTGAGGAATTAGAAATCCCTGCAAAGCTTGAGCGATGGAAAATAGCTGAAGAGGAAAAGGGAGAATTAACAAAAGCAAGAGAGCATGATCAAGCATGGAACAGTGTGATTGAACTTTTAGATCAGTTTGTTGAAATGTTAGGGGATGAAAAAGTCTCTCCAAAGCAGTTTTCAAATATTTTGGATGCAGGATTAGAAGCACTGCAGTTCTCATTAGTACCCCCGGCAATGGATCAAGTGTTAGGTGCAGATTTGGAAAAATCCCGTCTAACCGATGTGAAAGTAGCTTTTATTATCGGAATAACAGAAGGGGTTCTACCTGCTAAATTTTCGGAGGAGGGTATATTTGCTGATGAAGATCGGGAGCAGTTATTACTAAATGGTGTAAAGCTTGCTGCGAGCAGTAAAACCCGCTTATTGGATGAGGAGTTTATCGCCTACAAGGCATTTACCACTCCGTCTGAGCGCTTGTATGTTTCTTATCCACTAGCAAATTCTGAAGGAAAGGCATTAATTGCGTCACCATATATTAAGAGAATGGTTGATATGTTCCCAGATAGTGAAGCACGATCGTTTATGTCGGAGCCTTCCGAGCTTGGTGAGTTGGATCAATTAAAATTTGTTGCCCATGAAAATACGGCTCTAGCTTATTTAACCTCCCAGCTTCAGTTAAAGAAAAGAAATTACCCTATCTACGACTTATGGTGGGATGTGTATAACTATTACCAGTCAAAGCCCCATTTTCAAAGAGACGTAAGGAAAGTACTTTCTAGCTTAACTTATGAAAATCGAACAACTAAGCTGTCTGAGGAGACAAGCAAGGATTTGTATGGAGAAGAAATCCAATCAAGTGTCAGCCGAATGGAAATGTTCCATAGCTGTCCGTTTTCACATTTCTCTCAGCATGGGTTAAAGCTTAGAGAACGTCAAGTATTTAAGCTAGAAGCACCGGATATTGGAGAGCTCTTTCACGCAGCTTTAAAATATATTACCGAAACAATTGTGGCGAGTAAGATGTCATGGTCAGATGTGTCAAAGGATGAAATGGAAAATTTGGCAAAACAAGCAGTGGATCTACTTGCACCAAAACTACAAAATGAAATTCTATTAAGCTCGAATCGTCACCATTATATTAAACGAAAGCTGGAACAAATTATACAGCGGGCTTCGCTTATTTTACGTGACCATGCGAAGGCAAGTGGGTTTGCACCGGTTGGGCTTGAATTACCATTTGGACCAACGGAACAAATAAAGCCGGCGCCATTTACGTTGAAAAATGGGGCAAAAATGGAACTAGTGGGCCGTATTGATCGAGTAGACAAAGCCGCTCATGACGGTGAAGTGTTCCTGCGAATCCTCGACTATAAATCCAGTGCAAAAGACGTAAATGTAAACGAAATTTATTATGGTTTGGCCCTGCAAATGCTTACGTATCTAGATATTATTATTTCAAACTCAGAATCTTTGATTGGTACAAAGGCTAGCCCAGCAGGTGTTGTGTACTTCCATGTGCATAATCCGATGATAAGCACGAGCAAAATGCTTACATTGGATGAGATTGAAGCAGAGCTTTTCAAAAAATTTAAGATGAATGGTTTATTACTAGGTGAAGAAAATGTGATTAAACTCATGGATCAAACATTGGAATCTGGTGAATCGACGATTATCTCTGCAGGAATAAAAAAAGACGGGTCGCTAACGAAAAGATCAAAAGTGGCTAGTAAGGAAGAATTTAATCAGTTGCGGTCGTATGTTAGAAGTATGTACGTAAAAACAGGAAATAGTATAGTCGACGGTGCCGTTCAAATTTCTCCTTATAAAATGAAGGAGAAAACACCTTGTACTTTTTGTTCCTTCAAGTCTGTTTGTCAATTCGATGAGTCATTACAGGCTAATAAATATAGGATGCTGAAGGTTGAAGATAAGGAGACGGTAATAGAAAAAATGCGAAAGGAGAGTGATGAAAATGGCGAACATGAAACTTCCACCGAAGCCGAGTGATGTGACTTGGACAGATGACCAGTGGAAAGCAATTGTTGCGAACGGACAGGATATATTAGTTGCTGCAGCAGCAGGGTCAGGAAAAACAGCTGTTCTTGTTGAAAGAATGATCAAGAAAATTGTTTCAGAAGATGAACCGATGAACGTCGATGAGATGCTAGTCGTTACTTTTACAAATGCTTCCGCGGCGGAAATGAAGCACCGAATGGGAGAGGCACTTGAGAAGGCAATTGATGAAAATCCCACGTCAAGACATCTCCGAAAGCAACTAAGCTTGCTAAATAAGGCAAGCATATCCACTCTTCATTCCTTTTGCTTAGAGGTGATTCGAAAGTTTTATTATAAAATTGAGGTTGATCCCGGATTTAGAATCGCTGACGAAACGGAAGCACAGCTCTTAAGAGATGAGGTTTTAGATACCATATTCGAAGAGGAGTACGGGAAGGAAGCTAATACTGAATTTTTTGATTTAGTTGATATGTTTTCAAATGACCGCAGTGATGCGGCCCTACAAGTGATTATCCGGGAGCTGTATGACTTTGCGCGTTCAAATCCATCGCCCAAGAGCTATCTACAATCAATTATTGATATGTATGATGTAGATGAACAAACAACGATTGAATCATTGCCCTTTTATCAGACACTTATTTTCGATATTCAGCTCCAGCTTCAAGGTGCAAGGGGCTTATTTGAAGCTGCTCTTGAAATAACGAAGCTTCCAGAAGGTCCAAGTCCTCGAGCGGAAACTTTTATTGATGATATTAGAATCATTGATCGACTACTTGAAGCAAGTAACCACTCGTGGGATGAGTTATATAACACACTGCTAAGTGAAACATTTTCAAAGCTAAAGCCATGTAAAAAAACGGATTATGATGAGGTTTTATTAGAAAAATCCCAAAAACTTCGAGACAAAGGAAAGAAAATGGTTCAAGCCTTACAAGCTGAACTTTTTTCGAGAAAACCGCAAAGCTTCATTCATGATATGAAACAAATGAAGTTGTATATTCAAACATTGGTTAGACTTGTCGAGGAATTCTCCAATCAATTCGATTTAATAAAGAGGGAAAAAGGGCTCGTCGACTTTGCTGATTTAGAGCATTATTGTCTCCAGATTTTATCAGATCCAGAAGAAAGTACGGATCATGAGTTCAAACCTTCTGAGGAAGCTTGTGTCTATCGCCGACAATTTAAAGAAGTTCTTGTGGATGAATATCAAGACACAAATATGGTACAGGAAGCGATATTAAATTTAGTAACTAATGATGAAGAGAAGACAGGCAATTTGTTTATGGTGGGAGATGTCAAACAATCGATCTATCGCTTCCGTTTAGCAGAGCCAAATTTATTTTTGGGTAAATATAACCGATTTACCTCACTGGGTGACGAATCTGGGCTTCGAATTGATTTAGCTCGAAATTTCCGGAGCCGAAAGGAAGTCCTTCATGGAACCAACTATCTATTCAAGCAGATCATGGGTGTATTAGTTGGAGAAATCAGCTATGATGATGCGGCTGAGTTAATTACTGGTGCATCCTACCCAGAGGAAGATGTTCCAGTTGAATTATTGATCATTAATAGTGATGGTAAAGAGGAAATGATGAGTGAAGAAGGAGAAAATGAGATCCAAGGTGACTCCTTTGATGAAGAAGAGCTGGCACAATCTCAACTTGAAGCTAAGCTTATTGCGAGTAAAATTAACGGTCTGATTCAAGGGCGAAAGCCTGTTTACAATCCTAAAACAAAAAGCTCTAAGCCGGCTTCATATAAAGATATTGTCATCTTGCTTCGATCGATGACGTGGGCTCCACAGATTATGGAGGAACTAAAAGATCAGGGAATACCGGTTTATGCGAACCTATCAACGGGTTATTTTGAAGCAACAGAAGTCGTTATTATGATGTCTCTGTTACACGTCATTGATAACCCATATCAGGATATCCCACTTGCTTCTGTCCTTCGTTCTCCGATTGTGGGATTAACAGAAGAAGATCTTGCTTGTGTTCGCATGGACGATCGAAGAGGTTCTTTTTACGAAGCTCTAACTTCCTTTTATAGAAAAGCGCCAACGGAAATGAATGAAGAGGCGCATGAGAAAATTGTTCCTTTTATGGAGAATTTATCAAAATGGCGAACGGCTGCTAGACAAGGTGCATTATCAGAGTTACTTTGGCAGTTATTTCGCGAAACGGGATTCTTTGACTGTGTGGGCGGACTGCCAGGAGGGAAACAGAGACAAGCGAATTTACGTGCTTTGTATGACCGTGCTCGACAATATGAGGAAACATCGTTCCGTGGATTGTTTCGCTTTCTTCGTTTTATCGAACGTATGAGAGAACGTGGGGATGACCTAGGTGCTGCTCGTTCACTCGGAGAAAGTGAAGATGTTGTACGAATCATGACTATTCATAGCAGTAAAGGATTAGAATTTCCAGTCGTGTTTGTGGCTGGATTGGGTCGTCAATTCAACATGATGGATATCAGGAAATCTTACATGCTTGACAAGGAGCTCGGCTTTTCTGCAAAGTATGTTGACCCTAAAAAGAGAATTTCTTATCCATCTTTGCCCCAGCTTGCTTTTAAACGCAAAAAGAAGCTTGAGATGCTAGCGGAAGAAATGCGTGTTTTGTATGTTGCATTAACCCGCGCAAAAGAGTACTTATATTTACTAGGTACCGTAAAGAATGTAGAAAAAAAGCTTGAGGATTGGGAGCAGTTCTCAACCCATTCTGAATGGCTACTAAAAGAGTACGACCGTCAATCAGCAAAGGGCTACTTAGACTGGATTGGGCCATCATTAATTAGGCATCAAGATTGTCAAGAGTTGCGCAAGGGAAAGGAAGTCGGAAATCTTGTTCCAGAAGAGATTTCGAACCATTCATCATGCTGGAAGATAGAGTTAATCGATGGAGTACAGTTGGCATCCATGAATGAAACGGTTTTAGAAGAAAAAGATCATTTATTAGAACTTGTAAAAGAGGGGAAAGAACTTCCGGTTAAATCAGAGCGGAACGAACAGGTGCTTTCACAATTAGAGTACAAGTATGAATACTTCGCACCTTCCACACATCGTTCCAAGCAGTCTGTTTCTGAAGTGAAAAGGCAAAGAGAATTGCAGGATGAAGAAAGTGGAATAGAATTGCAAAAGAAATTCAGGAAACCGCTAATGAATCGTCCACGTTTTATGCAGGAAAAATCCTTAACCCCAGCAGAGCGAGGCACGGCCATGCATGCGGTGATGCAGCAGATTGATTTAGGAAAACCAATTAACTCTGATAGCATTATGAGCCAATTAACTGAAATGGTCCAGCGTGAACTGTTAACGCATGAGCAGCTCGAGGTAATAGATGTTGACCAGGTGGTACAGTTTTTCGAATCGGAACTCGGTGTTAGATTACTAAGTGCAAACACAGTCTTACGTGAGATTCCTTTTAGTTTATCTCTTCCTGCTAGCGTTGTGTATGCAGATTGGAAGGGAGAAGAGGAGGCCGTTCTCCTTCAAGGTATCATTGATTGTGTTTTTGAAGATGAGAACGGACTTGTTCTACTTGATTTTAAAACGGATGGAATTCATGATCGTTACAAGGGTGGATATGAAGAAGCGAAGTTGATTCTTGAAGATCGTTACAAAGTCCAAATTGAGTTATATAGAAGAGCATTAGAGGAAATATGGAAGAAGAAAGTAAATGAAACGTATTTATTCTTCTTCGATGGTGCACATATCATGAAAATGGACTAAATGGTTAGTCAGCAGGAGACATTACTCTTGCTGACTATTTTTTTAGGAGGAAAGGAAAATAAGAAAATAACTAGGTGGAAATTAAGTTCCACCTAGTTATTTCCTAATGTTGGCTGGTCAATTAGATTCGTATCTAATACATTACTAGCTGACAATCCGTTATTAGTAATAATTATTCCGCCTGTATTTACAGCACCAGCACCAGTGACAGATTTAGAGTTGCTTTTGGGTGAGATGTAGAGTGCATCGCCGAATTGGACAATTCCACCACTCACCGTTGTAATTTGGACAGGACCGATAATTGCGGGCATAAAAAACATCCTTTACATATAAGTCTAACCAGTCTGCATCAAGTTTTTTTTGGTAAGAGCTGACGAATATGCTTGATGCGTGCTTCCATATTGATTGCTTGCGTATTTCCAACATGAAGAATAGAGGATGAGGAAAAGGCGATCACATTAATGTTATTCACATGAATCATTGGATTTTGATGAAAGGAAGTAATCATCACTTCTTCCTTGTCTTGAGGAAAAATAATGGGGCGTTGAAAGATGGGATATTTTGAGAAATCTTCATCATCACCAATGAACAGCTGCTTTTCCCGTTGCACAGCAATCGCCCTATTTAAACCATTAATAATATTTGAGTCCCCAAGTTGAATGACGGAGGATATTGCTGCATTCGTAATGTGAATATGTTTAACAGAACTTGATCGTTGAAGCATGCTATCTACCTTCCACAGCTAAAGGTACAAAGGGGCCAATGATTAGAGATTCAGCTGGAGTATCGAATATGGATGCTAATTGGATAGTTTCCGCATCTCCTACCATTAATATAGAAGAACTCGAGACACCGACCACTCGAATATCACCCACATGAATATCACGATTGTATACTTGAAAATTCATCATTCCTGTTTCATCCCTTTCACATTCTCGGGTAAATTCTTAATAAATACCTCAACTCCATGCTCCATTTCCTTGTGAAACTGGTCAGTTATCGTTTTCTCAAACCGTGACCGGTCCTCAGTTTCTATAACTCCTGAGGAAAACTCGCGTATATAATGTTCTACTCTTTTTGGTATTTGTTTTTTAATATCTTCCTCGATAAAGTGATAGTACGAATCATCGAGATTTGTTTGTAGTTTTGCTTGTGTTATCTCAAAGATAGCAGGTAAATGATTGCCCATATATTCATAAATTATATCCTCGAGTTCCATTGTTCTTTGGAACATTTGCTTTGGAGGGGAAGGAGTCTTGATGGATTGATTTGGAACAGAGAACTCATCGATTCCTTGTAGATCTGATGGATTGAGTCCAATATTTAAAGTACCATCAAGGGATTCTACCTTGAGTTGATCAAATTTGTATTCAATTCGATCCACATGAACAGGTGGTCTTTCCTTGAGTTGGGATATCTCTTTTTGCATTTGTAATACATTTCGTTCAAGAGCTCGAATCCGGTGTTCTTGGCTTTCAACAAGTTGGTGAAGCTGTCTTAAGTATTCGTAGAATTCATTATTCATACTGACACCTTCCCTCCTCTTATGAAATGGATAACGGAACAGCTGGAGAATCTATATACGATCCAGTATCACTTCCTGTAAATTCAGCCGAATCCGGAGTAGTTACGATTGTTCCGCCGGGATGAATAGGTTCAGGTGCAGGTCCTGTGAAACCTCCAGTATTATATAGATGGGCGGTTGGACGAATCACTCCAGCACTGCCAATCTGTAATACGGATGAATTCGTAATCGCATCAATACGTAGAAGATTAATAGATATATTTTGTTGAATATAGAAATTCATATCATCACCTGCTTATTAAGCATTTAAAATATTTCCTTGGTCAATGCCGTCATGGTCATATGTGTTAGTAGAACTAAACTTGTTATAAACACGTAAACCATCCCCTGTATTAAAGGAACCTGCCCCTGAGTATGTCTTAGCATTAGAAATAGGCATGATTTTATATACATCTCCAATATGAAAAATGGAACTACTTCCAATCGAGATTACTTGAGCTACACCGACTATTGCTGGCATACACTACACCCTTTGTTTAAGATTCCTTACATTGTATGTGCCTAGAAACTAGATGTGATTTATTTATGAAAAAAGTTGAATTATGCGCTTTGTACTATAACAGAATTATTCAATGTTAGCATGTGTTATGTTAAAATGTTTATATAATTAGTAATATTTTGACAAAGGGAGTTGTTGAAATGATTGTACCTTTGGTGTTAACTCAGTTTTTGGACCGTGCGGTATCTCTTTATAGTCAAAAAGAAGCAGTATATTGTGAAGAACGGAGCTTTACATATGGTCAATTGGGAGAAAGAGTAAATCAGCTGGCAAATGGATTAAAGGATCTAGGAGTGAACAAAGGTGATCGGGTAGCCTATTTAGCTCCTAACAGTGTTGAAATGCTAGAAGGTTTTTATGGGGTATTTTTGTTGGGTGGAGTGATGGTGCCACTAAATATTCGGTTAAAACCAGAAGATTATTTGTTTATTTTAAATCATAGTGAATCAAAGGTATTATTTGTAGATCAAGAGCTTTTTGATCTTATTCTCCCTATTAAGGAAAAATTAGAAACAGTTGAGACCATCATTGTTCATTACAAAAATGAGTTGACACAAGAGATAGGGTACGACGAATGGTTAGTAACCAAAGAAAAGAAAGCGTTTCCTAAAGCTGAGCTACATGAGGAGGATGTTTGTAGCTTGTTATATACAAGTGGTACAACGGGGCAACCAAAAGGAGTGATGCTCACACACCGTAATAATTATATACATGCTCTTACGACGATGCACCACTTACGGGTAAGTGATCAAGATGTTCTGCTCCATATTCTCCCGATGTTTCATGTGAATGGTTGGGGGTCCCCTTTTTATTATACAGCCAATGGATCTACTCAAATATGTTTGCGAAAAGCTACTCCAGAGAATATTTTTAAAGCGATAGAAAAATATAAAGTAAGCGTCATGCATATGGCACCAACTGTATTAAATAGCCTGCTTCAATACTATGAGCAAAACATCCCGCAAATTGATCATAAGGTAAGAGTGGTCATAGCAGGCTCTGCTCCACCCCCAGCATTTGTGACAAGGGTAGAAAGAGAGCTTGGGTGGGAGTTTATTCAAGTGTATGGAATGACCGAATCCTCTCCTTTAAGTACAATCTCAACGATTCGTTCTCATCTGGCTGATCTTCCATTAAAGGACCAATACCGTATGAAAGCTATGGCTGGGGTGAGTATGATCGGATGTGAAGTGCGTGTTATTAATGAAAAGGGGCAGGAAGTGGAAAAGAACGGGAAGGAAATTGGTGAAGTGGTCACGCGAAGCAATGGCGTCATGAAGGGCTATTGGAAAAATCTAGAGGCTACGATGGAGACCATTAGGGATGGATGGCTTCATACGGGTGATATGGCAACAGTAGACCTCTATGGGAATATTGATATTGTCGATCGGAAAAAAGATATCATTATAAGTGGTGGGGAGAATATTTCTTCTATTGAAGTTGAAGGAGTACTTTATGAGCACCCGAGTGTATTAGAAGCAGCAGTTATTGCTGTTCCGCATGAGAAGTGGGGAGAAACACCTCATGCTTTCGTAGTGGTTAGATCAGGTCATTCGGTGAAAGAGAAGGATCTTATCTCTTTCTCTCGTGAAAAGCTTGCTCATTTTAAAGCAGTTACCGGTGTTACTTTTGTTAAAGAATTACCGAAAACCGCATCAGGAAAGATTCAAAAAGTGCATCTTAGAAATGATTATTGGGAGTCTCATGGAAAAGCAGGTAAATTTGTTAATTAAGTAGTAGCCGTTCCCTATTTAGGGAACGGTTTTGGTGTTTATTGGGAATGTTTCAAGTATAATAGGTTTCGGGGAGTGTAGAAAGAGGGAGGGATATATTTAAGAAATGAATAACCAGGAGAGAATTGTTTCCATTGATATAATGAGAGGATTATCCATATTGGGGATTTTCTTAGTAAACATGCTATCTTTTCATACCCCAATCCTTTATATTGACCCCTTTGTTACATGGACGGCTACTAGTGACCGCTTGTTTTACTCGTGGATTGATTTGTTCATTCAAGGAAGTATATATCCTTTATTCTCTTTTCTCTTTGGATATGGTTTTGTTATTTTAAGAGAGAGAACCATTGCAAAGGGTGGAAACTTTCCGACCATAGCAATAAGGAGATTACTTTTTTTGTCCTTTATTGGTTGGGTACATGCGAACTATATTTGGCATGGAGATATCCTTTTTACCTACTCCTTGTTTGGTATCCTCCTTCTGCTATTTATCAGGCTTAGAGGAAAAGTACTTATGTTACTCGGAATGATATTATACTTTGTGCCTAATGTGATCATTACGGTCATGATGATTTTAGCTTCGATGGTCGCTGGTAATGGGGAGTTTACAATAGCAGATGAGACAAGTGCTCTAGCGTCGTATAAAACTTATCAAAATGGTACTTATGAGGAAATACGGGAGCAAAGATTTGTGGATTGGTATTTAGTAAATAATCCAGGTAATCTGTTCTTTATGCTTTTTTCAATCTTTCCTATGTTTTTAATCGGGGGAGGAGCGGCGAAAGAGAATTGGTTAAGAAGAGTAAAAGAATTAAAAAGACCGTTTCTAGTAGCAATAGGGGTAACATTACTCATTGGATTGGTTATTAAGAGCGCTCCTTATTGGTTAACAAGAAACTGGGCAACAGAATATTCTCAAGATATGCTTGGTGGTCCTCTTTTATCTATATCATACATCCTACTGATCGCACTTGGTTCGAATCATCAACGAGGCTTACAGATGTTAAAATTCTTTGGACCTGTTGGGAAGCTTAGTTTCCCAAATTACTTAGGACAATCCATCGTATCGACGATGATATTTTATTCTTACGGTCTGGGTCTGTATGGACAAGTATCAGTTGTCGAAGGAACGGTATTAGCCTTAACGATATTTCTATTTCAATTAATTGTTAGTCATATATGGATAAAGTACTTTTATATAGGCCCGTTTGAGTGGGTGTGGAGAACAGTTTCGTACTGGAAATGGCAGAAACTAATGAAAAAAGGAGAAAACTTATGAAGCTTCTTACCGGAAAGAGAGAAAACACAGTTTTTATTGGTATTTTGGATTCAACAGAAACAAAGGTTCTTTCTGTTAACGAAACGGATTCAATGGTCGAATGTATTGCAAGGGGAGATGAATTTCTACACGAGATAAGCGAAAAAACCCAAGCAGCAAGCGAGGAGGAGTATTTCCTTTTAGAAGAGGTTACCTTGCTTTCACCCATTACAAAGCCACCGAAAAACATTTTGTGTATAGGGAAAAATTACGTGGACCATGCGATTGAGATGGGAAGTAAGGATGATATTCCTGAGCATATGATGGTTTTTACAAAAGCTCCAACTACGATTATTGGTCCAAATGAACATATTGAGAATCATCTTTCTATTACGAAACAGTTAGACTATGAAGGAGAGTTAGCGATCGTGATTGGAAAGAAGGGAAGCAATATACAAAAAGAAGATGCCCTTGACTATGTGTTTGGTTATACGATTGTAAACGATATAACAGCACGTGATCTTCAAGCGAAGCATAAGCAGTTCTTTCTTGGAAAAAGCCTAGACTCTAGTTGTCCGATGGGACCATTTCTTGTTCATAAAGATAGCCTATCAAATCCCAATCAATTAACTATTGAAACAAAAGTAAATGGAGAGGTTCGCCAAAGCTCCAATACAAAACACTTTATCTTTTCAGTGGAAGAAATGATTTCGACACTATCATTGGGGATGACACTAGAACCAGGTGATGTGATTGCTACGGGTACTCCAGCTGGGGTAGGAAAAGGATTTCACCCACCTCGCTTTCTAAAGCCAGGCGATCAAATTGAAATTACGATTGAAGGTGTTGGAACCCTAACGAATCATGTCAGTGAAGAAATTTGAAAACTTTGTGAACAAATGATGAAGCAAGAAATTCAATGGAGACGTTCTTTTTAGTTTTTTTAACACTATTATGGTATGATAAAGTCGATATTTAATAGGGAGGCTAATTTATGTCGATTAATACACATGCCCATATAACCGCATGGGTTCTTGCACTAGTCCTATTTTTTGTAGCAAACTCATTACATAAGAGTGGAAAAGCAAAGGCAGCGAAAATCGTTCATATGATTTTGAGAGTTTTGTATATCATTGTGTTTGCCACAGGGGGAATGCTCGTTCATACATTATTCTCCATGCAGCCAGTTGAGTATATAGCTAAAGTATTAATTGGACTTTGGGTTATTGCAGCGATGGAGATGGTTCTCGTTCGTACGGTAAAAGGAAAAGAAACAAAGTCGCTTTGGATCCAATTTTATCTTGCGGTTGTTCTAGTAATCTTATTAGGACTTCGCTTACCACTTGGATTTCAATTATTTTAAATAAAACCTGCTCCAAGGAGCAGGTTTTATTATACAAATTTTTCAATCACCGTTCTCTTACCAGCGTTAAGTGTAAACTCAAAACGATCGGTTTGCTTTTTATAATAACAGAAATGATGTTGAACATTACAGATTTCCTCTTGATTATCAAAGATAATAAAATTCACACCACTTTTTCTTTCCGCATCCTTTAAAAACGTTAGATGATTGTAGCAATAAATACAGTCAAAGATTGAAAAGCCAAGTGAATTTAAATGGGAGATAAACTGATAAAATGAATCATCGTTGATCTCTTCTAGCAACCGTTCAAGGGAATACATTAAGTGTTTGCGAATTCTTACTACGTCTTGATTTTTTAAATGAAAAGTTTCACTTCCAAATGTTACTTTCCCATCCTCAAATAAAATTCCCTTTTTCCATCGATTGAATCGAAATACCTCAATTTCTTGGTGTAAAAAATCATCCAAAATGGAGGCTTCATCTGTTTCCTCATCGAAAAAAATCCACTGGTTGTTTATATGCTCTACCGTACCTTCTATAAATGCTCTCGTTTGATACTCAAAAAGTTTTAGTCGTTGCTGTCTATTCATGATAAGACCTCCGTTAAAGGCTAAAGGGTATAAAAGTTTTTTAGATCTATCTTCATTCTTTCTAGACATCTTGTTTATATTTTAAACACCGCCACTTAAAAATTGGACAATTAACCATTTTTCGCGCCCAGCATAGTATGGGTATATGTTCGGACTGACCAAACAAACGCACTACTTTGAAAGGATGAAAAAAATATGTGTGGCATAACAGGCTGGATTGACTTCCAAAGAGATATGAGAAAAGAACGTGACTCTATTACGAAAATGGCTGAAACCTTGGCAAAGCGCGGTCCAGATGATACAAATGTATGGACAGATATTCATGTAGGATTCGGACATAAACGCTTAATTGTTGTTGACCCAGAGGGTGGAAAACAACCAATGTCTAAATCAAAAAATAATCACAAATATACGATTTGTTATAATGGTGAACTATATAATACCGAAGATATTCGAAAAGAACTGTTAGTAAAAGGATATTCCTTTATCGGTCATTCTGATACAGAAGTTCTATTAACTGCATATATAGAATGGGAAGAAAATTGTGTGGATCATTTAAATGGCATATTTGCTTTCGCCATTTGGGATGAGAAGAAGGAACAGCTCTTTATAGGACGGGATCGACTTGGCGTTAAGCCGCTTTTTTATTTATCAACAGAAAAAGGGATTATGTTTGGCTCCGAATTAAAAGCGATTCTTGCTCATCCAGAAGTGAAAACAGAAATTGATCGAGAAGGGTTAGCAGAGGTTTTTGCTCTAGGTCCATCAAGATCCCCAGGAAATGGGGTATTTAAAGGGATATCTGAGCTAAGGCCTGCTCATGCACTTACTCTATCCAAAAGCAAAGGACTAAATATTTGGCGATACTGGAATGTAAAAAGTGAGAAGCATACGGACAGTTTGAATGATACCGTTGATAAGGTTCGCTTCCTCTTTACGGATGCGGTTAAACGCCAGCTCGTTTCAGATGTTCCTCTCTGTACATTTTTATCAGGCGGAGTAGATTCTAGTGCCATTACAGCCATTGCAGCGATGGAATATCAAAAAGAAGGAAAAGGGAGCCTTCATACGTATTCAATTGATTATGAAGACAATGACCAATTCTTTAAGGCAAATGAATTTCAGCCAAATTCGGATGGAATCTATATACAAAAAATGTCTGATGAATTTCAGACCACTCATCATAATAGCATTATTTCTCAAGAGCTTCTGGCTGAACATTTAATTGAAGCTGTTCATGTAAGAGATTTACCTGGAATGGCAGATGTAGATTCATCTCTATTATGGTTCTGCCGTGAAATTAAAAAAGATTTCGTTGTTAGTTTATCCGGGGAATGTGCAGATGAAATTTTTGGCGGGTACCCTTGGTTTCGACGTGAAGCAGACTTAACTCGTGAAGGTTTTCCATGGATGAGATCGATTGAAGAAAGACAGGGTTTGCTCCGAACTGAGTGGCGGGAAAAGTTACAGCTAAAAGACTACATGCTTCAACAGTTCAATAAGACTGTTCAAGAGACTCCTGTTTTAGAGGGGGAGACGAGGGAAGAAGCAAAAAGACGAGAGTTGTTTTATCTGAATATGATTTGGTTTATGACCACCTTACTTGATCGCAAGGATCGAATGAGTATGGGAGCAAGTCTTGAAGTAAGGGTTCCTTTTGCAGATCACCGACTAGTTGAATATGTCTGGAATATCCCTTGGGAAATGAAGAATTACCAAAATCGTGAAAAAGGATTGCTACGAAAAGCATTAGAAGGAATTCTCCCAGATGAAGTATTGTATCGGAAGAAAAGTCCGTATCCGAAAACGCATAATCCGAAGTATACAAAAGCAGTACAGCAGATGCTTGCAGAGATTATGACGGATAAAGGTTCGGTTCTATATGAATTTTTTAATGAAGCAAAACTAAAGGAAATAATCACTACTGAAGGTGCAGCCTTTAAAGAACCTTGGTTCGGCCAATTAATGACTGGACCACAGCTTCTTGCTCATCTAGCTCAAATTCACATCTGGTTTAAAGATTACAATATTAATATTGTTGAATCCTAAGTAAGGAAAGAAGCCTATACAAAAAGTTAAAGAGTTCCGTTTGAAGTGCTTATCTTAAAATAAGATAAAACTTACTCCTTATATAAATAAGATGTTTTGTCCTTAATCGAGTAACTAGCAAAAGTAAAATAAGTGGAGAATTTCCGGTTAGATACAAAATGGAGCCTCGTTTGGGGGTAAATAAGGGGAGTTTTTCCGCTTATGCAAAGCAAAATCGCCTATTTTCGAATTTTTCGAGCAAATAGGCGGAATCCCTCCGCCTATTTGAGCCTTTTTTAATAAGAATTACTAATTAACCGGAATTTCTCCGTCTATTTATCAGCTCGGGTGCTTAACCTGACCCCCAACCGATAAATACGGACCCTCTTGAACCTAGAACTCTAGATGTGGAAAAAAGCAGCTTTTTTTGTGTATTTTAATAAGAAGGTACCCGAGAATAGAACCCTTTAACAAAAAGTGTGGGCATCTTCTGAATTTTGTTCTTTTTAAACTGCTTTCTCTTCTATAAAGGAATGGCGAACCCAAACTTTTGAGCGCCATCTCCAAAGCATGAGTAAGCCTCTCAGCCATTCATCCGCAATGAAAGCAATCCAAATGCCAACGAGACCAAGCCCAAAGGTGATTCCTAGTAAATAAGATAAGGTGACAGCCACCCCCCACATAGAAAGAATTCCCATATATACTGGGAATTTCACATCTCCCGTTGCTCTTAAAGAATTGATAATGACTAAGTTGAAAGAGCGGCCTGGTTCTAAAATGATCGTTAACAGAATCAACGTGCTACCCAGTGCAATGATGTCCTCATTGTTTGTAAATAACTTCATTAAATCTTTTGCAAAAAACGAGAAGAGTACGGCTGCGCTTAAGGAAATAATTATAGCTAGACGTAGACTTTTTAAGCATCGATGATACGCATCTTCGTACTTCTTTGCACCAATCATATAACCTATTAATATTTGTGTACCTTGACTTATCGCAATGCTAAAAAGGAAGATAAACATCATAAGATTTTGAGCGTATACTTTGGAAGTGAGTGCTTCCGTACCTAGTGTGGCAATAAAGAACGTAATGACCATCTGAGAAGCATTATAGGAAAGTTGCTCACCGGCGGAGGGAATACCAATTTTAAGCAAGTTTCTAACATGCACCTTCGGAAAACGGAACAGCAGGTGAAACGGCAGCTGAACAGGAATTCTTTTAATCATCACGATGATGGCTATAATCAAACCTATGAATCTACTAACAGTAGTTGAGATAGCTACTCCTTCCACGCCGAGAATCGGAAAACCAAAAGGACCAAAAATAAATAAGTAGTTCCCAATCACATTAATAATATTCATGCCAATTGTGATATACATAACATCTTTCGTAAATCCATAACTACGAATGACGGCACCAATTGTCATGATAAACGCTTGAACAAAAGAAAATCCTCCGACAATTAACAGGTAAGAGTTTGCTTCATCCAATAGTTCGGGAGGTAAATCCATCATTAATAAAATAGGTTTACTAAAGAGAAAAATTCCTATACTTAAAAGAATCCCAAAAACAAGATTTGCTCCAAGGGAAACGATTGAAATTTCTGCAGCTGTATTTTCCTGTTTCGCTCCTAAATTCTGTGTGACAAGAATAGCTGTTCCTGTTGCAACAAAACCAAACATTACGATGATTAGCGAAAGAACTTGGTTCGATACGCCAACAGCGGCAACGGACTCATCAGAGTATTGTGAGAGCATTAATGTATCTGCATTCCCCATAAGCATATACAATAAAATTTCAATAAAGATGGGCCATGTTAAAGCAACAAGGGTCATCTTTTGTGTTTTGCTTTTCGTGCTCATGACTAATTGACCCCCTAACATAATAAAAGGAAATAGTCTTAAGCAGAGTGCTTAAGACTATTTAGTAAACACTTCATTTTAACAGATGAAGTGTTAATTTAAAAGGAGATGATTTCAAAGCCAAAAGGAGCAACCGTAACTGAAAGTTGATCAGACTCAGCGGCAAATTCACTATTGTTTAATAAGTCTGTAAGTTTTCTCCCTTTTAAATGAAATGGCAAAGAATGCGTAGCCTCTTTGGACGTAGGGTTTAAAATAACGATAATTGCTTTGTTTCCATCCTTTTTGGAGTAGGCAATACACACTTCTTCATCGGAATTAGCAAGGAAGGAGAAGGTTCCTGAGTTTGCGAGAAGCTTTTCTTCTTTTCTTAGCTTAATTAATGTTTGGATATGTTGTCGCATCTCTTTATTCCAATTTTCTTCCTCCCACGGCATGCATTCTCTACAACCAGGGTCCATGACTCCACTTAAGCCAATTTCATCTCCATAATATATACAAGGTGTCCCGATAAATGTCATCATAAAGGTGTAGATGAGCTTCATTCTATCTGTGCTGTCCTTACATTCTGTCAAAATACGCGGTGTATCATGGCTTCCAACGAGGTTAAAAGCAGCTTCATTCACATTGCTAGGATACATTTGAATAACAGATGTCATGTTCTCGATAAATTGCTGCTTTGAAATCTGGTCTTTTGCAAAGAAATTTAATACATTTGTTAGGAATGGATAGTTCATCACTGCATCAAATTGGTCTCCCCGAAGCCAAGGCATCGAATCATGCCAAATTTCCCCTAGGATATATAGTTCAGGCTTGACTTCCTTAACCGCATGGCGGAAATCTCTCCAAAACTGATGGTCAATTTCATTCGCTACATCTAATCGCCATCCATCTATATCAAATTCTTGAACCCAGTACCTTCCAACCTCAAGCAAATATTGTTTTACTTCTTCGTTTTGTGTATTAAGTTTAGGCATCGTTTGCTCAAAGGCAAATGTAGAGTAGTTTGGAAGCTCGCCACCTTTTAATGGAAATTCCTTTGTGTGGAACCAGCTTGCATACTTTGATTTCTCTCCATTCTTAAGAACATCTTGAAAGGGAGGAAAGTGGTATCCACTATGATTAAACACAGCATCAAGCATCACCTTTATTCCATTTTTGTGACAAGTTTTTACAAGTTCCTTAAAGGTTTCCTTATCCCCAAACTGAGGATCAATTTCCATATAATCAATCGTATCGTATTTATGATTCGAATATGCCTTGAAAATAGGAGTAAAGTAAATTCCAGTGATCCCTAAATCAACTAAATAATCAATTTGCTCGATAATACCTTTAAAGTCCCCACCAAAAAAGTTCTTCGGTGATGGAGGTTCACTTGCCCAAGGAAGTGAACCTTCTGGATCATTGGTAAGATCACCATTGGCGAATCTTTCTGGGAATATTTGATACCAGACCGTATCTTTTACCCAGCTTGGAGCACGAAATACTTCGCTCGCATGAAGGAAGGGAAATGAGAAGTAATAGCCCGGATCTTCAGGAGCCTTCTCATAAAATCCTTTTTCTGTATATAAAATTGTTTCTTCTCCATTACTAATAAAGAAGCCGTAGCGAATTCGCTTGTAGGTAGGTTGTATGCTTAGAAGCCAGTAATCAAAAAGAGCGTCTGTTGCAACTTTCTCCATTTCTGTTTGCTGAGAAATCCAAGCACCATCTTTCCACTCATATTGATCACCGAATAAAAGCTTAACCGTTTGTACTTCTTCTTTACGAGTACGCAATTTTATATGTAATGTATGTTCATCAATGGGATATGCGTATTCATCTGTAGGACGATGATAGATAGAAGAACGAGTAATCATAATATTTTCCCCCTTTTGTGCAATCGATTGCATTTAATTCTACTTTCTTTACGTTAGCAGATATGTGAAAACCCTTCAACAAATACATGGCAAAACACTTATAAATTTTTTTCTTTGTATTTTATGTGAAAATAGTTGTCAAAATGAAAAAACTAGGTATAATAAAAAATATAGTTTGTGCAATCGTTTTCACAACTCTATGATTTCAGTTGAACATATAAGATCAATGAGTTACTTATTTTTAACTTATTGTGGCAACGTTTTCATAGAGTGCTGTTTTTGTAGATTTGTGCAATCGTTTGTACAGCTAGCAGAAAATAAAAACATACATTTTTGGAGGGGTCAATAATGAAAAAAGCATTTTCGCTTTTCATGATGATCATGTTAGTACTAGGAGTCCTTGCTGCATGTGGACCAAATCGTGAGGAAGGTACTTCAACAGAAAATGAAGGTGGCAAAACGGCTGGAGAAGAACCAGCAAAGCCAGAGAAATTAGTAGTATGGGAAGATACAGATAAAGAGGTTGCATTAGAGCCTGCTATCGAAGCTTTTGAAAAAGAATATGGCATTAAAGTTGAGTATAAAACATTAGGAATGGCAGACAAAATTCGTGACCAACTTCGTCTAGATGGACCAGCTGGAAATGCTCCAGACGTTGTAACACTGCCACATGACCAAATCGGTCAAGTAGTTGTTGAGGGATTAATCTCAGAAATTGAAGTAGATCAAGAAGTACTTGATACCTTCACTGAATCTTCAATCTCAGCTCAAATGTATGATGGAAAGCTTTATGGACTACCAAAAGCGACAGAAACACCAGTCTTTATTTACAACAAAGCGTTAATGGAAAAAGCTCCTGAATCTTTTGATGAGTTATATACTTTCTCAAAGGATTTTACTAAAGGCGATAATTACGGTTTCTTAGCTCTTTGGGATAACTATTACTTCGCTCATGGTATTATGGGTGGAAACGGTGCTTACGTATTTAAAGAAGAAAATGGTGCATTAAACCGCGATGATATCGGTCTAAATAACGAAGGTGCTGTAACAGGTGCTGAGTACATTCAACAATGGTATAAAGAAGGCCTTTTCCCTAAAGGAATCATCGGTGAATCTGGTGGATCAGCTATGGACGGGCTATTTAACGAAGGAAAAGTTGCTTCTGTTATGAATGGTCCTTGGGCATTCCAAGCAATGAAGGATGCTGGAATTGACTACGGTGTTGCACCGCTACCAACTTTACCAAATGGTGAAAATGTAAAAACATTTATGGGTGTTAAAGGATGGCATGTAACAGCATTCACGGAAAATCAATATTGGGCTACAAAGCTTGTTGAATTCTTAACAAATGAAGATAGTGCAAAAACGCGTTTTGAAACAACTGGGGAAATTCCACCAGTTAAAACTCTAATCGAGAATCCAATTATTGCTGATAACGAAGCAGCAAAAGCAGTAGCTGTTCAGTCTTCCTATGCGATTCCAATGCCAAATATTCCAGAAATGGCTGAGGTTTGGTCTCCAATGGCATCAGCATTACAACAAATTGCTACCCAAAAATCAGAGCCAAAGGCAGCTCTTGATTCGGCAGTAGATACGATTAAGAAGCAGATTGAGACGAACCACGCAAAATAATTTGTGCTACAATCGATAGGCAGTACCTTCGGTATTGCCTATCATTACATTCTTTTAGGCAAACGATTGCGCAACAAAAAATACATTCCTCCTCAAGTTAGAAAGGGGATAGAAGTCAAATGGAAGCGGAAAAAGTAGGAACAACAAAGCATGCAAAGACAGCTGCATTGCTTTCAATTGTCCCAGGATTAGGGCAATTTTATAATCGTCAGTTTTTAAAAGGAATCATCTTTCTTGTATTAGCAGCTTCATTCGGGATTGTGTTTGGCGACATATTAAACATGGGGTTTTGGGGATTGTTTACATTAGGTGAAATACCTAAAGTAGACCATTCGATCTTTCTTTTGATTGATGGAATTATCGCATTGATTGTTACAGTGCTAGGGTTAGGGGTGTATGCATTTAACCTTTACGATGCACACTCTAATGGGAAAAAACGTGATCTAGGTTTAAAACTAAATTCAGTTAGAGAACAATACCACAACTTAATTGACGGTGGTTTTCCATATTTAATGATTTCACCAGGGTTTTTGCTATTAATTTTTGTTGTAATCTTTCCGATTATTTTCGTCATCTTATTAGCATTTACAAACTACGATTTATACCATTCACCACCTGCTAAGTTAGTTGATTGGATTGGGATACAGAACTTTATAGATATTTTTAAAATTGATATCTGGCGTAATACGTTCTTTAAAGTATTAGGTTGGACAATTGTCTGGACTTTTGGTGCGACAACGTTCCAAATTGCTTTAGGGATGTTCCTTGCCATTATTGTTAATCAGAAAGATCTAAAAGGTAAAGCGATTATTCGTACGATATTAATTTTACCTTGGGCGGTACCAGCATTCGTATCCATTATGATTTTCTCTGGAATGTTTAATGAAACCTTCGGTGCAATAAATAAAATGATATTACCAGCTCTAGGGTTAGATCCGCAGCCATGGATGACAGAAGCCAACTGGACACGTCTAGCATTGATATTAATTCAAGGTTGGTTAGGTTTCCCATTCATCTTTGCAATGGTAACTGGTGTTCTTCAGTCGATTCCAGAGGACTTATATGAAGCAGCTACTGTAGACGGTGCTAATATTTGGCAAAAGTTCTCGAAGATTACTTTACCACTTGTCTTGTTTGCAACTGCACCAATCATGATTACACAATATACGTTCAACTTTAATAACTTCAATGTTATCTTCCTCTTTAACAACGGGGGACCAGCTGTGCCAGGGCAAACCGCATGGGGAACAGATATTCTAATATCATGGATCTATCGATTGACGATGACTTCAGCACAATATGGAAAAGCAGCAGCCATCACAATGATTCTATCCTTCATTATTATTGCAGTGGCTTTATGGCAATTTAGAAGAACAAAATCATTCCAAGAAGAGGATATGATGTAATATGAGTATGAAAAAGAATAAAATCATAAGACTTACACTGTCATATTTAGTCATTGCGGTCATGGCAGTTATTGTATTCTACCCATTGCTTTGGATTATTGGATCTTCGTTTAATCCTGGGAATAGTCTCTCGGGCTCGACGATGTTTCCAGAGAACCCAACACTAGCACACTATAAGCATCTGTTTGATGCTGACAAGAGTGACTATATTATGTGGTATAAAAATTCCTTGAAAATCAGTATTATCACCATGGTATTAACTGTTGCAAGTGTATCATTAACCGCATACTCATTCTCAAGGTATCGTTTTGTTGGTCGTAAGAATGGTCTAATCACATTCTTAATTCTACAAATGATTCCAAACTTTGCTGCATTAATTGCCATCTTTGTTTTAGCAAACCGTACAGGTTTAATTGATACACACTTAGGATTAATACTTGTGTATGTCGGTGGCCAAATTCCAATGAATACGTATTTAATGAAGGGATACTTAGATACGATTCCGAAAGAGCTTGATGAATCTGCAAAAATGGATGGGGCGGGACACTTAAGAATTTTCTTCCAAATTGTTATGCCACTTGCAAAGCCAATTTTAGCAGTAGTTGCTTTATTCTCATTTATTGCTCCTTTTGGTGACTTTATCTTAGCGCGAATTTTATTACGATCAGAAGATAAATTTACATTATTAGTTGGCCTATATGAACTAGTTGCGAAACAGTTCGGAAACGAATTTACAAAGTTTGCTGCAGGTTCTGTACTTATTGCTATACCAATCGCTGCATTATTCTTAGTTTTCCAAAGATATTTCGTTTCTGGTTTGACGGCTGGAGGAACAAAAGGATAATCTTGTAGGGAAGGATTTCTAACAGGAAAAGGAGGAGCGGAGATGAAAAAGAAAATACTTTCTTTCATCTTAATCCCGTTTCTTCTTTTTTACTCCCTACCGGTAGGTGCAGTGGAAAAAGAAGAGCGAAAATGGCAGGATGAGACTTTTTATTTTATTATGATCGATCGCTTTAATAATAGCGATTTCAGTAATGATTTTAAAGTAAATATGGAAGATCCCAAATCATATCATGGCGGTGACTTTCAAGGTATAATCGATCAATTGGATTATATTAAAGACATGGGGTTCACCGCTATTTGGCTTACCCCCATTTTTGATAATGCGGATAAGGGCTATCATGGATACTGGATTACTGACTTTTACAACACAGAAGAACATTTTGGCACGATAGAAAAGTTTAAAGAATTAGTAAATGAGGCGCATAAACGAGACATAAAGATCGTCCTTGACTTTGTTGTCAATCATGTTTCACCCGAACACGAGTGGCTGACAGACGGTGAGAAAAAGGATTGGTTTCATGAAAATAAAGAAATTTTAAATTGGGAAGATCAAGATGAGCTCAATAATGGCTGGATTTATGGATTACCTGATTTAAATACGGAAAACCAAGAAGTGTCTAATTATCTATTAGAGGCAGCAAAGTGGTGGATCACAGAAACAGATATCGATGGCTATCGACTGGATACGGTACGTCATGTACCAGTTGGATTTTGGGAAACATTTACTAAAGAGGTAAAAAGTGTTAAAGGTGATTTCTACTTACTCGGTGAGGTTTGGGACAATGACCCAAATTATATAGCCCAGTATGACAAAGCGGGGATTGATGGCTTTGTGGATTATCCCTTGAATGAACATTTACGTACTGCTTTTGCTAAGCCAGATCAATCTCTTTATTGGTTGTATACGACTGCGGATCGAAACAAAACCATTTACGAAGAACCTTATTTAATGGGTACTTTTATGGATAATCATGATACTCCGCGTTTTACAAGAGATGCGATACAAAACAATGAGCATCCTGGTCCTCGCTGGAAGCTGGCTCTTACTTACCTGTACACGACCCCTGGTATTCCGATTGTGTATTATGGTAGTGAGATTGCTCTAGATGGTGGAGAAGACTCTGATAACCGTAGACAAATGGATTTTCGAACAGATAAAGAATTGGTGGATTATATTTCTCAAATTGGAGCTGCTAGACAAACACTTCCGTCCTTAACCCGTGGTACATTCGATTTTCTATATGAAGAGAAGGGGATGGCTGTATATAAAAGGGAATATGATGGTGAAACCACTGTTGTAGCAATTAATAATACAACAAAAACACAAACCGTAACCATTACAGAAGGTCTTGAAAAGGATAAAGAACTTCGAGGAGTACTTAGTGATGATATTGTACGTGGAAAAGGTGAGGAATATACGCTCGTTCTCGACCGTGACCAAGCACAAATTTATATCTTAGGACAGAAAACAGGGTTGAATATTCCATATATAATTATAATGGGAGCTGTGTACGCAGCATTTATCATATTTATCTATTTGTTATGGAAAAGATCAAAAAGGAAAAAACTCCCGAATCAATGAAAAAAATATACTACAAAAGTATCGGATAGTTAGGGTAGAATATAGAATAAGTAAACCTGAATAATTATTAATACTATTCAGAAATGTAGTTATTAGGAAATGAGGTGGGTAAGATGGCTGTTACAATTAAAGATGTTGCTAAATTAGCAAAGGTCGCACCATCTACCGTATCACGTGTAATTGCAAATAATCCTCGAATAAGTGAAAAAACAAAGAAAAAAGTTAGAGAAGCCATGGATGAGTTAGGATACCATCCTAACTTTATTGCAAGAAGTTTAGCGAGTCAAAGCACACAGGCAATCGGTCTCGTCATGCCGAGCTCTACTGACGTAGTATTTCAGAATCCCTTTTTTCCAACAGTACTTAGAGGTCTTAGTGAAGGGGCGCATGAAAAACACTACGCGTTATATATGACAACAGGAAAGACTGACAACGAAATTCTTGACGGAGTTACGCAGATGGTCCAAGGTGGACGTGTTGACGGAGTGGTCTTACTTTATTCGAAAATTGAAGATAAAGTATTAATGTACTTGCAGGAAAGAGGCATTCCATTTGTAGTTATTGGTAAACCTTTTAAGCATGTGGAGGAAATTACTCATGTTGATAATGATAACTTCCGTGCAACAAAGGAAGTAACGGAATATCTTATTCAGCTTGGGCATGATCATATCGCTTTTGTCGGTGGAAACTTAAACCTAGTTGTTACGGTTGAACGATTGCTTGGTTACGAGAAGGCGCTTCGTGAAGCAGGAATCCCATTAAATGATAACTATATTGTACATGAAGAATTTTTAAGAGAAGGTGGACAAGAAGCAGTAAGGGAATTGCTTTCTTTAAAGGTTCCGCCAACTGCATTGGTTGTCGCGGATGATCTAATGGCCTTAGGGGTTCTTAATACATTAGATGAATTGGGAATTAAAGTACCTGAAGATATATCCATCATCAGTTTCAATAATGTACTAGTATCAGAGATGTCCAGGCCCCCTTTGACAAGCGTGGATATTAATATTTTTGATCTTGGGTTTGAGGCTGCTCGAAGCTTAATTCAAAAGATAGAAAACCCAAAAGAACCAATCAAGAGAATTATTATTCCACATCAAATTGTCAAACGTTTCTCTTGTTCATATCCAAATGAAGAAAGAGTATTCTTGCCTCAAAAAGGGACTTTCAGCTGAAAAGTCCCTTTTTGTATCTTTATCCATTGATGACTGTTCCACCATTAACGTGAATCATTTGACCACTAACATAAGAAGAGTCATTTGATGCGAGAAAAACATAACTCGCGGCAAGTTCATACGGCTGTCCGGCTCTTCCCATTGGTGTCGTAGATCCGAATTCTGCTACTTGTTCGGCTGGGAAGGTAGAAGGAATGAGAGGAGTCCAAATAGGTCCCGGTGCCACTCCATTTACTCGGATTCCATCTTTAGCAAGTGACTTTGAAAGAGATCTGGTAAAGGTAACAATGGCCCCTTTAGTAGCGGAATAGTCAAGTAGTTGCTCGTTTCCTTGATAGGCTGTTATGGAAGCTGTGTTAATAATAGAGCTCCCATTCTTAAGGTGGGGAAGAGCAGCCTTAGTTAAATAAAAATAAGAGAAGATATTTGTTCGGAATGTTCGTTCAAGCTGCTCTGACGTGATATCAAGCAAACTTTGTTGTGGATGCTGTTCGGCAGCGTTATTGACGATAATGTCAATTTTGCCAAATGCTTTGATCGTATCATCTACAATTTGATTACAAACCTCCTCATCACCAATATCTCCTGAGGCAAGAATACAGCGTCTGCCTTCTGCTTCAACTTGCTTTTTCGTGTCCTCAGCGTCCTTTGTTTCATTTAAATAGGAAATGACAACGTCAGCTCCTTCTTTTGCAAAATAGATGGCTACTGACTTCCCAATTCCACTATCACCACCCGTAATAATCGCTACTTTGTCTTTTAATTTATTGGAGCCTTCATACTGTTCTCTAACATGAATTGGAATGGGGTTCATTTCATCTTCAACACCGGGTTGATGATTTTGATGTTGAGGTGGAAAGGTTTGTTTGTTATTCTGAGACAAGCATATCCATCCTTTCAAATTGTTATTGTCATTTTTGTAGTATAGGGTAAATGTGGGGAATTATATGCAATCAGAACAATTCAGAATAGGAGAAAAATTTGACGGATTTATATGAATTATGATATAAGCAATAATATTAAAAATATTTTCTAATGAACGTAAACAATTGGAGGAAGTGACATTTATGGAACATCGTAGTAAGATTATAGACTGTACAATTCGAGATGGAGGCTTGGTCAATAATTGGGATTTTAGCGTTGAGTTTGTTCAGGACTTGTATAATGGTTTAAGTGAGGCTGGAGTTGAATATATGGAAATTGGATACAAAAATTCAGCCAGGCTACTGAACGTATCTGAGCCCAATCCCTGGAGATTTCTCGACGACAACTTCCTAAAAGAAATTATTCCAGAGAAAAAATTCACAAAGCTATCTGCTTTAGTGGATATTGGAAGAGTAGACCCTAATGACATCCTTCCTCGTGAGGAAAGTATCTTGGATATGATCCGAGTAGCGTGCTATGTTCGTGAAGTGGATAAAGGATTGGAACTTGTACAAATGTTCCATGATTTAGGCTATGAGACTTCACTCAACATTATGGCGTTATCTAGTGTACCAGAGCAACAGCTTATAAAAGCGTTTGAGTTGGTGAAAGAGAGCCCAGTAGATGTGGTATATATCGTTGACTCATTCGGAAGCTTAGATCCTAGAGATATTGAGCACCAAGTGAAAAAATTCCAAGCACTGATTCCTAACAAACAGCTAGGAATTCATACTCATAACAATATGCAACTGGCATTTGCCAATACGTTAACTGCATTTCAAAATGGGGTTACGTTCCTTGATTCATCTGTTTATGGCATGGGACGTGCAGCGGGTAACTGCAACACAGAGCTTCTCGTTAGCTATATTCAAAAACCAAGCTATGAGCTTAAACCAGTTCTTGGCGTTATCGAAAAGCATATGTTAGACATGCGTAAAAAGTGGGAATGGGGCTATATCATCCCTTATATGATCTCTGGTGTTCTCAATGAGCATCCACGTATTGCGATGGCATACCGTGATAGTTCAGATAGAGATAAATTTGTAGAATTCTATGACAAAGTAACGACACCTGAAGCTACTATGGTATTAGAGTCAAAGTAATAAATATATTGAAATTTTTAAAAAAGGCCGATACTGGCCTTTTTTTATTCTCCTTGAAATTTATAAGTTTTATCACTATTATCAAAACAAAAAAGTGAAAAACTATTGTCATGGATGCGCTTTCGTGATAAGTTTAAAAGGTCATATGTGACATATTTGTGAACAATAATAATTATGTTTTTGATACGAAAACAGCGACCCTGTTGATCGGTTGAAAATCTTAATTTATTTCGTTTTATGACAGTTGGTACTTAGCAGCGCTCCTGTATAAGGCAAACCGTTGTAATGATTCAGGTGAAGGTTCCTTATATAGGAGTCTAAATTTGGATTAATTACAACGGTTTTTTTGTTTTCTACGGGAGCATCTATGCATTGATGTAGGGGGAAAACAAATGAAAGCAACTAAAAATCGTTGGCTTATTGCATTATCAGCAGTTGGAATACATATTTCCATTGGTTCGGTATATGCATGGAGTAATTTTACCGCTCCCTTAAAGGACATGTTTGGGTGGTCGGATTCAGAGGTAGCACTTACTTTCAGTATTGCTATCTTATTTTTAGGTCTCTCAGCTGCATTTTTGGGACATTTTGTAGAAAAGTATGGTCCTAGAAAAGCAGGATTACTAGCAGCCATTTTCTTTGGAATTGGTATTACTGGTTCCGGTTTAGCAGTGGATTTTGGTTCAAAGTATATGCTTTATGTGTGTTACGGAGCACTAGGTGGAATTGGACTTGGAGTTGGTTACATCGCACCTGTTTCTACTCTAGTAAAATGGTTTCCTGATCGAAGAGGTTTAGCCACTGGCCTTGCTATCATGGGGTTTGGGTTTGCAGCAGCCATTTCAAGCCCAATTATGAACTCATTGATTGAAACTGTAGGTGTAGCGAATACATTTTATATTTTAGGTGTATCATACTTTGCTATTATGACTCTTTCTTCATTATATTTAGAGAAGCCGGCTGAAGGTTGGTTACCCGAAGGTTTTCAAGCAAAAATTGAAAGTGGGAAGGCAAAGCCAGCAATGGAATTATCACAGTTAACGGCGAATGAAGCAGTTAAAACGAAGCGCTTTTGGTATTTATGGCTCATGCTATTTATCAATATCACTTGCGGAATTGCGATCTTAGCGGTAGCGAAACCACTAGCAATGGAAAGCATCGGCATTGATATGGCAGCGGCCGCAGCATTGGTTGGGGCAATAGGTATTTTTAATGGCTTAGGTCGTATTGGCTGGGCTTCCTTATCTGATTATATTGGACGTCCAAATACCTATACAGCCTTTTTTGTTCTACAAATTGTCATGTTTTTCTTTTTACCACAAGTGTCCATTCAGTGGTTATTCATGGCCATGCTCATTGTCGTGTATACATGCTATGGAGGTGGATTTGCTTCTATCCCAGCATATATTGGAGATATGTTTGGGACGAAGCAACTTGGGGCTATACATGGTTATATTCTAACAGCATGGGCAGTAGCTGGATTAGTTGGTCCTTTATTCGCGGCATGGATTAAGGATACTACTGGCAGCTACGCAGGAAGTTTAACCTTCTTTTCCGGATTATTTGTAGTAGCTTTAGTTATTTCTATTTTAATAAGATTTGATATAAATAGATTAAAAGCAGAGAATGCCGGAAAGTTAGGCCGTTCTAAAGAAGCAGTATAATATCTAACAAAAATAGTGTAAGATAGGGAAAAAACGGTAAGTGAGTTGAAACGAGTGAATAAGTACGAAGCTGAGTTTAGCAATATTGTTCGAGCCTTTCGTAAAAAGCATATGGGAAAAGGTCCAAGTCAAGTTCGAACCACTTTCTCAAAAAACTGGGCCATCTGTGAACTGGAGGGGAATCTATCCCCTATTGAAAAATTCATTGCCACAGCAGAAGATGGGCGCCAAATGCTTCGCTCTGCCCGTACAGAAATGGTGAAGGAGATTTATAAAAAAAATCATCCTACAGAGATGGAAGAATTGCTTGGCACAAAATTCGTCCGTGTGTTTGTAGATATCGATATTGAGTTAGACATAGGTATGTCGATCTTTGTATTTGAAGATAACATTGAAGAGAAATTTAATATGTAATAACTGTTGCAAGCAGATTTATTTTGTTGGAACTTGGCAGCGCACCTGTTAAAGACTAACCACCTGAAGTTTCGTCCTAATAAAAAGGAAGGATTTCTTCTGGTGGTTTTTTATATGAAAAAAGTGTAAATGGAGGAATAAATTATGGGGAAAACAAAACATCCAGGACCACAAAAGAAAGCCTTACTACCCGCACCGAAGTACTGGGTTAGTCCCATCCCATTTGGATTAGGAAAGATTAAACCAAAACATATCCGCGATACGATGAAGGTCGCTTATGATAATAAAGACAATTTAGGTTATGCCACTCGAATCATTACAGAGGGCGTATGTGACGGTTGTGCGCTTGGAGTATCTGGCTTGTACGACCAAACCTTAACCGGTCCACATCTGTGTACGACCCGTTTAAATGTTCTAAGACTAAACACCATGCCAGCAATTAAACGAGAGATTCTTCATGCAGATATTGACGAACTTAAAAAATATGATAGTACAGAACTTCGGAAACTTGGTCGTATCCCATATCCAATGATTCGTCGCAAAGGTGAGCGTAAGTTTTCTCGCATTACATGGGATGATGCGATGAATATGATTGCCGGAAAGATGAAAAAGCTAAATCCTAAGCAATATGCTTTCTACTTAACATCACGTGGAATTACCAATGAAAACTATTATGTCGCGGCTAAAGTTTCACGCTTTTTAGGAGCGAACAATATTGATAATGCTTCAAGAATTTGTCACTCTCCAAGTAAAACGGCATTAAAACGGTCAATTGGTGTAGGAGCATCCACTTCGAACTATTTAGATTGGATTGGTACAGATGTACTTCTATTCTGGGGTAGCGTGGCATCAAATGCTTCACCAGTTTCATCTAAGTACATGCTAGAAGCGAAGAAAAAGGGTACAAAAATCATTGTTATAAATCCATACCGTGAACCAGCCATGGAAAATTATTGGATTCCTTCCAATCCAGAATCAGCTCTTTTTGGAACCAAGTTAGCAGATGATTTCTATCAAGTTAATATCGGCGGAGATATTGCGTTTATGCATGGAATTATGAAGCATTGGTTTGATATGGAAGCGGAGCAACATGGTTCGGCAATTAATCATCAGTTTGTACAAGAACATGTGAATGGTTACGAAGAACTTAAAGCAAAGGTACAAGAGCAAACATGGGAACATATTATAGAATCATCAGGTGTAACAAAAGAGCGTATCATCGAGCTTGCTGAAATTTTAGCAAAAGCAAAAAATGCTGTCTTTGCCTGGGCTCTTGGTTTAACGATGCATTCATTTGCAACAGACAATATCTCCCAAGTTGCTAATCTAGCATTATTACGTGGTTTCCTAGGCCGCAAGCACTCTGGTTTAATGCCGTTTCGTGGTCACTCCTCTGTACAAGGTTCTGGGGAAATGGGAGCAGATCCCTTTGTCTTACCAGGTGGGGATTTTTACGGTGAGAATATTGAACGGATTGAAAAGCTATGGGGCTTTAAACTTCCGCGATGGCAGGGAGATATAGTTGGTGTCACTCTTGAAAATATTATGCTTTCAGAAGACCATGAGAGAAAGGTGAAGTTATATTATTTAAGTGGTGGTAACTTCTTAGAAACCATGCCTGATCCGATATTCGTAGAGAAAGCATTATCTCAATTAGATATTCGTGTCCACCAAGATATTATTTTAAACACTTCTACTCTAGTAGATGCACAAGAAGCGGTTATCGTGTTACCGGCTAAAACAAGATATGAGCAGGAAGGTGGCGGAACGTCAACTTCCACTGAAAGAATGGTCTATTTTTCTCCTGAAATCGAAGGAAATAAGAACCGGATTGAAGAAGCTCGTGAAGAATGGAAAATCTACATTGATCTGGCAAAACGTGTAAATCCTACAATGGCACATCAGGTGGATTTTAAAGATGCACAGGCGATCCGCGACGAGATCGCATTAGCGAATCCAAATTACGACGGTATCCAGCACCTAAAGAAAAAAGGTGATGTGTTCCAATGGGGCGGAGCATGGCTATGTGAAGATGGAATCTGTCCAACTCCAGATGGGAAAGGGACATTAATTACAGTCGATATCCCAAATATGGGTAAAAAAGAAGGACAGTTTTTACTAACGACTCGCCGTGGAAAGCAATTCAATTCCATGGTGTTTAGTGAAAAAGATCCGTTGAATGGATCTGACCGTTATGATGTCTTGATTAATGCGGAAGAAGCTCGTTTGCATAGGATTGCAGATGGAGAAGGGATTGTTGTCTATAATCAGCACGGAGTGTTCCAAGGGCGTGCAAAGCATGCTGATATCACAACAGGGAACCTTGGTGTTCACTTCCCTGAAGGAAACTTCTTATTACCCAAAGGAAAATATGAAAAATTTGCTGGTATTCCAGATTATAATATTGCGGTAAAAGTAGAGAAAGCAGAACGTTTTAATGCTCGTAAAGATACACAATACCTGGAGAAACCAATTCCAGATCTAGAGACGGATGTAAGCTAATATTTAGGAGGGTACAGAAATGGACAATGAAATAGATGAAGTGACCACCACTAGAAGCATCATGAGATTTGACGGCAAGGACTTCTATGAACAAGAGGAGACAATAGCTGTTGAATTCCCGCTAACGGTGATGTTGGATGGTCAGGAATTTGCTACCATGGTCTGTACCCCTGCTAATATGGAAGAACTCGTTGTCGGTTTTTTAGCTTCAGAAGGTGTCATTCGAAAGTATGATGAGATTCAATCGTTAACAATTGACGACTCTAAAGGGTTTGCATATGTGGAGCTAGTGACTAAGAAGGAAATACAAAACCACCATCACTCCAAACGCTTTATTGGTTCATGCTGTGGGAAAGGACGTCAGTTTTACTTTTACAATGATATGAAAACGGCAAAAACAGTCATGAGTAAGACAACTATAACTGGCCAAGACTGTCAGAGGTTGATGAAGCTTATGCAAGAAAGTTCATCTCACTTTCAACAAACGGGCGGCGTGCACAATTCGGCTTTGTGTTCAAAAGAAGGGATTATAGTTTCTCGGACGGATATTGGTCGCCACAATGCTTTAGACAAAATTTTTGGATATTGCTTAATCAATCGCATTCCGTTGAAAGACAAGATTATTGTATTTAGTGGACGAATTTCTTCAGAGGTATTGTTGAAGGCAGCAAAAATTGGAGTTGGAATTGTATTATCAAAATCAGCTCCTACAAACCTAGCACTTGATTTGGCTGAAGAACTAGGTATTACAGCTGTTGGATTCATTCGCGGTCAAGGGTTTAATGTATACACACATCAAGAACGTATTTTAGGTGGATAAGATGAGAAGGCACGGTAGCCAATAGTTACCGTGCGTATTTTTGTTTAACGTTTCATGAATTTTGGTTATAAATTATCGATAATAATCGGCTTTTTTAATGTTGCTCATCTAAAGCCAACTTTAATCCAAATCCAATTAATACAAGACCCGTAACTTTATCCATGATCCTTTGTACTTTTGGAGACATAAGCAGCCATTCACGTAAATTTTAATATCCTGTTAACTAAACTGGAGAATTCTTCCGAAATGAACGATCACCTTTTCTTATTTACTAAAGGGAGTTTAATCGAGATATGATTTCTGGAATATAAAAATGCCCGACTGATTAAGAGGGGCATGTGAATTATATTTCTTTTGAAATTTCTTTTCTATTAGGTGCGAGTGGAGGTTGTTCTAACCATTTGTTTTTTACCATAACATCAAACCAATTTTTTGTAACCACAAGGTTTTGTAAAATAATTGTCTCATAAGTGGTCACGAGGTCTGTTCGCATGGATGCTGCAAGGCCTGCGCCATGATAATTTTGTGCAGCTTGAAACAAAAAACCCATATGATACATTAATAACTTATCAGAAAATGGAGAGTCTGTTGAAATGGTTATTTCTGTTTCCAAAGATTTAGGAACTGGTAAATTGTCAGCTTGCAGTATTTTTGCAAATGCTTTTATTTGATCATCAGCAGTCTTCTCAGATTCACTTAAAAATTGTCTAACCTCTTGCGATTGAGCCACTTGGCTGAATGCAATAGAAAGGGTTTTAGCCATAATACTTTTTTTTAGATTTAAAGATATACTGATGATTTCAGTCGCTGCAAGAGTTCTACCCTTTCCAAAAAAGCCATCTTTAAAATCTTTACTTGAAATATATTCAGGATGTTCATATGCATAAAATATTGGGTCTCTCTGAAAAAGTCCTTTTTCCAGCAATAACTCTATAGTTTGATGATACATCCTTTTCGCTTCGTTATCGCATGAGTCGTAAAAATCCCTTAAATCTTTTCTTACAGAAATGCATAATGAAGTGCTATGTCCTAATAAACCATGTAAAGTCATTATGTGTAAATAGTTTAAGCAGAATGCATCTGAAAACAATCTCTCTTTTCCTGAATACAGGTCAGTCTCATTAAATCCAACCGGAACGGGAAATCCTTCATTTTCAATATAAGTCTTTATTTGTTCCTTTTGTTTTTCGAATGTCTGGATTGCATCTTTGAATACCGCTTTTATTTCTTCATCTTCAATAATTGAATACATATATGTAATTACTACATGTGTCGCTGTTCCGGTTACATACTCCCCCCATAATGAACCTATTTCAGAGGAAGTAAGTTTCAACTTTTCCATATCTTCACCTCCCAAGTATTATTTCCAATTTCAATAGAAAGTATGTTTTCTCAAGGTTTTTATTTGTTATACTATTGTAAACTTCGTCTGAATTTCTTTTAAAAACATCTCAGCAGCAGCGGAAAATACCTGATGCTTTTTCCAAACGATATTCAAGCCAGATTCAAGTCTTGGCTTTAGAGGTCTAAAACAAAGGTTACTATCACTAGATGTATTCACTATTTTATCAAGGGTTATGGCATAACCAATGCCCTCTTCAACCATAAGGGAAGCATTAAATGCAAGATTGTATGTAGTCACAACGTTTAATTTTTCAAAATCTTCACCAAACCAATCCGCAAATTCATTTTTAGAAAATGTCTGTTTAATAGCCTGTCTTGAACAAATTAGAGGTACATTAAATAGATCCACTGCTTGAATGGTATCTTTGAAAGCAAGCGGACTGTCTTTCCTCATAACAACGCCCCAAACATCTTTGGCAGGGATATTGATATAATTGTATTTTGATAAATCCGCTGGTTGAATTAAAATACCAAAGTCAAGCAATCCCTTGTCAAGCCGTTCAGTCACATCTTCTTCGTTTCCGCTGTAGAGGTGATACCGTATATTTGGATAACCTAATTGTAAATCTTTTACTACCCGTGCGATCTGTCTCATGGCATCTGTTTCCCCGCCACCTATATAAACATCACCACTAATTGTTTCTTCCATGGAACTAAATTCAGCCCCTAATTTATCGACCATATCTATGATTTCTTCTGCTCTCTTTCGCAGGAGCATTCCTTCATCTGTGAGAATGATACTGTGACTACTTCGAATAAATAGTTTTTTCCCTAACTCTTGTTCAAGATCCTTTATTTGTCTGGACAAGGTTGGCTGTGTGACATGTAAAAAATCAGCAGCAGCCGTCATGCTTCCTTCTCTTGCGACAGTAAGGAAATATCGCAAAACTCTTAATTCCATTCTTTACTCCTCCTTTATCATGTTTTAGTATATACATTCTAGAAATGCCTATCAAGCATATCACGATATATGATATAAGTATTAGCTATATGGGGTGTGGCGCGCTAGAATAAGGAACAAGGGTAGGGATCATCGCCAAATACGAATCAAGTAGTATGAAAGGGTGAATAAACAAGGGAAATAGTATCGGAAGGAGTTGTTACTTTGGCTAAACAAAATAATTTGTTAATTTTCATATTAACTATTGGAGTATTCGGTATCTTAAATACTGAAATGGAAGTTATCGGTATACTGCCTTCCCTTGCTGAACATTTTAATGTTAGTGTATCAAAAGCAGGGTTGCTGGTGAGTCTTTTTGCCCTTGTGATTGCAGTATCTGGTCCTACGATGCCATTACTTTTTTCAGGTATCAATCGGAAGAAGGTTATGTTACTCGTACTTGGTGTTTTCGTTGTAGGGAATATTGTTTCTATATTTACAACTAACTTCAGCATTGCATTAATTGCTCGTGTGATACCAGCCCTTTTTCATCCCATTTATTGTTCATTGGCTTTTTCAGTGGCTGCTGCCTCAGTTAGCAAAGAAGAAGCTCCTAAAGCTGTTTCTAAAGTATTTATAGGTGTATCCGCTGGTATGGTAGTTGGCGTACCAATCGCTAGTTTTATTGCCAGTACAATTTCTTTACAAATGGCGATGGTATTCTTTGCTGTTGTAAATGCTATTGCATTCTTTGCTACCTTGCTATTTGTACCATCTATGCCTGTAACTGAAAAACTATCTTATGGAGCAAAATTATCTGTATTAAAAAAATTCGTTACTTGGCAGTCCATTGTAGCAGTCATTTTTCTGAACTCAGCCATATTCGGGGTTTATAGTTATTTGGCTGAGTATTTAAAAACGGTTACGAATATGTCTTCGAATACAATTACGATTATGTTATTTGTATTCGGTGGCGCCAATATTATTGGGAATGTTTTGGCAGGGAAGTTACTTACTAAAAATGCCTTAAGTTCTGTAGTGTTATTTCCTTTCGTATTAGGAGCAGTTTATATCTTATTATTCCTTTTTGGACATTTATCCGTACCTATGGCGATCATTACTTTATTCTGGGGAATCTTAGCAGGAGTAGGAGGAAATATCAATCAATATTGGATTATGTCTTCAGCTCCCGAAGCACCTGATTTCGCTAATGGATTATTTTTAACATCGGCTAATCTAGGAACAACAATTGGAGCAGCTATAGGTGGATTGTTTATATCAAGTATGGGTACAGAATACGTTGTATTAGTGGGAATCCTATCTTTGGTACTAGGTTCCGTATCTATTTTTCTAAGAAACTATATGTACAGCCCCACAAAACAAGTCTCGATATAATCAAAGAAAGAGAAAGGGAGGAACTAGATGACACATGTAAAACAAGTGGCACTTGTAACTGGAGGGAATCGAGGAATTGGATATGAGTTGGTCAAACAATTGAGTTTGAATGGTTTTAAGGTCATTTTGGCTAGTCGAGATCGTGAAATGGGTAATAAGGCTGTACAAAAACTTAAGGAGTTACATCTGGATGTTTCATGTATTGAGATGGATGTCACAAATCACGAAAGCATCACCCAAGCTGCAATTACTCTAAATGAGCAATATGGAAGATTAGATGTATTAATTAATAATGCAGGCGTGTATTTAGATGAGAATGAGAAGTTATTGGCTATGGATCCTATTATTCTCGATAAAACAATGGCAACAAATTTCTTTGGTGTCTACCATGTTATGCGTTCCTTTATGCCCTTAATGGAAAAACAAGGATATGGGAGAATTATTAATATTTCCTCAGAATATGGGGAGATGAGCGAAATGTCCTCTCCAGGAGTAGGCGCCTATAAGTTGTCCAAATTTGCCTTAAATGGTTTGACAAGATTAGTAGCTGAAGAAACTAAAGGGGATATTAAAATAAATGCAGTTGATCCAGGATGGGTAAGCTCAGATATGGGGGGACCATCTGCCCCAAGAACACCAAGGGAAGCAGCCGAGTCTATCCTGTGGTTAGCGACGATTGGACCAGATGGACCAAACGGAGGGTTCTTTAGAGATGGGAAACAAATACCTTGGTAGACGTTAGTAGTTGTGAAAATCCTTTCGAAAAAAGCCGAACACCCAAAAACTTGGGGTTCGGCTTTACTTGTTTTGCTAAAAGTTATTTATAAATCATCAATAAGGATATAGCTAGCTTTAACTGGGCCATGAACTCCAACTACTAAATTTAATTCAATATCAGCAGAATTACTTGGGCCTGTAATAAAATTCACACATGAAGCAACTTGCTTACCTTGTTCATGTATGGAACGAAGTTTTTGCGCAGCTTGCGTCATTCTCGGTACTAGAGTGCTTTTAGGAACTAAAACGATGAGTGTAGCAGGAAGAAAGCTCACGGTCCGTCCCTTATCCTTATCACTTAGTAAAACAACCGTACCTGATTCTGCAAGTGTTATTTCACTAATTGTGATTCCTACGTTTGCTTTTTCAGCAAGAGAGATGTTTTTCATTTCTTTGGTGTAATCCCATTCATGAATAGAAACACCTTCGCTTGGCCAAGTTTCATTCATAAGGGGAGAAAGACCCCACTTAGAAAAACGTTCATCCTTCCAAGATACAATGGGCCCACCACCATGAACGGCAACCGTTTCTGTAAGTGTCTTCTCTAGTTCCTTGAGATTTGTTTCAACGAGAGTCGTATGAATTTTATCGCATTGTAACCTCAAAACTTCTACTAAGTCATCAATCGATGTATCCTTTAACACAAGATGTTGGGGCTGATGCTTCCAGTTTCGAACAGGTGCGTTTTGAATTTGTCTTTCACGACCAAGTGAGGTAGCAATTTGATTTAAAAAAACTTCTTTATTTTTTATTGTTCCAGTCATGATTATTCCCCACCTTTTTCCCGATTTTTGAACCAATCTCTAAATCTTTCCTTGTTTGGTGCAGGGAACTCACGAATTTCTGTCCATGCCTTTAAAGGGCCTACACCTTTAGAGATTTTGTCACCTGAAGTAAAAGGCAGCATGGCCGTCGGTGCGAACTTGGATCCAAGGTTGTAAAGGGAAGGGGACGCAGCACCCAAACCAAATGCCTTCATAGCTAATTTTTCGGAAATGGGTGCTTTCCCTTCTTTTTCAACAATCGTTTGTCTGTGTTTATGCAACAGCTCGTGCAAAGGAATTTTTACTGGGCAAACCTCCGTACATGCTCCACAAAGTGTAGAAGCGTATGGTAGTTCTTTATAGTCATCGTACCCGCCTAATAAAGGAGATAATACAGCACCAATCGGTCCCGAATAGATGGAGCCGTATGAGTGGCCTCCAACATGTCGATAGACAGGACATACATTAATGCAAGCTGCACAGCGAATACATTGAAGGATCGATTGAAATTCACCACCGAGTATACTAGAGCGGCCATTATCTACGATAACGAGATGAAAGTCTTCAGGACCATCAACATCATGTTCTTCACGAGGGCCAGTTAAGACAGTAATGTAGCTAGTCAGTTTCTGACCAACCGCACTTCTAGTAAGAAGACTAACCAGAACTTCCATTTCTTCAAAGGTCGGAACAAGTCTTTCCATACCCATAACGGTAATTTGCGTTTTCGGAAGGGACGTGACAAGATCTGCATTGCCTTCATTCGTGACTAGACTGATTGATCCTGTTTCTGCAACGGAAAAATTACAACCAGTAATTCCTACATCAGCTGTTAAATATTCTTGACGAAGCATTTCTCTAGCATGCCATGCGAGTTCTTCTGGTTTTTCAGTCTTATTGTAGCCCAGCTTTTCCGAAAACACGTCACGAATTTGCTCTTTGTTTTTATGAAGAGCGGGAACAACGATATGAGAAGGAGGATCATGGTCATCAACCTGCAAAATATACTCACCAAGGTCGGTTTCAATTACCTCACAACCCGCATCTTCAAGACATTGGTTAAGGTGAATCTCCTCCGTAACCATCGATTTTGCTTTCACCACTTTTTTGGCGTTCTTTTCTTTAATAACTCCTCTGATATATTCATTGGCTTGTTCAGCTGTTTGAGCGAAAAATACGTGCCCCCCTCGCTTAGCAACATTTTCACTAAGTTGTTCTAAATAATAGTCCAGATGGTCAAGTACATGCTTTCTAATTTCTTCACCGTGCTTACGCCATTCTTCCCAGTTTCCTAGTTCAATTGTTGCGTCTAGTCTGCGTGTACCCATTCGTTCCTGCGCTCCAACTACAGCTCCTCGCATGAAAGAGTCTTGAATGCCTTTATCCACTCGCTCATTAAAGTTGGTTGTGCTAATTTTCATTGACATTTCTTTATCCCTCCCCAGGGTTCCTTGTTTCACATTAGCGACTATTTAATATTTCGGCTATATGTAATACCTTAATTGGCTTTAAGTTCCGTTCAATACGCCCGCCAATGTTCATTAAACAGCCAGCGTCCGCACCAATTAAATAATCTGCTCCGGTTTCTTCTACGTGAGCGACTTTTTCATCAACCATTTGTTCAGAGATTTGTGCCATTTTTACAGAAAATGTTCCGCCAAATCCACAGCATTGCTCTTTTCCTGGTAACTCAGTAAACTCTAAATCTCTCACATTTGATAGAAGGACCATCGGAGCTTTTTTTACACCTAGTAATCTAGTCATATGACAAGAAGTATGGTACGTAACTTTCCCTTTAAAGCGAGCTCCAACATCTTCTATTTTCAATACATCAACAATAAATTGAGTTAATTCATATGACTTGGAAGAGAGTTCCTTTGCTTTCGGGCCCCAAACCGGATCATCTTTGAAAATATGCTCATACTCATGAAACATGGCAACGCAGGAGCCTGAAGGGGAAACGATATATTCGGCATGTGAAAACGTGTTAATCATTGTCTTCATTGCTTCCTTTGATTCTTTTACATATCCGCTATTGTAGGAGGGCTGACCACAGCAAACTTGAGCAGTTGGGAAATCAATTTCACAGCCTAAATGCTCTAGCAATTCAACCGTTGCTTTTCCTACATTGCTTTGAAACATATCAACAAGGCATGTGGCAAAAAGGGTAACTTTCATGATTGTTTGTCTCCTATCCCCTTAAAAATCAGGTCATCTGATGACCTGTTCAAAATAGATTAATTAATAACAATAATACTATATTTATAGTATTTCTTGAAAGGGATTACACGAAATTTTCTAAAAAAAATGCACTTTCATTCATTTTTATTAGAAGTGCATGAAGGTTATTTTAAGTATTTATAAAGAACACTCTCTACATTTTCAAGATGATCTAGCATAAGTGCACGTGCTTTTTCTCCGTTTTGTTCTTTTATTGCTATATAAATATTGTGATGCTCTTCATACAGACGGTCAACAGTGATTTGTTCAGAAAAGAGCCAAAGACGACGTGTTTCCTTAATGGTCTCACCAATAAGCCCTGATACATGGTTCATTAAATTTACAAGTAAAGGATTTTGAGTGGCTTCGGCGATCGACAAATGAAAGGCAAGATCTGCTTTTTCATTAAGCTCTTCATTTCCGCTAGCGAGCTGCATTTCTTTAAGAGCGGCTTCGATGGTTTGCAAATGTTCCTCTGTTCTTTTTTGAGCGGCTGTGTAACATGTTCCAGCCTCTAGAATTTTTCGGACCTCGAGTAAATTTTGAGTATCCTGTAAGTTCATTAATATAGCGGTAGAGAGGGGAAGACTTACTTGTCCCGATTCAAACTCCTTTACGTATGTTCCTTCGCCTTGCCGAATTTCTATTAATCCCATAGCACGTAAAGCGGTTAAGGCTTCTCGAATGGTTGAGCGTCCAACCTGAAAGTTTTCGGCTAGTTGTTGGACGGAATCGAGCTTATCGCCAGGCTTAAATTGTCCTGCCTTAATCATATCGTGTATGGCATCGGCAACTTCTTCATAAATTTTTTTCGGTTTTATCTTTTTGTAATTCAATCGATGAGCCTCCAAAACTGTTCTTTTATTTAGTATACAACTTTTTGAGAGGAAAAAAGGAAACAGAATGTGAGGCATATGAAAAAAATCTGCCGGAGTTGTCGGCAGATTTATTATACTAGCGATAGTTTGTAAATTGTACTTCTACGGTTAAGTCTGCTTCTTTTACAAGAGCAATAATCTTTTGAAGATCATCACGATTTTTACCAGTGACGCGAACTTGATCATCTTGAACTTGGCTTTTTACCTTTACGCCACTATTTTTTATAATCGTATTAATTTTTTTGGCATTTTCTTTATCAATTCCTTGAACAAGCTTGGCACGTTGTCTGACGGTTCCGCCAGAAGCCCCTTCAAGCTTCCCATAATCGAGATTACCGATTGGGACTCCACGTTTAATTAATTTACTTAGCAGCACATCTTTGAGTTGATCTAGTTTATACTCGTCATCAGAAATAAGGACTAATTCTTCCTTATCCAGTGATACTTCACTCTTACTCCCCTTAAAATCATAACGAGTAGATATTTCTTTCATCGTTTGTGTAATGGCGTTTGTTACTTCTGAAAAATCAACTTTTGATACAATATCGAATGAACTTTCTTTAGACATATAAGCCTCCTACAATTAAAAAAATTTTATGTATCTTTTATTCAGTTTCCCTTTATGGGTTCATTATAGTAAAATATAGCAGTTCAAACAACTTTCTCGCCGTTTTATAAACGATAGATAAGGTTAATGTATAGATATAGATAAATTTTAGGAGGTAGTGTATGTCACTAACTGATTACATTGGACAGGTCACAACCCTGAAGGTAGCAAGGAAGGCTGCATTTGGTTATTTTTTAACCAATGGGGAAGAAGACGTTCTTTTACATGAAAATGAAATGGTTGAAAATACGGAATTAACGGAGGACCAAGAAATTGAGGTTTTCCTTTATATCGACTCTCGTGATCGTATTACAGCATCAACTTACATCCCAGAAGTTCAAGTCGGCAAGTATGGCTGGGCGAAGGTGGTCGAAGTAAAGCCTGGAATTGGTGTGTTTATTGATATTGGAGTAAAAAAGGATGTGTTATTAGGAGAAGAGGACCTTCCAGTACATACGTCTGTTTGGCCAAATGTGGATGATCTTTTATACATTACACTTCGGGTAAATAAAAATAACCGAATTTATGTAAAAGCTGCGACTGATCCTATTATTACAGACATCAGTATTAAAGCTACATCAAAGGATTTTAATAAAAACATTCAAGGTCATGTGTACAGAACTGCTAAGGTAGGCACTTGGGTGTATACGGTAGAAGGGTTTAAAGGCTTTGTTCACGAGTCGCAGCGGAAAGTGGAGCCTAGACTGGGTGAAAAAGTAGAAGGCCGAATTATAGATGTGAAAGAAGATGGAACCGTTAATATTTCTTTAATTCCTCGTAAACAGGAAGCTCTCGACGAGGATGCACATAAGATTTATGAGTATCTCCTGCTAAGAAATGGGGCCATGCCTTATAGTGATAAGAGTATGCCAGAGGACATTCTAGAACGATTTGGATTAAGTAAAGCTGCTTTTAAGCGTGCATTAGGAAAATTGATGAAGAATGGGTTAGTTTATCAAGAGGATTTTTGGACGTATAAAAAAGAAGAAAAAAATGACGTGGAGTAACCACGTCATTTTTCTATTACAAGTGATCTGTCTTTTTCGAAAATGATTTTTTTCCTGCTGTTCTATTCTTTTCTTCTAACATGTTTTTTTCATGTCTGCGTGCATTTTTGTCTTGTGCTTTTTTATCATTATCTGAAGTATGTGGCATAACATAAATCCCCTTTCCTAGATAAAACATTCTGCCTCATATTACAAGGCTTCTTTTAGTTTCTGTTGGAAAAGAAGAAGTATGCAGGTTAGGAATGAAGCTTATTTTGAAAGAATATGGCAATCGTTCCTGGTCCTGTATGTGACCCAATTGCAGCCCCAATATCTGAGATGTAAACATCTTGAGGTGAGAACTCTTCAATGATCATGGTTCTCATATCTTCCGCGCTTGCTTTATCATCCGCATGACTAATTCCGATCACTTGCTTATCTAAAGACTCTCCACGTTCTTTCATGACTTCAATGATACGACGCATTAATTTTTTCTTTCCACGTATTTTCTCAATTGGGACGAGTTTCCCATCTTCCACATTTAAGAGAGGCTTAATATTTAATAGACCTCCAACGAAAGCAGAAGCCTTAGAAACTCTTCCGCCTTTAGCTAAATGGTCAAGATCATCAACAGAAAAAAGATGCTCCATATGCTTACATAGAAATTCTGAAGACTCAATAACCTGTTCCTTAGTAGCGCCATTTTTTAAGAGGTTGGCTGCCTTCATAACAACCAATCCACATCCTAGTGATGCACATTTTGAATCAATAATGGTCAAGTCAAGATTAGGATATTGTTCTTTCACTTGGTCACGTATCATCACCGCTGTTGAATACGTTCCTGATAATTCAGAAGAAAAAGCTATGTATAGACCAGATTCGTTATTTAAAGCTAGCTCGGTAAAGTGTTTTTCAAATACAGATGGAGACACTTGAGATGTTTTGGGAAGATGTCCGTTTCGAATGGACTCGTAAACGGTTTCGGGATTAATGGTTAGTAAATCTTCGAACTCCTGCTCCTTTACATGTACCTTCAGAGGTAACATGGTGACATTATGTTCAGCAAAAAAGTTAAGCGGCAAATCGCTAGCAGAATCAGCCATTAATTTAATCGACATGCCTATCACACTCCAATAACTATGTAATCTTTTCTTTAGTTTAAAGAAATTATAAGCGAATTACAATTAAATGCAGAGGAGTTTGCTCATAATAGGAAAAATAGAGTTTTCGAGGAGGGGAAAGTCATTGATTTATCTGCATACAAAAAAAATAATCATTGTAACCATCGGAGCAGTATTAAATGCAGTGGCAATGAATTTTTTCTTAATCCCGGCTAATGTGTACTCCAGTGGTTTTGTGGGAGTAGCACAGCTATTGTCTAGTGTATTTGGAAATTTCATGACAACTGGGGTTTGGTTATTTATTCTTAATCTTCCTGTTACCATCTTAGCCTGGAAAAAGGTAGGACGATCATTCACGGTATACAGCTTTATCAGTGTATTTCTAATGTCTTTTTTCTTAGAAATCGTTCCCATTATTAATGTTTCAAAGGATATTTTACTGAATGCGGTATTTGGTGGAGTGATTGCAGCAGTTGGAACAGGAATCACCTTAAAGTGGGGAGCTTCTACTGGGGGAATGGATATAGTAGCAATGGTTTTATCGAGAATGAAGGATAGACCAGTGGGAACCTATTTCTTTATTTTAAATGGAGCCATTATTGTTACTGCAGGATTTTTATACGGGTGGGAAAAGGCCTTATATACGTTAGTTACTTTATACGTGTCTACAAGGGTGATTGACACGATTCACACTCGTCATGAAAAGCTGACAGCCATGATTATTACGAAAAAGTCGGAGGAAATGAAACAGGCTATTCATTCAAAGCTTGTTCGAGGGATTACAACGATACCTGCAAAAGGTGCATTTACCAATGAAAATAAAGAAATGCTAATAACAGTCATTACGCGCTACGAATTGTTTGATCTTGAACGAATTATTAAGTCAGTAGATCCTAATGCTTTTACTAATATTGTTCAAACAGCAGGAATTTTCGGCTTTTTTAGAAGGGAATAACTAAAATAGGAGGGAAAATCATGAAAAAATTGCTTTTATTGATCACCATTGTGTTTATGTTCATTCCATCCATTGGCTATGCAAAAGAAGAATCTGCATTTAAAAATATTGTCGTAGATGGTGGGAGTGGAAATTACAAAGTACGAGGGGATGCTCATATTGGTAAGAACTATTTTTATTACTCCGTAGAAGACGGACATACACAATTTATCGAGGAAACAAAAATACAAACAGGAAAAGCCTTTGGTGACGCTTATCCTTTTGTTATTACTGTCTCCATCCCAAAGGAGAAACTTCCAAAAAATGGTACCTTGATTATGAATTTGTTTACGAAATCCGAAAAGGGTGAAATCCAACAATCCCACCCAGTAGTTTTAGAAGTGTTTGAATAAAAAAGGAAGGCTGACGAACTCGTCAGCCTTCTTTTTTATATATCTAGCTCGTTTTGCATTTCTCGCAGCTGCGCTTGTTCAGCTACAGTGGAGTTAGCATATGCAGAAGATAAAGCATTTTTGGCTCGTGATATCGCTTCATACTGGCCGCTACCCGTTGCGTTTTTGGCAAGGTCAACTGCTTTTCTGGCTTCGATAAATAGTCTGTTTCCCATTATATTCCACCAAGTGATGATTCTTTCACATTTGCCATTTTTTGTGCTTCTGCTTCTGCATACGTTGTGTGATATGGGATACGATCGTCATGCTTGGATACTGCATCTACACCTTGTTGTACAAAGCGTTTTGATTTATTGCGTTTACCCATTGCAAATCCCTCCATATCCGAGCTATTTTGAAGTAACAGTCTTGCTACCTCAAGTGTTAGTATGCTCACTAATTTGCTCGCTTACTAGAATAAAAAATGGGAGGGTTTGTATATATTGTTACAATGCTTTTAAGTTTAAATAATCATTTAAGTAGATAGCAATTCCATCTTCCTCGTTCGTAAGTGTAACCTCATTTGCAAGGGTCTTTAGTTGCTCAATGCCATTGCCCATTGCTACACCAAGACCAGCATACTCAATCATTTCAAAATCATTATCCTCGTCACCAAATGCAATAATTCTTTCCTTAGGAATTTTTAGGAACTCCGATACTTTTTTAAGTCCAACAGCTTTGCTTAAACCTGATTTCACAATTTCAATCACGTGCCAAGGATCAGCCCAACGACGATGATCAATCACCTCTGCATGCACATCTGATAAATGCTTTCGAATGTTCTGTACCTGCTCTTCTTCGGCGTGTATCAGCATACTAGTTGGTGACTCTTTTAGGAACCTTCGTAAATCACCTGTTGTAATATTCGGTTTTCCTAAACCGAAAATATCCAGAAGTTTTTCATCGTGGTAATGAAAATACACATCGTCTATGACTTCAGCAATAATATTGTGAAAGGAAAAAGAGTCTAGTGCCTCAACAATATCCTTTGCCACTTCTATATCTAAAGGCGTATGATACGCTCCCCACTGGTTAGAACGTGGGTGATGAATAAATGCACCGTTAAAATTTACAATTGGAGTCGTAAGGTTTAATTCATGGTAATACATTTCGCTTGAGCGGAATGGCCTTCCCGTAGCAATCATAATTTCATGTCCTTGTTCTCTGGCGCTGTTAAGGACTTTTTTCGTTTTTTCAGAAATGGTCTTATCGTCTTTTAATAAAGTACCATCAAGGTCTAAAGCAATTAAATGTTTTTCTCTCATGTCTATCCCTCGATTCATGACGTAGTAGGTTAAGTGTAAACCTTTAGGAAAATACTTGTCCACATGATACACTAAAATATAGAAATTTTTAATAAAAGAATGTTGTACATATTCTTATGTTAACAATATTGCTTCCCTTCTGTAAAAAAATTCAACTTATTATTGGAGGTTTTCTTTGTGATTTCTGTTGAAAATAAACAAATAGGGGAGATTCCATTATTACATTTGGCTCGCACGAACCTTATTGATAAGAAGCTCCCTCTCGTGATTTTTATTCATGGGTTTATGAGTGCTAAGGAACATAATTTGCATTATGCTTATTTACTGGCTGAAAAAGGGTTTCGTGTGTTACTACCAGACTGTCTGTATCATGGGGAGAGACAGATGGAAGAAACTCGTTCCGATTTGCAGTTTCATTTTTGGGAAATAGTTTTACAAACCATTTCAGAACTGAAGGATCTGAAGAAGTATTTTGAAGAAAGTCAGTTGATCGATTCTGAAAAGATTGGAGTTGTTGGAACTTCAATGGGAGGAATTATTACTCTAGGCGCATTAACAAACTATCCATGGATTCATACTGCTGTAAGTCTAATGGGTATGCCTTATTATGAAAAACTTGCTAAAGCGCAAATTGCAGAGCTGAAAAATCAGGGAAAAGAACTGCCAATTGAGCAGTCAGCTATTGATGAATTATTTGATCGTCTTCGAGAAAGAGACTTAAGCCAACAACCGGAAAAATTAATGGGAAGACCACTTTTATTTTGGCATGGGAAAAGGGACAATATTGTTCCGTATTCATATGCGTATGATTACTACGAAAGCATTAAGAAACATTATCAACAAACCCCTCAGTTACTACATTTTATTAGTGACGAAAAGGCGGATCATAAGGTCAGCAGAGAAGGGCTGTTAAAAACCGTTGAGTGGTTTGATAAGCATTTACTTACATCAAGTATGATGTACGTCACTTCAGCAGAAAAATAATCATTATATTATAACTTATGTAAACCATTTTGTTATCATGTAAATAGAGTTGAACTTTAAGGAGTGATTTTAATGGATCAAGATTTAAAAGATAGTATTATGGGGGCTTTGGAATTAGTTGTTGACCCAGAGCTTGGAATAGATATTGTGAACCTTGGCCTTGTTTATGATATTGAGATGGACGAAGAAGGCACAGCGACCATTACAATGACGTTAACTTCAATGGGTTGTCCGTTAGCAGGTTCTATTGTGGAAAATGTGAAAGAGGCTCTAAGTGATATCCCTGAAGTAAAAAACACAGAAGTAAATATCGTCTGGAGCCCACCGTGGTCGAAAGAAAGAATGTCAAGATACGCAAAGATTGCGCTTGGAATTCGATAGGATGGAAGCTAACCGCTCGTGCGGTTAGCTTTTTTTATGGAAACTAATAAGTTTTATTAAAACTGTGAGCTAGTTCACTTATTTCAGGAGAATATCCCTATACAATGGACGTAAATGATTTTACAAAAGTTGTGCTTTGCCAGGAGGTCCTCATTGTGATTGTTAGTCGAGACTTTAACAAAGATCCGTTTATTGTTATATGGGAGTTAACGAGAGCTTGTCAGCTAAAATGCCTTCACTGTCGTGCAGAAGCACAGTATAAAACCGATCCAAGGGAATTAACCTTTGAAGAAGGTAAAAAATTAATAGATGAAATATATGAAATGAATAATCCCATGCTCGTATTTACAGGCGGAGATCCGCTATTGAGAAAAGATGTTTTTGATATTGCCGAATATGCTGTGAAAAAAGGTGTACGCGTATCAATGACTCCTAGTGCCACACCAAATGTTACGAAAGAGTCAATTGAAAAAGCCAAGGAGGTAGGTCTTTCACGATGGGCCTTTAGTTTAGACGGCCCAACTGCTGAAATACATGACCATTTTCGTGGAACAGCAGGCTCATTTGACTTAACCATAGAAAGAATTCAGTATCTCCATGAACTTGAAATACCGATTCAAATCAACACGGTGATCTCTCGTTTCAATTATGAATACTTAGACGAGATGGCTGAACTAGTCGAGAAGCTGCAATGTGTTTTATGGAGTGTCTTTTTCTTAGTACCAACTGGTAGAGGGCAAGAAAAAGATATGATTTCTCCAGTAGAGCATGAGAAAGTATTTATCTGGCTTCAAGAGCTGAGCAAACGCGTACCTTTTGATATAAAAACGACAGCGGCTCAACATTATCGACGTGTGTTTATTCAGCAAAAAATGAAAGAAGAGAAGAAAAAGGAAAATATCTCTTATTTGGATGCCTTAACTAGTCAGGGATTAACAGGAAGTATTGATGGGTTAGGAAGAGCTCCTAAGGGGGTTAACGACGGAAACGGCTTTGTATTTATTTCTCATATCGGGGATGTGTACCCAAGTGGGCTGTTACCAATAAAAGCAGGGAATGTGCGTGAGCAGTCGTTAGCCGAGATTTACAGAGAATCACCGATATTTAAAGACTTAAGGAACCCTGATAAATATAAAGGCAAGTGTGGCGTATGTGAGTTCAGATATGTATGCGGTGGCTCACGATCAAGAGCATATGCCATGACAGGTGATTATCTAGAAAGTGAACCATTTTGTGTTTATGTGCCTAAGGCTTTAAGATCAAAGAAAGCATAAAAATCAGAGTGCAGAAATTCCTGCACTCCGATTTATTCAATACTGCAATACACCTTTGGACAATTTTCACAACCAATTTCGTCTCTTAAAAATTGTAGATTATGAACGATGATTTTACTTTTTTTTATAGAAATAACTTTCTCTTTTTTTAGTTCATTTAAGATGCGATTGGTACTTTCACGGGAAGTTCCACAAAAATTGGCAAGTTCTTGGTTCGTTAGTGGAAGATCGATGAGGATCCCGCTTTGTACCTCTACACCATAACTATTTGTCATACGGATCAGAGTAGAGTATAATGCGCCTTTCTTTCCATTTAAAACGAGATCACGGAACTTCGTTTGCGTTTTTCTGAAATGGTCGCTCATCCATTTTAAAAACTCTAGGGCAAGAGAACTGTTTCGAAAGATTTCTTTCTCAAGGACATCCTTATTAATGGCAGCAATTTCTGCATCTTCAAGTACCCTCGCGCTAAGTAAATATTTAGGGGAATGAGTAAAAAGTGTTAGTTCTCCGCAAATATCATTTTTACCGCAAATCCTTAATGATAGCTCCCTGCCATCGGATGTAATTTTACTAATCTGTACTTTCCCTGACAGAATGACGTACATTTCCTCTGCTTCCATTCCTTCTTGAAAGATAAAAGTATTTTTTTCTCCAATAAAACGGCGGTCAGCCAGATGAAGAAGTTCTTTTATCTCTATTGAATGAGTTTCTTTTACAACTGCTGACATCCGGATTCACCCTTTTTTAGACAATAATGATTCTATCATCTACAATGAGGGCAATAAGATTTGTTGTCAATAACTTCACGAATGATGTAACAATATGTTCACGTTTAATAAAATAGTTATGTTGTAAAGTGGTTTACCGTTATAATAAAATATACTACAATGCATGCAAGATACTCTTGCGATGGAGTTGATTATCATAAATAAAATTACTGATCAATTAAACCGTCCGTTACGAGATTTAAGAATATCGGTTATCGATCGATGCAATTTCCGGTGTCAGTACTGCATGCCAGCAGAGGTGTTCGGTCCCGATTTTGCTTTTTTACCTAGAAATGAATTACTCAGCTATGAAGAAATTGAGCGTTTGGCTCATATATTTGTAGGACTTGGAGTGGAAAAAATACGCCTCACAGGTGGCGAGCCTCTCCTTCGAAAACAGCTTCCTTTACTTGTTGAGAAGCTCTCTAAAATAAAGGGTTTAAAGGATATTGGCTTAACAACGAACGGTGTTCTTTTACCAAAGTATGCTGAGGAGTTAAAGGATGCTGGTCTTAAGAGGGTAAATGTAAGCCTTGATAGCTTGAATGATGAGCTCTTCGGTGAGATTAATGGTCGTGGTGTGAAAACAGGACCTGTCATAGAAGGAATTCATGCGGCTCAAAAAGCAGGCCTAGGTGTCAAACTGAATATGGTTGTTAAAAAAGGCTTAAATGATCAAGAGATTGTTCCTATGGCACAATTTTGTAAAGATAATGGACTACAACTCCGTTTTATTGAATACATGGATGTGGGTAGTACAAACGGATGGAAAATGGATGACGTTGTAACCAAAAAGGAAATTTATGAACAATTAAATGAGCATTATTTGTTAGAGCCTGTTGATCCCGATTATTTTGGAGAAGTTGCTAAGCGATATCGATACAAGGGTTCAAACGTAGATGTCGGATTTATTACTTCTGTTTCGGAGTCGTTTTGCTCTAGCTGTACACGTTCGAGACTTTCTGCTAATGGGCAGCTCTTTACTTGTTTGTTTAATGGGAACGGACACGATATTCGTGACTTTATGAGAAGCGGTGTCTCTGATTCGGAAATTGAACAAAGAATTACTGACATTTGGAACGGAAGAAATGATCGTTATTCCGATGAAAGAACGGAAGAAACAATAGCAAACAGAAAGAAAATCGAAATGTCCTATATAGGGGGATAAACAAAAACTACTTCTGCGAGAAGTAGTTTTTATTTTCTTATGAGATGTATCTAGGGAATAGAATATTGTTTTCAAGGTGAACGTGCATAAATGTTTGTTCTTCTAATAATTCTAGTCTTTTGTAGACTAGACGATACGTACCACATGCATCCATTGGTGGTTGGAAGTCAGATGTAATGTCTCTTAATTCCTTCAGAATAGCTCCAGCATGATCATGTTCTTTTTCTAATTCGGTTATCTCTTTAATCATTTCGCTCCGAGTTTCGCCAGTAGTAGTATCAAGCTTTTGTAGCATTGGAAATACGAGTTCTTCTTCTTTGGCTGTGTGTTCAAGCAATTCTTTTTTTAGTTCGTAAAAGAGTTCGTATACCTTTAACAATTCTGGACGATGTCCACCATGAACCTTTGCCACCTTTGTTACGTAAGGACTTAAGTTAGCAAGTTCTTCTTCTAAAGGACGATGATAATGCTCAATCACATGGTTAATAATTACGTCAGAGGCTGAATCTGTCCATACGGCTACATCTTCTTTAGATCCTTCATACATATCAAAAAGCTGTTGAAGCTCTTGAATAATTTCATGTGCATCTACTGATTTTTCAGAAGCAGCTTCGTCTAAAGGAATGTTTCCACCACAACAAAAATCAATTCGGTTTCTCTTAAACACGTCTGCTGCTTTTGGAAATTCATTTACTATATCTTTTACTAATGAGTCAGTTTGAAATGGATATGTCATTTTAATTGCCCTCCAAAAATACTTTTTATTTACAAATTAAGAATAAATGATTTTGTCTTACTTTAAGGTGATGTGAATCACACTTTCAAATAAATGTTTTCTATTTTCTTCAAATTGTTATGAGAAGTGCGCTAAAATAAGTTATTAAGTGATGTTTGTCCTGTTTTATTTATTAATTGATTGTTTATAATTACACAGGTGAACAGAGGACCTTACCATATAGGAGTTGATTTAATTGATCGAAAAAAGAACGCCGATACAAGTTGGTGAAGCAGTAAAAAAAGTGATGTCGTATTCAATGCGTGGCAAACAAGAATTAGTTTCCATAAACGAGAGTTATGGCCGATACCTTTCTGAGGATTTAGTTGCAACCTCAGATGTTCCCCACTTCAATCGTTCTCCATATGATGGGTTTGCTATTCGTTCCGTTGATTCATCTAATGCTTCGCTTTCTAATGCTGTTGAATTTGAAGTAGTTGATCATATTGGTGCAGGTTACGTTTCGAATAAGGAAGTCGGTGAATTCCAAGCAGTTCGCATCATGACAGGTGCACAGATGCCTATGAATTGTGACGCAGTTGTCATGTTAGAACTTGCAAAAACGAGTGAAAAGAACGGAAAATCATATATGTCCATTAAGCGATCTTATAAATCAGGAGATAATGTTTCTTTCGCTGGTGAGGATGCGAAAAAGGGAGAAGTCCTTGTAAAAAGAGGAACAAAAATCAATCCAGGGATTCAAGCGATGTTAGCAACATTTGGCTATAAGGATGTACCGGTTGCTAAAAAACCTGTCATTGGATTATTTGCTACAGGTACAGAACTGCTTGAAGTAGAGGATGAATTACAGCCGGGGAAAATCCGAAACTCTAATACTCATATGATTATTGCTCAAATCGAGCGTTCTGGGGCCGAAGTAAGGTATTTCGGAAAACTTCCTGATGATTTTGAATTATGCTATGAATCGATTAGAAGTGCCATAGTAGAGGTTGATTTATTGATTACTACAGGTGGTGTCTCGGTTGGAGATTTCGATTATTTGCCTCAAATTTATAAAAAATTAGGAGCGGATGTCCTTTTTAATAAAGTAGCTATGAGACCTGGAAGTGTTACCACAGTAGCACATTTAGATGGGAAAATATTATTTGGGTTATCCGGAAATCCTTCTGCTTGTTATGTAGGGTTTGAGTTATTTGCGAGACCAATCATTCGTACCATGCTTTTTTGTACGAAGCCACATTTAAGAAGAGAAAAGGCCGTTTTAGAAGTTGATTTTCCAAAAGCAAACCCATTTACTCGTTTTGTGAGGAGTAAAGTTACAATCGCTAATGGAAAGTTAGTGGCCTCACCAAGTGGAGTAGACAAATCAAATATCGTGATGAGCTTGGCAGGGGCCAATTCATTTATTATCCTACCAGGTGGAACAAGAGGATTTGAAGCTCAGACGATTGTTGATGTTCTACTGTTAGAAGATTCAGAAGGTAGCGAATGGCCGTGGTAACCCCCATTATTGTGCAAGTAGTCGGTTTTCAAAACAGTGGAAAAACAACATTTGTCAAAAAACTACTACAAGAACTATCCAAGCAAAATATATATGTAGCTACAATTAAGCATCATGGGCATGGTGGCAAACCTGATGTAGTTGAAAAAAAGGACTCTTCGGAGCATATACATTCTGGTGCCTTTGCCTCAATAGTTGAGGGAGAAGGAAGACTTCTTCTTCAAGTAGAGAAGGATGAATGGAGTGTACAAGAACAAGTTCATATTTTATGTAGTATGAATCCAGAGGTTATTGTAATTGAAGGGCATAAAAATGAAAAATATCATAAAATTGTACTATTACGAAATAGAGAAGATTTTGATGCTCTTAAAAGTTTAGAGAATGTGATGGCGTTTGTGAGTTGCGAGCCGTTACAGATGAATACGAACATTCCCATTTGGAACGAAAACGATACAATGACCTGGCTTGTACAATATATAAATGAACAAAGAAATCTAGGGAACTGCAAAGCGTAAGTGCTTTGCAGTTTTTTGACCTGTGATTCAATTCACTTACTAACACTCTTCATTCTTTTATAGTATAAGTAGCTACAACACTAGGAGTGAGGACAATGAAATTATTTTTACCAAAACAGCATGGTGCTTGGGCAATGTTAATCATCCCTTTTTGGTTAGGGGTTCTTGCTTCGAGCTTCCTTTGGCAGCATATCCCTTTCTTTGTGGGCTGGTTACTACTATATTTGGCGACATATCCAATGTTGTTATTATTTAAAAGAAAGAAGCTCTCTTTGTATAAAAAATGGACGATCATCTACATGCTACCAGCTTTGTTTTTTCTGTTATTCCCTTTATTGACAAGACCTTCTATTATTCTTTTTGGACTGATTATGATCCCGTTTTTTTGCATAAATGCGTATTTTTCTAGCAAAAACAACGATCGTGCACTAACGAATGATATAAGTGCCATTATCGTATTCGCAATTGCTGGCTTAGCAAGTAGCTTTTTAGGGGAGGGAGTAATTAGTTACAAAGCTTGGCTTGCCTTTTTCTCTTCCATTCTCTTTTTTATAGGAAGTACATTCTATGTAAAAACGATGATTCGCGAGAAAAAGAGTGAAGTATACAAACAAATCTCTTGGGGATATCATTTGTTGGTGGTTATACTGTGGCTGATGATTGGCTATTGGATCATTGCATTAGCTAGCTTACCAAGCTTATATAGAGCCATTTTCTTCTACGGGAAGCCTTACTCAGCAAAAAAAGTAGGGATTTTAGAGATTGTAAATGCTGTTTTATTTTTTGGATTGATGACAGTAGCGTTACTAGTAGCATAAATAAAAGCACTCGGTGTTTTCATCTGCCGAGTGCTTTTAATCAATTTTACAAATATCAATTGGACAATCTTCACAATCAATCTCATCTCTTAAGAACATCAAATTATGGATTGTAATAATTCCTTTATCAATGGATATGATGTTATTCTTTCGTAATTCACTTAACAAGCGATTGGCAACTTCCCTAGAGGTTCCACAAAAATTAGCAATCTCTTGATTGGTCATGGGCTGATCTATGACAATGCCTTGTTCACGAACAATTCCGTAGCTGTTACATAAACGAATGAGTGTGGAGTACAATGCCCCTTTTTTACCGTGAAGAATAAGGTCTCTGAATTTTGTTTGGTTTCTCAATAGCTGACCGTTTAACCATTTCATAAATTGTAAAGATAAAGAATGATCCGTGCTAAGCTTATCCTCTAAATCATCCTTATGAATGACTGCAACCTCACCATCTTCAACAATCTTTGCGTCCAACATGTACTTGGGTGATGCACAAAATAAAGGGATTTCCCCAATAAGCTCTCCAGTAGAGCACATTCGAATGGTCAGTTCTCTTCCATCTGGGACCATCTTGCTGATTTGGATCTTCCCTTTTATAACGATAAATAACTCTTCGGCTTTTTGGCCTTCTTGAAATAAATAATTTCCTTTTTCAATCTTACGTGTATACCTTGCCAATTGTATAAAATTCTGTAGCTGTATGGAAGTATTCATGGAGATGTCACCCGCCTGACCGCTTTGCTAGCCACTTTAATTAACTAGTCTAACTGTAAAAAGAAAAATCAATTTCGTCAACCTTAAAACCTCCCAATAGGAGTAATTGTTTATGCAGATTTCTTGTGAGAAGTACTAACATTAAAAATAATCTAAAAAAAATGAAAATAGTTTTAAAAATTGGTTGATTTTATTGTTAGCAATTTTTATAATAAGGTACATTAAAACTTATAAAAATTAAATAGAATGATTAAATATGCATTAATATTCAGGAAGGGGTAAGGAATGAAAGTATCAATTATCGGAACAACCGGATATGGTGGAGTTGAGTTGCTCCGTATATTGCACTCACACCCTGAATTCGACATACATTCCATTCATTCAACAAAAGAAGAAGTGGCCATTTCAGATGAATATCCACATCTTTATGGAATTATTGATAAAAAAATGAGCAGCATTGATGCTGATAAAATTGCTGAAGAAAGTGATTTAGTCTTTTTTGCTACTCCATCAGGGGTGTCCTCAAGCCTCGTGGATCAATTTATTGAAAAAGATATTAAGGTGATAGACCTGTCAGGGGATTTAAGGTTAAAGGATTCTTCTGATTATCTAAAGTGGTATAAGAAAACTCCTGCTAATGAGACCATTATTGATGAAGCGGTATATGGATTAAGCGAATGGAATAAGGAGCAGGTAAAAGCGGCAAATTGGGTCGCTAATCCCGGATGCTATCCAACAGCTACTTTACTTGGGTTAGCTCCTGTTGTAAAGGAAGGTTTAATTGACCCAAGGAGTATTATCGTTGATGCGAAATCAGGAACCTCTGGGGCAGGGAGAGCAGCAAGTCGTGCAACCTTGTATGCAGAGGTAAATGAGAATTTTAAAATTTACAAGGTGAATGAACATCAGCATATTCCTGAAATTGAGCAGCAATTAAAGCTCTGGAATAGTGAGATTCAGCCAATCACCTTTAGCACGCATCTTCTTCCGTTAACAAGAGGGATTATGGCCACGATGTATGTCCAGTTTTTAGCAGATTGGGAGACAGAAAGAGTCATAGATTTATATCAATCGTATTATGAAAATGAGCCGTTTGTCCGAGTAAGACCACAAGGTTATTTTCCATCAATCAAGGATGTATCAAGTTCGAACTATTGTGATATAGGTTTACACGTTGATAAGAGAACAAACCGATTAACAATCGTATCGGTAATCGATAATTTAATGAAGGGTGCTGCAGGGCAGGCCGTACAAAATGCAAACATCATGTTTGGTTTGGAGAGTCATTCAGGTTTGAAGTTTATGCCACTGTATCCGTAATAGGAGGTTAAGGGATGGAAGCTTTATCGGAAGTGTCACAAGTAAAAAAAATAAATGGTGGTAGTGTAGTCTCACCAAAGGGATTTTATGCAGGTGGTGTACACGCTGGCCTTCGTTATTCTAGAAAAGATGTTGGATTAATATATAGTGAAGTGCCTGCCAGTAGTGCGGCTGTTTACACATTAAATCAGTTTCAAGCAGCCCCGCTGAAGGTAACTCAGCATAGTATTCAAGAAAACGGAAAGCTACAAGCGGTGATTGTAAATAGTGCATGCGCAAATGCTTGTACAGGAGAAAGAGGTCTACAAGATGCCTACTCCATGCGAAAGCTGACAGCCGAAAAGCTGAAACTTGAAGAAACTTTTGTAGCAGTTGCTTCTACAGGAGTAATCGGTGAGTACCTCCAAATGGATCGAATTGCAGCAGGCATTTCAGAAATACAATTTGGTCAAACACTAGAAGATGCTGAGGGATTTCAAACGGCGATTTTAACAACAGATACATGTATGAAAAGCAGCTGTTACACTACTGAGATTGACGGAAAACAGGTTACGATGGGTGGAGCTGCAAAAGGATCCGGAATGATTCATCCTAATATGGCTACCATGCTTGGCTTTATTACTTGTGATGCCGCTATATCTCCTGAGTCTTTAAAGAAAGCATTAAAAAGCGTAACGAACAAGTCTTTCAATCAAATAACAGTTGATGGTGATACATCTACGAATGATATGGTCCTTGTAATGGCAAACGGAAAAGCTGGAAATGAGGAGCTTCATGAAGGCCATAAAGATTGGGAAGTTTTCATTGAGTTACTAAAAAATACAAGCCAAGACTTAGCAAAGCAAATTGCACGTGACGGAGAGGGTGCCACAAAGCTAATTGAAGTGAGTGTAAAAGGTGCAGCTTCCAATGACGATGCACGTAAAATTGCAAAGCAAATTGTTGGTTCCAATCTCGTGAAAACAGCTATTTTCGGTGCTGATGCAAACTGGGGACGTATTATAGGTGCAATTGGGCAAGCGGGTGTCGAAGTGAATGTTGATACTGTAGATATTAAGCTTGGTGAAACAACGATGTTATTAAATAGTGTGCCTCAAGTGTTTTCAGAGGATGACGCAAAGAAATATTTAGAAAATGATACAATCCATATTTTCGTCGATTTACATTTTGGAGATGGGGAAGGAAAGGCATGGGGATGTGACCTTTCTTACGATTACGTAAAAATTAATGCGAGCTATCGAACGTAAGGGGGCACATAAGTTGTCAACGATCGTAATTAAATGTGGTGGAAGTGTATTAAACGAATTGTCTTCTAGTTTTTTTGATAGTATCAAAGAAATGAAGAAGAAAGGTTATTCTGTGGTGATTGTTCATGGTGGCGGACCGGACATAAATGACATGCTTGAGAAACTAAACATTATGCCTGAATTTGTAAATGGATTAAGGAAAACAACGAAAGAAACATTACAAATTGCTGAAATGGTGCTCACAGGTAAAACCAATCGTAAGTTGGTCGAACAACTGAATGATTTTAGGCTCACAGCTGTAGGACTAAATGGCAGTGACTCTAATCTAATTCAAGCAGAATACCTAGACAAAGAGCGACTTGGATATGTTGGTAAGGTCCAAGAGATTAATAAAGACCTCATTCAACTAATGGTTGAATCGGGACATATACCTGTAATTACACCGATTGCGATAAATAAACAAAACGTCAAGCTCAACGTAAATGCAGATTACGCAGCTGCGGCGGTTGCGATCGGTTTAGAAGCAGAGCAGTGCTTGTTTGTAACAGATGTGGATGGAATTCTCGTAAACAATCAAGTGAAGAAAGAACTTAATAAACGTGAAGTTAGTGAATTGATTGAAAACGGTACGATCTATGGTGGTATGATTCCTAAAGTTGAGTCAGCACTGTCAGCAATAGACATGGGGCTTAAGAGCGTAATGATTGTGAATGGTAAAAAAGGATTTTATGAAAATGGCCAATGGCTTGGTACTCAGATTTGTAGAAAGGAAGGGATTCTTCAATGAGTGGTCTTTTTCCAACATATGCAAGATGGGAAGTGGAGCCATCTAAGGCTGTAGGTTCCTATTTATACGATATAAATGAGAAGAAATATTTAGATTTTACTTCTGGAATCGGAGTTTGTAACCTTGGACATCAGCCAGAAGTGGTGAAAAAGGCTGTGCAAATACAACTTGATCAATTCTGGCATGTATCGAATCTGTTTCCTCAAGAAAAGCAAGTACTTGCTGCAAAAATGCTTGCTGATGCCGCTGGGTTAGAGGCAGTATTTTTTGCAAATAGTGGTGCCGAAGCCAATGAGGGAGCAATTAAACTCGCAAGAAAAGCAACGGGAAGAACAAAAATTATTACGTTTCAACAGTCCTTTCATGGAAGAACGTTTGCGACAATGTCAGCGACTGGTCAAGACAAGATAAAAGAAGGCTATGGTAACATGCTCGAGTCGTTCGTTTATGTTCCATTTAACGATATCACGTCACTTAAAGAAGAAATGTCTCATGAAGTGGCTGCTATAATGCTTGAGGTTATTCAAGGTGAGGGCGGTATTCATGTAGGCGAAGAGGCATTTCTTAAAGAAGTAGAAAAGCTTTGTAAGGAATATGGTGCATTATTTGTTATTGATGAAATCCAAACTGGGATTGGTAGAACGGGAAAGCCCTTTGCTTTTCAACAGTACGATTTATCTCCTGATATTGTGACTTCAGCAAAGGGATTAGGAAGTGGATTTCCTATCGGAGCAGTAATCGGTACAGAGAAGCTGGTGCCGTTTTTTGGACCGGGAAGTCATGGTTCAACGTTTGGAGGAAATCCAGTTTCCATTAGTGCTGCGATAGCTACGATGGAAGCAATCTTTGCTCCCGAATTTTTAGAGTCAGTTGTTAAAAAGGGAGAATACACGAAATCTTTACTTGAAGAGGAATTAAAGGAGATTTCTGTTGTGAAGGAGATTCGCGGATCAGGATTAATGATTGGTGTTGAATTACAAAATTCGGTCGGATCACTTCTAAAGGATTTAAGAGAAAGCGGATTGTTAGCATTACCAGCTGGCGAAAATGTTCTCCGTCTTCTGCCACCATTAACTGCCACAGAGGAACAAATTAATGAAGCGGTTAATATAATTAAAACGGTCTTACAAAAATCATATATAACAGCCTAAATGGCTGCTCTTTTTTACAGGTTATTGCATAAAAATTAAGTTTTGGATATAAATATTCACAATTTACGAGGTGGAACAATGAAAGCATATGTGCATTTAAAAAGTGGTGACACGTTCGAAGGAAAATGGGTTGTCAAAACAGACAATGAACCAGTGTCCGGGGAAATTGTATTTTATACAGGAATGACTGGGTATCAAGAAGTATTGACTGACCCTTCATATAAGGATCAAATCATCGTATTTACGTATCCGCTAATTGGTAACTACGGGATAAATCTTGAGGATTTTGAAAGTAAACAACCACATGTTGCTGGGGTCATTGTATATGAGGCTTGTATGAATCATTCTCATTACCAAGCTAAATACTCGTTAAGTGAATATTTACAAAAATGGGGTATTCCGCTAATTGAACATGTGGATACGAGAGAAGTGGTGAAACAAATCCGTAACGAGGGTTCCATGCCTGCCATGATTAACACGGATTTTGATAAACCACAATCTTTCGAGCTTGGAGATATGGAAAAGGTATCGAAAGTTTCTTCGGCACAGATCTCAACGGACGGGCACGAAGGAGATTTTCACGTCGTATTAATGGATTTTGGGAATAAAAAGTCGATTCAACAATCGTTGTTAAATAGAGGCTGCAAGGTAACCACCGTTCCTTACAATAGCTCATATGAAGAAATAAAAAAGCTTAATCCGGATGGCATTCTATTGTCCAATGGACCTGGAGACCCAAAGCATCTTAAACATTTATTACCTAATATCTCAAAGGTCATTCAAGCATATCCGACTCTTGGAATTTGTTTAGGACACCAATTAGCCGGTTTAGCTTTAGGAGCAGATACAAAGAAATTATTGTTTGGACATCGTGGTGCGAATCATCCAGTCATGGATAAGGAAACGAAGACTGTTTTTATGACTTCTCAGAATCATAGCTTTTATGTTGATGAAAAAAGCTTAGCTGGCACGGGTCTGAAAACTCGATTTTATAATTTACATGATTCAACGATTGAAGGATTTTACCACGAAAGCTATCAGTTAATAACAACACAATTTCATCCAGAAGCAAACCCAGGTCCTTCAGAGGGTGAATATATTTTTGATGAATTTCTACAATTAATTAAAGAAAATAATGGGAGTCAAGTTGCATATGCCTAAAGATCAATCTATCACATCCATATTAGTCATTGGTTCGGGACCGATTATTATCGGGCAAGCGGCAGAATTCGATTATGCAGGCACACAAGCCTGCATGGCCTTAAAAGAGGAAGGGTACCGAGTTATTTTAGTAAATAATAATCCGGCTACCATTATGACAGATAGTCATTTTGCTGATGCTATATATTTCGAGCCACTTACAGTAGACGTAATCGAGAAAATTATTATAAAAGAACAGCCAGATGGGTTACTTGCTACGCTAGGTGGTCAAACGGGGCTAAACCTTGCGTTTCAATTAGCTGAGCATGGAATTCTTGAAAAATACGGAGTAAAGGTTCTTGGTACCTCCATTGAGTCCATTAAAAAAGGTGAGGATCGTTCCGCCTTTCGTCAGTTAATGCACGAACTTGGAGAGCCTGTTCCAGAAAGTAAGATCGTTCATACGGTTGATGAAGCAGTTAGCTTTTCAGAAGAAATTGGTTTCCCCATTATCATTAGACCTGCATACACACTCGGTGGAACAGGTGGAGGAATTGCATCAAATGAGGAGGAATTCCTCCAATTGGTCCAAGGAGGACTTAAGGAAAGTCCGATCCATCAATGCTTAATTGAAAAAAGTATTGCTGGTTTTAAAGAAGTTGAGTATGAAGTGATGCGAGATGCGTCAAATACATGCATTATCATTTGTAATATGGAAAATTTAGACCCAGTTGGAATCCACACAGGTGATTCAATCGTTGTTGCTCCTTCTCAAACATTAACAGATGAAGAGTATCAAATGCTCAGGTCTGCTTCAATTAAGATTATTTCTGCGCTTGGAATCGTTGGTGGATGTAATATCCAATTTGCCTTAGATCCGGTAAGTAAAAATTATTACTTAATTGAAGTAAACCCTCGGGTAAGTCGTTCTTCTGCACTTGCTTCAAAAGCAACGGGTTATCCAATCGCTAGAATGGCTGCCAAGCTTTCGGTAGGTTATGAGTTATCAGAGTTAATCAATCCTGTAACAGGTGATACATTTGCCAGCTTCGAGCCTGCATTGGATTATGTCGTAGTTAAGTTTCCTAAGTGGCCATTTGATAAGTTCCCAACCATTGAGAGAAAGTTGGGTACACAAATGAAGGCAACAGGAGAGGTAATGGGGATCGACCGTAACTTTGAAAGAGCACTTTTAAAAGCCATTCGCTCTCTCGAAATTAAGGTGCAGGATTTAGAGATGTCCTCCTTAAAAAAATTAAGTAAAGAACAATTATATGTTGAACTTTCTAAACAAAACGATGAGCGCTTTTTCATTTTGATGGAGCTAATGAGACGTGGGGAAGAAGTAAATAAGCTGCATGAATTGACAAAGATAGATTTCTTCTTCTTGTTCTATATGAAGAAGCTTGCACAGTTAGAAAAGGAAATTTATGAAGCAACTATCCAATCTGTTACATCGGAACAGTTACAGCTTTTTAAAGAAAAAGGATTTAGTGATCGTTTTCTAGCTGAAGCATGGAATGTGACGGAAGCAGAGCTGAGAGAAACACGTAAGAACCACAATGTTTTGCCAGCTTACAAAATGGTAGATACATGTGCAGCTGAGTTTTCTGCAGTTACGAATTACTTTTACTCCACTTACTTTGGGAAAAATGAACAAATTCCTTCAGATAAAAGAAAGGTAGTCATCGTTGGCAGTGGTCCGATTCGAATTGGCCAAGGCATTGAGTTTGATTACTGCTCCGTTCACGGAGTGTTTGCTTTAAAAGAAGAAGGTATAGAAACGATTATGATCAATAATAATCCGGAAACGGTTAGTACGGATTTTGCTACAGCTGATCGTTTGTATTTTGAGCCGTTAACGGTTGAAGATATTTTGAATGTGTTAGAAGCAGAGGAAACAAATGAGGTTATCATTCAATTAGGCGGTCAAACTGCGATAAACTTAGCGGAAGGTCTTGAACAAGCGGGAGTAACCATTTTAGGAACTGGATCAGATGTTATTGATGTACTAGAAGAAAGAGATAAATTTTATCAACTTCTTGATGAATTAGAGATACCAAGACTAGAAGGCCAATTTGTCAACAGTGTTGAGGAGCTTAACCTGGCTGCTAACTCCATTGGTTATCCAATCCTCATTCGCCCTTCTTATGTTATCGGTGGAAGAGGAATGGTCACTATTAAGGAATCAAGTGAGCTTCAAGCATTTATTGAAGAAACAGATTTACAATTCCCATACCTTGTTGATCAATTTTTACCAGCAATAGAAGCAGAGCTTGATCTTGTCAGTGATGGAGAAAATGTTCTCGCACCTGTGGTGATGGAACATATTGAACGAACAGGCGTCCATTCCGGCGATAGTTTGTCTGTATTACCTCCTCACACTTTATCAAAAAAAATTCAAGAGAAAATGCTTTCTTATGCAACAAAAATTTCTACCCATCTTAAGTATAAAGGCCTTCTAAATATACAGTTTATAATTGATCAAGAAGATGTATATGTACTAGAAGTTAATCCACGAGCTAGTCGAACGGTACCGATTATAAGTAAGGTTACAGGTGTACCATTAGTTCAAATTGCGACAAAAATATTGCTTGGGAAATACCAGCTGTCGAAACATGATCAATCATTGAATTTAAATGACCTTCCATTTGTATGTGTGAAGTACCCGGTATTTTCGAATTATGCATTAAAAGGGTTAGATTCAAAGGTGAGCCCAGAAATGAGATCAACTGGAGAAGGTATAAGTCTAGCAATAACTTATGAGGAAGCTTTGAAGAAGTCCTTCCACACTTTATTGAAAGACCGACCAACTGGAAAAGTTGCGGTAAAACCATGTTATATTTCAGAAATCAAACAAGCAGGAATAGATGAAGAAGCAATTGTAGAAGCAAAAGAATTATCGGCAAACAAAGTAAAAGAAGAAGCAATTATTGCTTATTATAACCCTGATCAAGGACTTGAAGACAAAAATGTAAGGGAAACAGCTACGAAAAATCGTGTGCTTACATTTACAGAAGAAGAAACATTAGTAGCTTTCCTAGCTGGGCAAACAGTAAAAGAATTTACCGTGCATTCACTTAATGAATGGTTATCAAAGAAAAGAGAGGTGAAGCTTACATGATTTCGGTTAAAACCAATGAGAAAAAAGCTGACTTAAAGGATATGTTAACATTAAGAGATTACTCTTCTGAACAAATTAATGGTCTTTTAACAAACGCAATAAAAATCAAAAATGCTTTTAAACTTGGAGAGTCATATACGCCACTAAAAGGGAAAATTCTAGGGATGATATTTGATAAGTCTTCCACAAGAACACGTGTATCATTCGAAGCAGGAATGATTCAGCTTGGTGGATCGGCTATGTACTTAAACGGAAAAGACTTGCAAATTGGAAGAGGAGAACCGATTTCTGATACGGCCAAGGTGCTATCAGAGTATATTGATGGAATTATGATCCGTACTCATTATCACCATACGGTTGAAGAGCTTGCCAAGCATGCGTCAATTCCCGTCATAAATGGCTTAACAGATATGTATCATCCATGCCAGGCACTAGCTGATCTTCAAACGATTATGGAATGTAAAGGCTCACTAACAGGACTTAAAATTGCCTATATTGGTGATGGCAATAATGTAGCACACTCCCTCATTATTGGTGCAGTGAAAATGGGGATGCATATCGCTGTCGCAAGTCCAGTTGGATACGAACCAAATCCAGAGATAGTGGCGTATTCGAAAGAAATTGCTGAACAATCTGGCGGTTCCGTTCATATTACAAACGATGCTGTTGAAGCAGCAAATCAAGCTGATGTTGTGTATACAGATGTATGGACGAGTATGGGTCAAGAGGAAGAAAATGAAATTCGCCTAAAAGCATTTGCCAATTATCAAGTAAATGTAGATCTTGTGAAGCATGCGAAGCCTGATTATTTATTCATGCATTGCTTACCTGCTCACCGTGGGGAAGAAGTATCACATGAGGTGATTGATGGGGAAAACTCAGTTGTTTTCCATCAAGCTGGAAATCGACTTCATGCCCAAAAGGCTTTATTAGTTGAATTACTTGGATAAAAAAGGATTCCTGCGATTTCGCAGGGATTTTTTTATTTGGGTAATACTATAATCGACCATTAGAAAGGAGTGGGATTATGGGACAAAATCATCGTTTTCGTTCAGGTGATAAGGCACCAAATAATGGTGTCTATATAGAAATTGGTGATACAGGATCCAGTGTTTCAAACCCTAAAAAAATCAAACTAAAAGCAGGCGAACGTTTCCCAGAATCAACAAATGACGAGCGCCAATGGACATATGCTCCAAAGTACACTCATAACTAAGCTAGCCATCCTCTATGGATGGCTTTACTTATGCGAAAAATGGATTATAATAGAAATTGAGTAAAGGTCAAAAATGGTCAAAGGAGGAGCCTTATGGATTTTCAATCAATGACTGAGCGGGTGCAGGTGGCGTTTTCGGAGGCTCAAGCGCTAGCCAGAAAATCAAACCATCAAGAGATAGATGAAGCTCACCTTTTTATTTCTCTTTTCAAAGAGCAGGACAGCTTAGCAACTATGATTATGGAACGTCTTCAGATTTCTGTAGATCCGTACTTAAATAGCCTAGAGCAAATTAGAAAGAGAAAGCCTGAGGTATTAAGCGGAAATACACAAACCAATATATATATAACCTCTCTCCTACAAAAACTTCTCCTCGAAGCAGAAAAAGAGAAAAATGCATTAGAGGATCAATACATGTCTGTAGAACATCTATTGTTAGCAGCAGCCAGCATACAAGAAACGGAATTTAGTCAATATTTGAAGAAAAATAAAATTAATAAGGAAAGATTATTTGAAGTTATTTATGAGGTTAGGGGGAATCAAAAGGTGACTTCACAGAATCCAGAATCAACTTATGATGTATTAAATAAATATGGACGTGACTTAGTAGAAGAGGTGAAAAAGGGAAAGACGGATCCTGTAATTGGACGGGATGCGGAGATACGGAATGTGATTCGAATTTTGTCGCGGAAAACGAAAAACAATCCTGTTTTAATTGGAGAACCAGGTGTTGGAAAAACGGCCATTGTCGAGGGACTTGCTCAACGAATTGTAAGAAAGGATGTCCCGGAAGGATTAAAGGATAAAACCGTTTTTTCACTTGATATGAGTGCTTTAATTGCAGGCGCAAAATTTCGTGGTGAATTTGAGGAAAGATTAAAAGCAGTATTAAATGAAGTTAAGAAGAGTGATGGCCGGATCCTTCTGTTTATCGACGAGCTTCATACAATCGTAGGAGCTGGAAAAACAGAAGGAGCAATGGATGCCGGGAATATGTTAAAGCCGATGCTTGCTCGAGGAGAACTGCACTGTATAGGTGCAACAACACTTGATGAACATCGAAAATACATTGAAAAAGATCCTGCATTAGAGCGCCGTTTCCAACAGGTGGTCGTACAGGAACCAAATGTGGAGGATACCATTTCTATTTTGAGAGGGCTAAAGGAACGATTTGAAATTCATCACGGAGTTAATATTCATGATCGAGCAATCGTAACAGCCGCACTATTGTCTGTCCGGTATATTACAGATCGCTTTTTGCCGGATAAAGCGATTGACTTAATTGATGAAGCTTGTGCCTTAATTCGTACTGAAATCGACTCAATGCCAACCGAGTTAGACGAAGTATCTCGTAGAGTGATGCAATTAGAGATAGAAGAAGCGGCATTAGTGAAAGAGGAAGATAGTCAGAGTAAAGAACGTCTTCATCTACTACAGAAGGAACTGGCAGACGTAAGAGAAAAAGTCGCTACGATGAAGGCTAAGTGGCTAATGGAGAAAGAAGGAATTCAAAAGGTCCAAGAAAAAAGAGAACAACTTGAGAAATTAAGAAGAGAGCTTGAAGACGCAGAAAACCAGTATGATTTAAATCGTGCAGCAGAACTTCGACATGGAAAGATTCCGACAGCTGAAAAAGAGCTTCAACTGTTGGAGAAAGAAATGAATTCGAAGCAAGGGGAAAGATTGCTTCGTGAAGAGGTTACAGAGGAGGAAATCGCAAATATCGTCTCTCGCTGGACAGGTATCCCTGTGGTGAAGTTAGTAGAGGGAGAAAGAGAGAAGCTTCTTCGACTAGAAAGCATTTTACAAGAAAGGGTAGTAGGACAATCTGAGGCGGTTGAACTCGTTTCAGATGCGGTTTTACGAGCGCGGGCTGGAATTAAGGATCCCAATCGACCAATTGGCTCGTTTATTTTTCTTGGGCCAACAGGTGTTGGTAAAACAGAATTAGCGAAAGCACTTGCGCAAGTATTATTTGATAGCGAGGACCAAATCATTCGAATTGATATGTCTGAATACATGGAAAAGCATGCCGTTTCTAGACTAATTGGTGCTCCTCCTGGATATGTCGGTTATGAAGAAGGTGGACAACTAACGGAAGCGGTGAGAAGAAAGCCTTATTCAGTGATTCTTTTAGATGAAATTGAGAAGGCTCATCCAGAAGTATTTAATATTTTATTACAAATGTTAGATGATGGAAGAATTACCGATTCTCAAGGAAGAACGATAGATTTTAAAAATACAATTATAATTATGACATCCAACATTGGTTCCCATATATTGTTAGAAAACCAATCCAATAAGGAGGAGGGAAAGGAAAGAGTACTTCAGTTATTAAGAACTCATTTTCGCCCGGAGTTTTTAAATCGAATTGATGAAATTATTACCTTTAACCCTTTAGATTTATCAGCAATAAAAGAAATTGTTAGCAAATTAATAAATCAATTGAATCAGCGGGTTAAGGAACAAAATATACAAGTAGACATATCGGATACAGCAAGAGAGTATATTGCTACCCATGGATTTGATCCTATATACGGTGCTAGACCTTTAAAAAGATATATTCAGCGAAATATCGAGACCCTATTAGCCAGGGAAATTATTTCAGGTAAGGTTAAGGAGAAAAACACTGTACAGATTGAATTGGTAGACGGTAAAATAAAATTAAATATCCTCTGATCAAATTAAAAAGTCATCCCTCGAATATGGATGACTTTTTTCAAACATAAAGATTAATGTGTTTCATGACCATTTGGCTCATTTGGTAAAACAGCACCAATAACAAAAATTAGTACCGTAACAATCACTCCTACTATGGCACCGGTTTCAAAATGAAACGCGACTCCAATCATGGACGAAACGACGTATGAAAGCATTTGTACTAATAAGAACGTCCAGAAAAATGTCCAAAAGTAACTCATTTTTTTCACCTCTTACATATTGAAATCTTCATTCATCTTACCATATCGCTATAAAATAATAAATGAATATTGACAAAACAAGATAGAAATTTATCAGTCAATCCACCGAATTTAGGCTAATCTCCCTTTCATTTTAAATAATGATTCATACATTATTATGAGCAAAATGACGTTGAAGGAGTTTTTAGTATGGAGAACCGAAACTTTAAACTGGATACCGAATGGAATATGATTCATTATCCCGAAAAACCACGCGGTTTCGGTATCTTAATTATTGGTGATGAAAGACATTTTGTTGATGAAAAAAGTAGTTTTTGGACGCAGAATGAAGGGAAATCGACACTCATTCAGAAGCTCAGAGAATCAGGCTACACGGTCTTTTATTCCAACCTTTACGGAAAGCATTGGGGAAGTGACAAGGCCGTTAAGCTAGCGAAAAGACTCTATGAGTATATTATCCGTACAGAAATAATTAATGAAAATATTCATATTTTAGCTGAAGGCATGGGAGCACTTGTTGCTTTAAAGCTTATTGATATGATGGAGGAGAATATTCGTTCAACGGTGCTTATCAACCCTATTCTTTCTTTGAAAGACCATTTAGAGCAGGAAAAGGAACATAAATTCTTTTATAAGAAGCTTATGAGAGAATTGTCTCAATCCTACGAACAAGAGCATCATCAGATTGTTGAGTTACTAATCAGTGAGCATGGTGACCAACATGAGAAACCGAAAACCCCAACGAAGATTATTCATGTCCTGTCTGGAAATCGTGCATATAAACAATCCAATTTACTAAAAGAATTGTCAGTGAAGTGGGAGGATGCGAATGCACCTGTTACGGTGTGTTATATGTTGCCAGAGAAAAAGCAACAAATCGCTCAACAAGTTACAAAATTTCTAAAACAGCATGAAAAAGTACTATAATAAAGAACTTAGAATAGTGGTGACTCCCTGCGCATATACTGGTATATCGAGTAACAGGGAGGCTTTTTTTATGGACAAGGTACTTGTACTAGGGGCTTTGGAGGAGCTCGGATTCGAAATGACCGCTTTACTATTAGAAGAAGGGCATGAAGTAATAGGGATTCATCTGCAAACAGGAGATGAAACGATCTATAACAATCGAAGGATGGAGATCGGAAGAAATGCCAATTTTGAAGAAATTGGATTAAATGAATGGCTTCAACAAGGTGATTTCACTACAACATCAACGTTGGTTTTTTTGAATGGCCTTGATGACAACGTAAAGCGTGTTTGGATGGATGAGTATAATAATCTAAAAAGGAAGTTACAGTCTATTGCTTCAAATTCTAAATCCTCAATTGTAATTATTCATTCTTTCACAGAGTGGGAGAAACGGAACGAAAATGAGTATGATGGAAATGTAATGTATTTTTTTATATCATTATCCCATGAAGCATATGAACGAAAAGAGTTTACTTCCATCTTTAGAGCAATAATGGACATAGTAGGATTTCTGTAAAAACAAAAAAAACTTTTCATTCTTTATATGTTAAAGGTAGAATGTAATAGATAAATAGTAAGTGAATTGGACTTTCATTTTTTAAGTTGAATGTCCTTTTGAAAGGCGGAAAGAAAATGCGTAAAATGTTTGTTCGGGTTGGAGTGTTACTTCTTTTAAGCCTGCCCTTCCTGACAAGCTGTGGACAACCTATGTCTTCTGGCGAGCTGAAAAAGGTCGGATTATTGGTTCCAGACACAATCAACGATCAGGTTTGGGGGACTAAAGGGTATAAAGGAATGTTGAAAATTCAATCCCGTTTTAAAGTTGACGTTTATTATAAAGAAGACATGAACTCGGAAGTAATCGTTGAAAGAGCTGTAAAAGAGTTTGAACAAAAGGGAGTTAATCTCATTTTTGGACATGGCAATGAGTACGGTCCATATTTTAACAACCTAGCAGATAAGTACCCTGAAATTCATTTTGTTAGTTTTAATAGTGATGCTCTTGAGAAAAATACCACGAGCTTAAACTTTGAAGCATATGCGATGGGTTTTTTTGGTGGAATGGTAGCAGGGAAGATGACAAAAACCAACGAAATAGGGATTATCGCTGCATATGAATGGCAGCCAGAAGTAAAAGGATTTCTTGAGGGAGCTCAATACCAAAATAAGGATGTAGCTGTACAAATCGATTATGTCGGCCATTGGGATGATGATGATAAGGCCTTAAGCTTTTTGGATCATATGATAAAGAACAAGGTGGATGTAATCTATCCAGCTGGTGACGGATACAATGTACCAGTTATTGAGAAAATAAAAGAAAACGGATTGTATGCAATAGGGTTTATTTCCGATCAATCTGATTTAGGGGAATCAACGGTTCTGACTAGCACCGTTCAGCACGTAGATAAACTATATGAATTAGTTGCTGAAAAATACAGCAAGAACGAGTTGCAATCAGGAAACCTTTCCTTTGATTTTCAAGATCAGGTGATTTCCTTAGGGAAGTTCAGTCCCGATGTGGATCAAGCATTTGAGGATGAAATAACAGCTTTAATTACAAAATATAAAGAAACTGGTAAATTGCCAAATCAATAGGAGGATTTTCAACATGTCTCAAGACAAAACAATGGAATTTATGGGAATTGCTATGAAATATTTACCGGAGGCTAAGGAGCAATTAGAAAATGCTGGTATTGAATTATCTATGGAACTCATTCAGCCATTTATGACTTTGTTTACGAAGGTCATGCAAGAAGCATATGAACTTGGAGTAAAAGATGCAAAGCAAGAAGAATAAAAACAAGGCTGATCCTCTAACAATAGAGTTATCAGCCTTGTTTTATTTATTTTTTAGAGTTTAAAAATGATGAAATGACCGGCTTGATTTGCTTATATAAAGGTTTTAGGCTTTGTGCAGATGTCATTAATGTGTCAAAATGATTCATCAGTTCGGGTATATTTACATTGTTTATTGCTTTTTCGATGGCTGTTTGGTTTTTAGGACTATTATTCAAAGAGTCGTCTTTTGGGTGTGACTTTCTTTTTCCGAATAGCCATTCGTGCTCGGACATTCCATCAACACTGTCCATTTGCTCCGTCTCTTGATTAGGTTCTCTTCTCGATGGAAACATAAGTGCTGAAAAGGGATCTTTTTCTTCTTTATTGCTCAGCATCATCCTACCTCCTTTCGCCCTTATAATAGGTTATGAAATGGAATATAGAATGTATGGACGATAAAAGGGGAATGTACATAAATAGGATAAAAAGATTGATAAAACAGGGAACTACTGTTAAAATTTTAGTACCAAGTCATAATAATTGATAATAAAGGTAGTTATATAAAGGAGCTGGGAACATGAAAGCGGGAATTATCGGTATTGGTAGATGTCTTCCAGATAAAGTGTTAACAAACGCGGATTTAGAAAAAATGGTCGACACCTCTGATGAGTGGATTCGCACACGAACAGGTATTGAAGAAAGAAGAATAGCTGAAAAAGGCGTTAATACATCCGATTTAGGCTTCGAAGCTGCAAAAAAAGCCATTGAAGATGCTGAGATTTCACCTGAGGAAATTGGTTTAATATTAGTAGCGACGGTGACACCAGATCAACCGTTTCCTTCTGTCGCTTGTATGTTACAGGAGAAATTAGGTGCAGTAAATGCTGCGGCAATGGATATTAGTGCGGCATGTGCAGGATTTATGTACGGAATGATTACCGCTAAGCAGTTTATTGAGAGCGACAGCTATAAATATGTGCTAGTAGTTGGTGTTGAGAAATTATCAAAAATTACGGACTGGCAGGACCGCAATACAGCTGTATTGTTTGGCGATGGTGCCGGTGCGGTAGTCATGGGAAAAGTAACGGAAGGCAGAGGGATCCTTTCTTTTGAACTTGGAGCAGACGGTACAGGTGGAAAGCATCTTTACCAAGAAGATTACATCGTAATGAATGGTAGAGAGGTATTCAAATTTGCAGTCAGACAAATGGGAGAAAGCAGCGTAAATGTCCTAGAAAAGGCAGGACTCTCAAAGGAAGATGTGGACTTCTTAATTCCCCATCAGGCAAATATTCGAATTATGGAGGCTTCTAGACAAAGACTAGAACTACCTGAAGAAAAGATGTCTAAAACAGTTAATAAATATGGAAATACCTCAGCAGCTTCCATTCCGATCTCATTGGTAGAAGAGGTAGAAGCTGATAAAATAAAAGAAGATGATTTGATCGTAATGGTAGGCTTTGGCGGAGGTTTAACCTGGGGAGCCATTGCTATGCGTTGGGGCAGGTAATTATTTTAGTTTTTATATTTATTAAGAAAATCAAAGGAGTTGCCAGACATGACAAAGAAAAGAGTTGTTGTAACAGGAGTTGGCGCTGTTACTCCAGTTGGTAATAACGTTGAAACAGCATGGAACAATGTATTAGCAGGTGTATCTGGTGTAGGGCCGCTTACAAGACTAAATGCAGATGAATACCCAGCAAAAGTAGCTGCAGAGGTAAAGGACTTCCAAGTTGAAGATTTTATTGATAAAAAAGATGCTCGAAAAATGGATCGTTTCACTCATTATGCAGTAGCAGCAGCAAAGATGGCGGTTGACGATTCAGGACTTGAGATTAATGACAGTAACTCACATAATATTGGTGTCTGGATTGGATCGGGTATCGGTGGAATGGAGACGTTTGAAAGTCAGTATGAGACATTTTTAAGTCGTGGCTATCGACGAGTTAGTCCATTCTTCGTACCAATGATGATTCCGGATATGGCAACAGGTCAGGTTTCTATTACACTAGGAGCAAGAGGATTTAACTCTTGTACAGTAACTGCTTGTGCAACGGGGACTAACTCAATCGGTGATGCCTTTAAGGTTATTCAACGAGGAGATGCAATTGCAATGGTAACTGGTGGAGCGGAGGCGCCTATTACAAAAATGTCTGTTGCAGGTTTTTGTGCAAACACAGCACTATCAACGAATCCAGATCCAAGTAAGGCAAGTCGTCCTTTTGACCAAAATCGTGATGGCTTTGTTATTGGAGAAGGAGCAGGAATTGTCGTATTAGAAGAATTGGAGCATGCATTAGCTCGTGGGGCAAAAATCTATGCAGAAATCGTTGGCTATGGAGCAACAGGTGATGCCTACCATATTACTGCACCAGCACCAGGTGGAGAAGGCGGAGCACGAGCAATGAAAATGGCGATAAACGATGCCGGTTTAAACGTCAATGAAGTGAACTATGTGAACGCTCATGGAACAAGCACCGATTACAATGACCGCTTTGAAACTTTAGCTATTAAAGAAGTATTTGGTGAACATGCTTATAAGCTTGCAGTGAGTTCAACAAAGTCAATGACAGGTCACTTGCTTGGAGCAGCAGGGGGAGTTGAAGCGATCTTTAGTGTATTAGCGATTAAAGAAGGCATGATTCCACCAACGATTAACTATGAAACTCCAGACCCAGAATGTGATTTAGACTATGTACCGAATGAAGCTAGAAAACAAGAAGTCGAAGTAGCAATGAGTAATTCACTTGGCTTTGGTGGTCATAACGCAACAATCGTTTTTAAAGCATATAAGTAAAATAAATCAGAGTGGAGTAATATCCGCTCTGTTTTTTTATGGCTTTAATCAAGTTTTCGTTCTTTTCTCATAATATGCTATTACAGAGTAAAAGAAATGGGGGAGTTGGGTGGTAGTTGTACGTACGGATGAATGGCTAGACAAAGAATTTTCGAATCCTGTTGCTATATGTGAAAGATTTTTAAAAGAGTTTGACGAAAGTGAATCAAAACCTATATATGAATATCTTTCCTCGTTTGGTATGTATCATCCAAACCGTGCTAGCTTTCAAACATATGAGATATTAAAAAAGAAGAAAACATGGGAAACGATTAACAAAATTTATGAAAAGTATAAAAAAAAGTGGAATGGACCCCAAGTGAACATCTATATTTTTCCTATTACTCAATCGTACACTACATTTTTTAGAATGCGGAAAACTAGAAAATCTGGGGTTTCTTTTCCAGATAGAATGTTTTTATTTATCGGAGATTATGAGGATGAAAGAGAATTAGAGGCATTATTTGTCCATGAATATCATCATGTGTGCCGGATGAAAAAACAAAACAGGAATCCGTTGGAGTTCACTTTACTAGACTCGATTATTTTAGAAGGATTAGCAGAATTAGAAGTTGAAAAAAACTGTGGAAAAGAATACTTGGCTGATTGGTGTCATTTCTATAGTAAGGAAGACATAGAAATGTACATGAAGAAATATATCATGTCAAATCTAAAATTAAAAAAAACAGAGAAACAACATGATCAATTATTATTTGGTTTTGGTGCATATCCCAAACTATTAGGTTATGCATGCGGGTATTACCTTGTTAGAAACTCTTACAAGGAAAATTACTTTTCTACAAAAACTTCATTTACAATTCCAGGAAAATATTATATTACGAAATTCGAAGAAACCTAGTTGTATCAAGGGGTTCCAATATACTTTAAAGCCTTAAAGTAGAGGCTTTTTTTGTTTTCTCAATAACTTGAATGTTTCCAATTGTTAAAAAAATCTTGCAATTGTCATTTAACTGTAATAATATTTTAATCAAATAGAACAATTAACTGAATAATTAAAAAAACGTAAGAGGTGTCCTATGAGCGTAAATACTCAATTACATAAAGATACACCTTTGCTTGAGGTGAAAAACCTAGAAACTGCTTTTTCTATTGATGGTCAATACTATAATGCAGTGGATAATGTGTCATTTTCTGTTAAACCAAGGCAAATTGTTGGAATTGTTGGTGAATCAGGTTGCGGTAAATCAGTAATGAGTTTATCAATTATGAAGCTCCTACCAAAAGGTATCGGTAAAATTAAGTCAGGAAGCATACAATTTGAAGGTGTTCAATTAGAGCAAATGTCAGATAAAGAGATTAATAGTATTCGTGGAAAAGAGATTGCAATGATCTTCCAGGAACCTATGACCTCGCTAAATCCAGTATTTTCAATCGGCTTTCAAATTCAAGAAGTGTTATTTAATCATATGAAAATCTCGAAAAAAGAAGCGAGATTAAAGAGTATTGCCTTGTTAAAGAGTGTAGGTATTTCAAGACCAGAGAAAATTATTGATGAGTACCCGCATCAGCTTTCTGGAGGTATGAGGCAAAGAGTAATGATAGCGATTGCAATCGCTTGTCAACCGAAGTTGTTGATTGCTGATGAACCGACTACAGCTCTTGATGTAACGGTTCAGGCACAAATCTTGGAACTCCTTAAAGATATTCAAAAAGTGAATGATATGTCAGTCATTTTAATTACTCATGATCTTGGGGTAGTTGCAGAAATGTGCGATGAGGTCATCGTTATGTATGCAGGAAAGGTTGTTGAAAAAACAGATGTCGATACCTTGTTTCACGATCCAAAACATCCATACACAAAGTTGCTCATGGGGGCTATCCCTCAGATGGATGAGGATGTTGAGGTATTAAGTTCCATTAAAGGGATTGTTCCATCGTTAAAAAACATGCCAAAGATCGGCTGTAAGTTTGCTGCCCGCTGTCCTCAAGCGATGCCAGAATGTACAAGTATCACACCACTTCTAGCCGAAACAGACGAGGGGCACGAAGTTTCCTGCCTGCTGTATCCAACTAGCAGGCCAAGAGAGGGAGTCTTGCATAATGAATATGGAAGTTAAGGAAACAACCTTAGATAAAAAAGATAAGAGAAATAATGATGTTCTTCTCGAGGTGAAAAATCTTAAAACCTACTACCCTATTAAGGGTGGGATCTTTAGAAAAACCGTTGCTGTTGTCAAAGCAGTAGATGATATTTCGTTTGAAATAAAAAAAGGGGAAACACTTGGACTTGTTGGTGAGTCTGGCTGTGGGAAATCGACAGCTGGTCGGACTATATTGCGCCTATTAGATGCAACAGAGGGGCAGATTATTTTCGACGGAGACGATATTACAGATATTCGTGGGGTATCGCTTCGAAAGGTACGAAAAAATTTTCAAATGGTGTTTCAGGATCCATATGCTTCTTTAAACCCAATGATGATGGTCGGAGATTTAATTTCTGAGCCTATTAGAAATTTCACAAATAAAAGCTCTAAGGAGTTAAAACCAGAAGTAATGGAGCTCTTAACAAAGGTAGGATTACCTGAAGATGCCTATTACAAATATCCTCACGAATTTTCAGGAGGACAAAGACAAAGAATTGGTATTGCGAGAGCGCTTGCATTAAAGCCAAAGTTAATAATTGCGGATGAGCCGGTTTCTGCTCTAGATGTTTCCGTTCAATCACAGGTCTTAAATTTGTTAAAAGAACTTCAAGATGAGTTTGATTTAACCTTCTTGTTCATCGCTCATGATTTAAGTGTAGTAAAACATATGAGTGACCGAATCGGAGTAATGTACTTAGGTGGACTAGTTGAAGTTGCGGAGAAAAATAGCTTATATGCAGAGCCGTTGCATCCGTATACACAAGCTTTAATTTCTGCTATTCCAGAGCCAGATCCAAGAAAAAAGAAGGAAAGAATTATTCTAGAAGGTGATGTGCCAAGCCCGATTGATCCACCAAAAGGGTGTACCTTTCATCCGCGTTGTGCACATGCAATTCCTGAATGTCAGCAGGTTAAGCCAACTTTAAAGGAGGTGAAGCCTGGGCATAGAGTCGCTTGTCATTTATACAACTAGCAGAAAAAAACTATTTCCGGGGGGAAAACAATGAAAAAGTCAGCATTTTGGCTTGTTTCTGTCATGTTGATCATGTCTCTATTTTTAGCAGCATGTTCAAAGGAAACAGCTAACGAAGAGCCTGCAGAGGGTGATAAGCCAGCTGGAGAAGCAAAAGAAGGCGGTACAGTAACATTTGGTTATACACAACCATTCAAAGGTGTTTTATCTTATGCATATTACGAAGGAGAAGATGATGTTAATGCTCTTCAATTTATGCATGAAGCTTTAATTAAAACGGGTGATGATTTAACACCACAACCAAACCTTGCTACATGGGAACTTTCTGAAGACCATATGAAATTAACGTTTAAGCTTAAAGAAGGCGTGAAATGGCATGATGGAGAAGAGCTTACTGTAGAAGATATGGAGTATGCTTGGTACTTAATCGCAGATCCAACTTATGAAGGGGCACGTTTTGCTAACGTAGCTATGATTAAAGGTGCTCAAGAATACCATGATGGAACAGCTGACACAATCGAAGGTATTAAAGTAATTGATGACTACACAATTGAGGTAACAGTTACAGAACCATCTGTAAACTTACTAGATAATATCTGGGTATATCCAGAACCAAAGCATTACTATGGAGATATTTCTTCTAAAGAATTACCTGATTCTGAGCAAATTCGTAAAAACCCAATTGGGGTAGGACCATTCAAGGTTAAGAACATTGTTGCAGGTGAAATGATTGAATTTGAACGCTTTGATGATTACTGGCAAGGTCCTGCGAAATTAGACGGAGTTGTTTACAAAATCATTGACGGATCTTTAGCACAAGGCTTAATCCAAAACGGTGAAGTAGATGTTATCGAAGCACCGAAGGATCAATGGGCAGCTATTAAAGAGCTTCCAAACGTAAATGCAGTTGAAGCAGATGCAATGTCTTACAGCTATATCGGATTTGACTGGGGTCATTACGACACTGAAAAGGGTGTAGTTGTATCTGATAACCAAAAATTCCAAAACAAAGCTTTACGTCATGCAATGGCTCACGCTATTGATCGTCAAGCATTTATCGATGGTTTTGCAAACGGCTTAGGAAAACCATTAAATACACCATTCCCTTCAGTTTCTTGGGCTAAAATTGATGATTCTGAAATTAATGGTTATGAATTTGATGTAGAAAAAGCAAAAGAATTACTTGATGAAGCTGGTTACAAAGATGTAGATGGCGATGGTTTCGTTGAAGATCCAGAAGGAAAGCCATTTACTGTGAACTTTGATGCAATGGCTGGTGCTGAAACTTCTGAAGCACGTGCTCAATTCATCATTCAATCTTGGCAAGCGATTGGTCTAAATGCAAAGCTTAACGGTGGAGCATTAAAAGACTTCAACTTATTCTATGACACAATTGAAGCTGATGACCCTTCTGTTGAAACATTCATGGGTGCATGGGGACTTGCTGCAGATCCAGATCCAGCAGGAATTTGGTTATCTACAGACAAGTGGAACATGTGGAGATGGTACTCTGAAGAGTCTGATGAGTTAATCAAGAAGGGTGTTACATTCCCAGAAGATGAGAGCATGGACATTACTGAGCATCGTCAACAGTATTATGATGAGTGGCAAAAACTAGTTAATGAAGAGTTACCAATCATTTTCTTCGAACAACGTGTTGATCCTTGGGCAATCAATAAGCGTGTTCAAAACGTAAAAGTTACTCCATTCGGAACAGAAGACTTCCATCTATGGGCTGTAACGGAGTAATGAAAATTACATTTTAGTTTGATAAGGGGAATTGAGCATGCTACAATACACAATTCGTAGACTAATAGGTATGATTCCAATTATTTTCCTTATCTCAGTAGTGGTATTTTCCCTGGCAAAGCTTATGCCAGGGGATGCCCTATCTGGTAAAATTGATCCACTAAATTCAGATCCAGCTTATATAGAAGAAATGCGTGAAAAAATGGGATTAAACGACCCTATTCATGTACAGTACATTCGCTGGATGAGTGGAGTGGTCAAGGGAGATTTTGGTGATTCATTCGTACACAAACGCGAAGTAATGGAATTGGTTGGTGATCGCCTTCCAAACACAATTATTTTAGGAGTATCTGCACTTTTAATCACGTATTGTTTAGCTTTTTTAATGGGGAGATTCTCAGGGCGATACGCATATAGTGTCGGGGATTACCTCATTTCTGGATTTAACTATTTAGCTCTAGCCATTCCGAGCTTTGTTGCAGCATTAGTTGCTATTTATATTTTCTCTATTAATTTAGGTTGGGTACCTGCCACAGGAAGTATTGGATCTGGTGTGGAACCTGGAACATTTGAGTATTTTATTAGTAAAGCGAAACATACGATATTGCCGGCTCTAGTGCTAGGATCTCTCGCAACTGCATCCTATACACAATTTTTGCGTAATGATATGATCGAAAGCTCTCGTAAAGATTATGTTCGTACTGCAAGAGCGAAAGGTACGAAAGAATCAACGATTTATAATAAGCATATTTTAAGAAATTCTATTATCCCAATTGTAACGTTACTAGGATTTGATATTGCCAGTATTTTTGGTGGTGCAATTATTACAGAAACCATCTTTACATATCCGGGAATCGGGTATCTGTTTGTAGAGTCAGTTAATGCTCGTGACTATTCTGTTATGATGGCGATTGCCATGATGTTAACGGTTCTAACATTAATAGGTAATTTAATAGCAGATCTATTGTACGGATTAGTAGATCCGCGAATTCGTTTAAGTTAGGGTAGGTGAGAGAATGGAACCAGTTACACAACCAAATACAGCGGCTGTTGGGAGCATGATAAAGCCTCCGAAGAGCCAATCACCATGGGCTCTCGCCCGCCGGAAATTTTTGAAAAATAAAATAGCCATGATTAGTTTGGCATTTTTAATCATTGTTACTTTGTTATCTATCTTTGCTGAACCTTTGACGGTCCCAGTTGAAGAAACAGCTAAAATCAATCTTACACAGATGAGTAAAGAGCCATCCGCTGAGCACTTTTTTGGAACAGATAAGTCTGGAAGAGATGTGTTTGCTAGAACCTTACATGGTGGACAAACGTCACTATTACTTGCATTTTCTATTACCATTTCAGTAATTTCCATCGGAGCCATCGTTGGTGCAACTGCAGGTTTCTTCGGTGGATGGGTTGATAATGCGTTGATGAGATTTACTGATTTTATGATGAACTTCCCATTCTTACTATTCGTTATTGTATTAAAGTCGATTTTCTTAGAATCTAGCACAGCTACCCTAATTTTTGTTATTTCGGTACTGAGCTGGACAGGTACAGCTCGTCTCGTAAGAAGTAAAGTAATGGCTGAAAAGGAAAATGAGTATATTTTAAGTGCAATTTCAATTGGATGCTCACCGTTTAAAACTATTACCAAGCACTTACTTCCAAACGTTATGTCTACAATAATCGTACAAGCAACATTAACGTTAGCTGTTATGATTGTTGCAGAAACAGGCCTTAGCTTTTTGGGTTTTGGTGTACCGATGAATATACCAAGTTGGGGAAATATGCTTCAGGAAGCGCGCAGTCCTGATGTGTTGACTAGTAAATGGTGGATTTGGATTCCGCCTGCAGCAGTGCTAACTGGCACGATTTTATCCATTAATTTTATAGGTGAAGGATTTAAAGACGCATTTAACCCTAATTCAAACAGATAAATCTACCAATTCAAGCTGGTAGATTTTTTTTGTTTACATAAGTTGTCCACTAGTAACATATGTATGTAGAAAAGAGAGCTGGGGGAAGGGCGATGGAGAGAGTGGGGAAATCTCTATGATTATGAGGATTTTCCTTTTGCTTACTGGTTTTGGACTAGCAGTACTCGGGGGGATAAGTACAGTTGCGTACCTAAACTTATTAACAACAGGTTATACGATAATGGACTATCTTGAATTTATTAAGGGTCGTATAGAGTGCTATCTATTCCTAGTTGGTATGTTGATGATATGGTTAAGTATTTATTTTCCGGGTAAAGAGGAATAAAACATAAATTGGATTAAGATTTCATAAAAGGAATAAATTAACGATAACCTGCCCATACTGAATGACAAACAGTTTGTGAAGTGAGGGGTTAATTCATGTTGTATCTTCATGATGTTTGGGTAAATTGGTTTGAAGGAGAAGAGAACGGATACAATGTCTGTCACTTTCATGAGTGGCGGAAAGATGACGGAGTGGAACTTCTAGATCAAGTTCCATTGTTGAAGGTTGAGTCAGTGTTGTTTAACTATATTGAAAATGATCTTTCTGAACTCCCACAGCAGCTATTGGACGATGTTTATCAAAAGGCATATTTACGTAAAAATCACGAGCGTATACAGTTAGAATATTGCTTTGTCGTCACTGATGGTACGGGAATATTAGTAGTGGATACTATCGGCTACAATATTCCGATTAGAAAGAGTAGATTAATTCCACGGCAAGAGCAGTTAGTTTATGAGATGATCGATAAGCATGACAACATTCCGTATGCATTTAATGATCATTCTTCATTAAAAGAATTTCATATTTTATCACCAGCACCAGAACTAATGAACGGGTTAACTAGAAAAGAGAGACAATTAAAGCAGTTGTTATTTATGGCACTAGACCAGCTTCACTCATCAAATAACGCAGCAGAAGTAAGATACTGGTACACAGAGTGGAATCCAGAAAAGTATTCGGAGATTCAAGACTTAACATTTGAAAATGTTTGGCAGGAATTATATGAAAATACAAAGTACGGTTGGTCCTTAAAGCATGAGAACTTCTGTGAAAACTTAATAAAAGGCCAGCCTTTCTTTGAAAAGTTATGGGAAATGGAGCATGGTCCGAAAGTAAATTAAAAAGGCTGGAATATCCAGCCTTTTTAATTTACTTTCTTTTTCTTCCTAGCCCCATGGCATTTTCCATTTTCTTAACCATTTTACTAGCCACTTGATTTGCTTTAGCTGCGCCTCTATCAAGGATTTCGTCCAATTCAGTAGATTCCATTAACTGATGGTATTTTTTCTGAATCGGTTCAAATTCAGATATTAGAACTTGTGCTAGTTCTGATTTAAAGTCTCCGTATCCTTTACCTTCATACTGATTCTCTAATTCTTCAATCGTTTTTCCAGTTAAGATGCTGTAGATTGATAAAAGGTTCGAAACCCCTGGTTTATTTTCTTTGTCAAACTTTACTACCCCTTCAGAGTCAGTAACAGCGCTTTTAATTTTCTTTTCTATTTGCTTTGGCTCATCCAGTAAAGAAATAAATGCCTTTTGATTAGGGTCAGACTTACTCATCTTTTTCGTTGGATCTTGTAAGGACATAATACGAGCGCCAACTTTTGCAATTCGTACCTCTGGAATAGTGAAAATATCATTGTACTTCTTATTAAAGCGCTCCGCTAAATCACGGGTAAGCTCTAAATGCTGCTTCTGATCTTCTCCCACTGGAACCAGGTCCGTCTTGTAAAGCAAAATATCTGCAACCATTAAAGGTGGATAAGTAAGCAATCCAGCAGAAACCGCGTCTTTCCCAGCAGATTTATCTTTAAACTGTGTCATTCTCTCAAGTTCTCCGATATAGGATATACATTGGAACATCCAGCCTGCCTGTGCGTGTGCCGGAACTTCAGATTGAATAAATAACGTAACTTTTTCTGGATCTAATCCAACCGCAATGTATAAGGCAGCGAGACTACGAATATTTTTTCTAAGTTGCTGAGCATCCTGAGGGACCGTAATAGCGTGTTGGTCTACGATACAGAAATAACAGTTATATTCATTTTGAAGCTCAACGAACTGTTTTAATGCGCCTATGTAATTTCCTAGTGTGATCATTCCGCTCGGTTGGATACCAGAGAAGATGGTTTTCATGAAAGTTCCTCCTTTTAAGTGGAAAAAAACCACTCCTCCAAACTAATACAAGGAAAAGTGGCAGAAATATTAACCACAAACTTAAAATCATTCATCAATTATGTAATAAGATGCTTATTAAAAATTATAAGTAACTATTGTCTTTTAATCAAGAACTACCGCTTACATATAGTAGAAGAAGAGGGCTGCAAGACATAGTACTAAATTAATAAAGCCTACAAACAGTAACGGAGAATATTTAATAGTAATGATTTGTGATAATGGTCTCATTTCATCCACGTTTTCTCTTGTTACATCTTTTCCAGCAAAAATTAATCGAAATGATTTAGTAACGACATCAAAAAATCCTGTGTTCACTGTAAAAATTGCTAGAGATATGAAAAGGAGCAGACTTGAAATATAGAAGCTTTTATTTATGTAATTTAAAAGTGAAATGCTATTACTGAAAAACATTAGAATGAAAATAATTATTTGAGAGCATAATAAAAGTGCTAAATTTAGCTTTGTTTTAAGCGTTTTCATTAGGTGATCCTTTCTAAAATTATTATTTCCGTAAAACATTAAAGCAAAAAACTAGTTGGTCGGGTTAGATATTCAATTTCTAATAAATGCTAATTATATCATAGTATATCTAAAGTCGATGTTAACAATTATAACAATAGTGTAAAATTTTTTTGAAAAAACATGTACAAACCGTAAATTACATGTATAATAACTAATGTACAATTTTTCAGAAAAAACAATCTAAGGAGGTCTATCAGTGAAAAAGTCAAAATTTTCATTGCTTTTAGTCCTAACACTAGTACTTAGCATGTTTTTAGCTGCATGTTCTGGTGGCAATAAAGAGGACGAAGGTACAACTGATAATGATTCAGAAGCTACAGGCTCTGAATTAGCTGAAAACCAAGAAATTACAGTACTAGAATCAGCTGAGATTCCATCAATGGACTCTGTACTTGCTGAGGACACTGTAGGTTTCACAATGATCAACAACGTTAACGAAGGATTATACCGATTAGATCAGGAACAGAATCCTATTCCTGCATTATCTGACGGTGAACCAACTGTTAGCGAAGACGGTACTGTTTACACATTCAAACTTAGAGAAGCTAAATGGTCTAATGGAGATGCTGTAACAGCTAACGATTTCGTATATGCATGGCAACGTGCACTCCTACCTGATTCTGCTTCATTCTACGGTCCTTACATAATGACTGGAGTAATTAAGAACGCAGATAAAGTTAAAGCTGGAGAAGTTGAACCAAGTGAGCTAGGAGTTAAAGCTTTAAGTGATACTGAATTAGAAGTTACACTTGAAAAGCCAGTTCCTTACTTTACAGCTTTAATGGCATTCCCTACTTTCTATCCACAAAACCAAAAGTTTGTTGAAGAAAAAGGCGCTGACTTTGCAAAGAATGCTGAAAACCTAATCTTTAACGGTCCTTTCAAAATGACTAATTGGGATGGGGTTGCTGCTACTGAGTGGACTCTTGAAAAGAACGAAGAATACTGGGATGCAGAAAACGTTACTTTAACAAAAATCAACTATAATACATCTAAAGATCCACAAGCAGCTGCTAATGCTTTCGAAGCAGGACAAGCTGATGTAACACCAAAATTATCAACACCAGCGGTTATCTCACAATATGAGGGAGATTCTCGCCTTTTAACATGGTTAGAGCCAACTGAATTCTGGTTAAAGTTTAACCAAGAAAATGAAGCTTTAGCTAACAAAAACATTCGTTTTGCTCTTTCTTTAGCATTTGATAAAGATGCTCTAGTAAACGATATTCTTCAAAATGGTTCTTTAGCTGCTAACTACGCAGTTCCTGCTGAGTTCGTTAAGCACCCAGAAACTGGTGAAGACTTCCGTGCAGCAAACGGTGATTTAAATGCATACGATGCAGAAAAAGCAAAAGAATATTGGGAAAAAGGTTTAGCTGAATTAGGTGTAGAAAGTCTTGAATTGAACTTCCTTGGTGGAGATACTGAAACTTCAAAAACTGTTGATGCTTTCCTTAAGGATCAATTACAAAATAATCTACCAGGTTTAACAATTAACCTTGAAAGTGTTCCATTCTCTGTACGTCTTGACCGTGAGGATACTCAAAACTATGATATCCTTCATGCTGGTTGGGGCCCTGACTATCCAGATCCAATGACATACTCTGATCTTTGGTTAACTGGTGGCGGACACAATAAAATGTCTTTCTCTAACGCTAAATATGATGAGTTAGTTAAATCTGCTCAAACTGAATTAGCTGATAAGCCTGCAGAGCGTTTTGAAGCTCTACAAGAAGCGGAGAAGGTATTGTTTGAGGATGCAGCTCTTGCTGGAACGTACCAACGTGCTTCAAACGTCTTAGTAAACGAAAAACTTGAAGGCTTTACTTACCATATCTTTGGACCTGAGTACAGCTGGAAGTTTGCAAAACTAAATAAATAATTTACCATATAATTAATATGGTGAAATGATGTACAATGAAATAGGAGAGAGAGTATATTCGCTTAAATATACTCTCTTTTTCCCTGTAATTGAATTGTCGAAAGATGGGGAAAATTCAAAATAAGTAGGAGGTGCACAGATGATTAAATATATTGGCCAGAGGGTCATTTATATGATAATTACTCTATTTCTAATTGCCTCAATGACGTTTTTCTTAATGAAGCTTGTTCCAGGAACACCATTTAAAAACCAAGCAAAAATGTCAGATGAGCAACTTGAGATGATGCTTGAATATTATAAGCTTGATGAACCAGTTCCCGTTCAGTATGTGGCGTATATGACAAACATAGTTAAGGGTGACTTAGGTACTTCTTATCAATTTGCCAATACACCAGTAACAGAATTATTAGGTGCAAGGATTGGTGCCTCTGCTTTACTAGGATTTCAAGCACTATTAGTAGGTACAATTGTAGGTATCATTCTTGGGGTATTAGGAGCTCTAAGGCAAAATACGTGGGTAGATTATGGAACGACCTTTATAGCTGTTATTGGTAAATCCATTCCTTCATTTGTTTTTGCTGGATTGCTTCAATATTATATAGGTGTAAAATTAGGTTGGTTCCCTGTTGCGTTCTGGAAAGGCCCTGAATACACCGTTATGCCAACGATTGCACTCTCAATGTTCCCAATTGCCATTGCAGCTCGTTTTATGAGAACTGAAATGGTAGAAGTATTAGGCTCGGATTATATCACTTTAGCAAGAGCAAAAGGTGCAAACTACTTTGAAATTGCATTTAAGCATGCGTTAAGAAATGCTTTAATTCCAGTTATCACTGTATTAGGGCCGCTTGCTGTTAGCTTAATGACCGGTTCTCTAGTGATTGAAAAGATTTTCTCTGTTCCAGGACTCGGAGAGCAGTTTGTAAAATCTGTTCAAGTGAATGACTATTCGGTCATAATGGCTACGACATTATTATTTGCGTTCCTATTTATTGTTGTTATTTTAGTGGTTGATATTCTTTATGGATTGATTGATCCAAGAATTCGTTTAGCGGGAGGGAAGAAATAATGGCACAATTTGATGAGAAAATCAGCAAAGACCAATTTGAGCCCGCTATTATTGACGCATCAACAAGTGAACGCATTTCTAAACCAAGTCTAAACTATTGGCAGGATGCGTGGTTACGAGTTAGAAAAAATAAAGGTGCGATTGTAAGTTTAGTAGTGATTGGAATTTTAATTATTATGGCTTTAATTGGGCCATCATTAAGTAAATTTGAGTTTGACAAACAAAACACGAAACATGCTAACTTACCACCTCGTATAGAGGCATTAGAAAATATATCTTGGTTACCATTTGATGGAACAAGAACATTAAAAAATGGTAATGTGGTAAATCCATATGAGCAAAAGCAAATTGAAGAGTACTACTGGTTTGGTACGGATGCTCTTGGTAGAGACCAATTTTCTCGTGTTTGGAAAGGGATGCAAATCTCTCTATATATCGCATTCTTAGCGGCTTTTATTGATATGGTTATCGGTGTTGCCTTTGGTGCTATTTCGGGTTACTTTGGTGGACGTATTGATAATATAATGCAAAGAATCATTGAAGTTCTTTCAGGAATTCCAAATCTAGTAATTGTTATTTTGATGATTATTGTTTTAAAGCCAGGTATTATTTCAATTACAGTCGCATTAACGATTACCGGTTGGGTGAGTATGGCTCGTGTCGTTCGTGCTCAGGTTTTAAAATTAAAAAACCAAGAATTTGTTTTAGCGTCTCGCACACTTGGTGCTAGCCATGCGAAAATTATTTTTAAACATTTAATTCCTAATCTCGCAGGTGTTATCATTATTAACACAATGTTTACGATCCCTAACGCAATATTCTTTGAAGCCTTCTTAAGTTTTATCGGTTTAGGTCTTCAAGAGCCATTAGCATCATTAGGAACACTAATTGATGAAGGATTTAAATCAATGATTGCCTTCCCATACCAAATGTTAGTTCCAGCGATTATTATTTCTATCATTATGATTGCATTTAATATGATTGCAGATGGTCTTCGTGATGCGTTAGATCCTAAAATGAGAGACTAAAGGCAGGTGAAATAAGATGTCAAAAATATTAGAAGTAAATAATTTAAATATATCTTTCCACACGTTTGCTGGAGAAGTCAAAGCGATTCGTGGCGCTAACTTTCATCTTAATAAAGGTGAAACTCTTGCCATCGTTGGGGAGTCTGGTTCAGGTAAGTCTGTAACAACAAAGTCTATTATGCGTCTTTTACCTGAGAGTAACTCTGAGATTAAAGAGGGAGAAATCCTATTTGATGGAAAAGATTTAACAAAATTATCGGACAAGCAAATGCAATCGATTCGTGGTAAAGAAATATCAATGATCTTTCAGGATCCGATGACTTCTTTGAATCCAACAATGACTGTTGGTAAGCAAATCATGGAACCAATTATTAAACACCAAAATATGAGTAAGTCTGCTGCGAAGCAACGTGCAATTGAACTTTTGAAGCTTGTTGGAATTGCAATGGCTGAGGAACGCTTTAAACAATATCCTCATCAATTCTCTGGTGGGATGAGACAAAGAGTTGTTATTGCTATTGCGTTAGCATGTAATCCAAAAATACTGATTGCAGACGAACCAACTACTGCATTAGATGTAACGATTCAAGCGCAAATTTTGGAACTAATGAAGGATCTGCAGAAAAAAATTGATACTTCAATAATCTTTATTACGCATGACTTAGGTGTGGTTGCCAATGTTGCAGACCGAGTAGCGGTTATGTACGGTGGGAAAATTATTGAGATTGGTACAGTAGATGAAATCTTCTACAATCCGCAGCATCCTTATACATGGGGTCTAATTAGCTCGATGCCAGATTTGGATACAGCTGAAGATGAGCTATATGCCATTCCAGGTTCACCACCAGACCTGCTTAACCCTCCAAAGGGAGATGCGTTTGCACCACGTAACGAATATGCGATGAAAATTGATTTAGAACAAGAGCCTCCAATGTTTAAAGTTTCGGATACACATTACGCAGCAACATGGTTACTTCATCCGGATGCTCCAAAGGTGGAACCACCAGCAGCTGTTATGAAGAGAAGAGAATTGTATCCAGGTTACAATAATAAATAAGGAGGTAAATCAATGGAAACTAGAAAGAAATTGCTTGAAATCAAAAATTTAAAGCAATACTTTAATGTCGGTAAACCAAACGAAGTCAAAGCAGTTGATGGAATTAGTTTCGATATATATGAGGGTGAAACATTAGGGCTCGTAGGAGAGTCAGGATGTGGGAAATCTACAACTGGTCGAACCATTATACGACTTTATGATGCAACGGACGGAGAAGTTTTATACGATGGTGTTAATGTTCACGGAAAAAAATCTAAGGAAGAATTAAAGGCATTTAATCATAAAATGCAAATGATCTTTCAGGATCCCTATGCTTCCTTAAATCCAAGAATGAAAGTTTCAGATGTGATTGCTGAAGGGATCGATATTCACGGTCTAGCAAAAACGAAAGAAGATCGAATGAACAAAGTGTATGAACTACTAGAAACGGTTGGATTAAACAAAGAGCATGCGAACCGTTATCCACATGAATTCTCAGGTGGTCAAAGACAACGTATTGGTATTGCTCGTGCTCTAGCAGTTGATCCGGACTTCATCATCGCTGACGAACCGATCTCAGCTCTTGACGTGTCGATTCAAGCACAAGTAGTTAACTTAATGAAAAAACTTCAGAAGGAAAAAGGGTTAACGTACTTGTTTATTGCGCATGACCTATCAATGGTGAAGTACATTAGTGATCGAATTGGAGTTATGTATTTCGGAAAGTTAGTAGAACTAGCTCCAGCAGATGAATTATATAATAATCCAAAGCATCCATACACTCAATCTTTGCTTTCTGCAATTCCACTTCCAGATCCTATATCAGAGCGTTCCAGAAAACGCAAAACTTATGATCCCAAAATGCATAATTACCAGGCAGACGAATCCGTTGAATTACGTGAAGTATCACCAGGACATTTCGTTCTATGTTCTGAGAAGGAATTCGCACAATACAAGAAATAATAAAAACGATCTCGAAGACGAGATCGTTTTTATTTGAAGAAACATACACTATACGTTATCATAAGTAAAAAGTAAAGCGCTTACGATACGTGAAAAATAAATAAATTATTTTCTTTTTCCGCCAACTTGTTTCCAGCCAGTTTGAAATTTAGCTGATTGGTCTACAAATTCTGATTTTTGCTTACCACCAAACAACTTCTCGCCAATTCCATTTGTAACGACTCCTAAAACAGCGGTGATTCCAATAATTAATAAGGCAACAATGGTAAGGTCGGTAATATAATTAACCATAATAAACCTCCTTTATGTATAACTGCCGTTAGCGCGGTTATGTGAATTATCACTACTTTCTATTTTAAAGAATTATCTTTAGTATGAAAAGAGTAATATTAACAAAAAATTGTATCGTAAGAAATCTTTCTATTAGTTGAATTTAGTTCATAATCAATAAATCCATAAAAAGGAGTTTTATATGCACTGGTATGAAAAATTAAATCAGTATTTTCCAATTGAAGAAATGAAGTCACAGGAACATATGGAAACTCTTCTAAAAGAGAAATCGTCTATATATCATAAAGACGAAGGAAAGTATCATGTGTTAATGTATGCGGAATTTGACCAATTTATATTCATTGATTATTTATATGTTTCTGGTGAAGCGAGAGGACAGGGGTTAGGACATCAACTTTTAGAAAAGCTGAAACAAAAGGAAAAACCAATCATTTTAGAAGTTGAACCAATAAACTATAAAGATAGCGATACAGAAAAGAGACTGCGTTTTTATAAGCGTGAAGGTTTTGAGCATGCAAGCAAAATTGGATATGAAAGAAGATCGTTAGCAACAAATGAAGTGAATTCTATGGAAATTCTTTATTGGTCACCAGGACATGAAAGTGAAGAGTCGATATTTGAAGGTATGAAACAAGCATATAAATTGATTCACACATATAAGGATATCGAGTTTTATGGAGAGTCGTATGAACCAGTAGAAGAGGTATTAAGTTTTGATCAAAAACATGAAACAACGGACCTATTAAAGGATATTTAATAAATTTTGGACAGTTGCCACAGAGAGGTGACTGTTTTTCATTTTCATAAGCTAAATGAGAATTAAAGTAATGTTTACTCAAACTAAAATCTGGGTAATTAAAGTAGAAACATAAAAATATTCGTATTTTTTTAAAAAAAATAAGAAAAAAATGAAACTTTTCTCTCACCTTTTACGTATATAGACTATCTAGCCAACAAAATTGTTGTATTTATCGTAATTTAAAACTTTCGAAAAAAGGATACCTTTTTACTCAGATTTGATGTATAATAATTAATATAAATTACTAGTTTAAAGTAATTTTAAATAAATACGTCAAATGACCAAAATATCTCCCAACATAGATTTTAAAAGTTAAATTTAAAAGGAGTGTGAGTTAGTTAATGGTAACATTATACACTTCACCAAGTTGTACATCATGCCGAAAAGCGAAAATTTGGCTAGAAGAACACGATATTCCTTATACAGAGAGAAATATTTTTTCTGAACCATTATCTATTGATGAAATCAAAGAGATTCTTCGAATGACTGAAGATGGAACAGATGAAATTATTTCGACTAGATCAAAAACGTTTCAAAAGCTAGATGTTAATCTAGAGACTATGCCTCTTCAGGATTTATTCGAATTGATCAAAGATAACCCAGGTTTACTTCGTAGGCCCATCATCATTGATGAAAAGAGACTTCAAGTCGGGTATAATGAGGATGAAATCCGCCGCTTCCTACCAAGAAGAGTCCGTACGTTTCAATTACGTGAAGCTCAACGCTTGGTTAACTAAATGATTGAAACCTTCGAATCGAATCGAAGGTTTTTTATCTATATTGGTTTAAAAAAAGTAGTAATTGATAATTATGTAGTAAGAAAGTATCAAATATGGGTGTTAGTTGGTTTTTAGAAATGTGTAACATTTTATTTCCCTTTATTGTATTTTTGTCATAAAATATAAATACGAGGCAACAATACGTTTAGCACTTGCCTTAGAAAATACTAAAGACTAGATCGTTTTTCTGCATGAGGGTAAGTCCCTTCCAAAAATGCAAGAAGGGAGAGGTTAATGTTGGAAATCGAACGTATTAATGATAATACAGTCAAGTTTTATATTTCATACGGAGACATCGAGGAAAGAGGATTTGACCGTGATGAAATCTGGTATAATCGTGAAAAAAGTGAAGAGCTTTTTTGGGAAATGATGGATGAGGTTCATCAAGAGGAAGAATTTATGATTGAAGGCCCTCTTTGGATCCAGGTCCAAGCTCTCGACAAAGGTCTTGAAGTTCTTGTAACAAAAGCACAAATATCAAAAGATGGACAGAAGTTTGAGCTGCCTATTACAGATGAAAGGCTGAAGGATATTCCTGTAGATGAAAGAATTGAGGAATTGCTTGATCAGCATTTTAATACAAAAACAGACGACGAAGATGATGATTCATACGAAGATACACTAGAGTTCCTAATTGCTTTTAAAGATTTTGAAGACTTAATATCACTCTCAAATCGTAATATTTTAGATGATTTATCCACCAAATTATATTCGTTCGAAGGCAAATATTATTTATATGTTGACTTTCCTGAAGAGGAGTATGATGAAGAGGATATTGATAATAGCTTAAGTTTATTATTAGAGTATGGACATGAAACAGCGGTCACCATTCATCGTGTAGAAGAGTATGGAAAACTAATTATGTCTCAGAATGTTTTCTCTGAAATAAGAAGGCACTTTAAATAATTATCCGATTTCAATATATGAAATCGGTTTTTTACTTTTTGGACAAAGAGTTAGAGTTTATCCTCTTACTTTTGAGGGAATTGTAAGGCAATGTTTTAGAGGGGGTAGCTATGAAAAATTTTGTAAGAATTCTATTATTTATTGCTGTTTTAGCTATTCTTTATTTTATTCTCCAAGGAAAAGTGTATGAAGGATTATTCCGATATATCAGTATTCTGACTACATTATCAGTTATGTTTATTGGAGCAGTGATATTTTTAGAAAATAGACATCCTACTCAGACTTTAACATGGTTAATAGTCCTAGGTAGTTTCCCATTAGTAGGTTTCTTTTTTTATTTACTTTTTGGTAGGAACCATAGAAAGGAAAGAATGTTTCGTCGTAAATTTTTCCTGGACCAACAAAATTACTTAAAATTCGAACGTGGAAGAGATCCTATTAGTGAAGAAAAGATTAAAGTATTGGGGGAAGATCAACAAAGGTTATTCCATTTGGCCCACCGTATAGGCCATAGTCCGATATCATTTGCCACATCCACTAAGGTGTTATCGAATGGTGAATCCACTTTTTATGAAATATTAGAAGAGCTTAAAAAGGCTATGCATCACATTCATTTGGAATATTATATCGTTCGACACGATGAAATTGGTCAACAAATAAAAAAACTCTTGATACATAAGGTGAGAGAAGGTGTGAAAGTTCGTTTTCTTTACGATGCTGTAGGATCGTGGAAGCTGCCGAGTGTATACATAGACGAGCTTAGAGAAGCTGGTGTGGAGGTCGTTCCATTTGGTCCGGTCCGTTTCCCTTTCTTGAATAGTAAGTTTAACTTTAGAAACCATCGAAAAATCATTGTTATAGACGGTCATATTGGGTTTGTTGGTGGATTAAATATTGGTGATGAATATTTAGGTCGTAATGATTCCTTTGGTTTTTGGAGAGATACACATTTACTTGTAAAAGGAGAAGCTGTAAGAACGTTACAGTTAATTTTTCTTCAAGATTGGTACTATATGACGAACCAAAGCTTTCTTAATTCTGAATACCTTTCACCTGTTCTTGAGGAAAATATTCATGGTGGCGTTCAGTTAATTGCTGGTGGTCCAGATAATGAACATAGTGTGATTAAGACGATTTTTTTTGCTATGATTACGTCCGCAAAGGAATCCGTTTGGATTGCTTCTCCCTATTTCATTCCAGATGAAGATATTTTTTCAGCAATAAAAGTAGCTGCACTGAGTGGCATTGATGTACGAATTCTAGTACCTTATAAACCGGATAAACGAATTGTTTTTCATGCTTCCCGTTCCTATTTTCCAGAGCTTTTGGAGGCTGGAGTCAAAGTATACGAATACGAAAAGGGATTTATGCATAGTAAAATATTAATTATCGATAAGAAGATTGCTTCGATAGGTACATCAAATATGGATATGAGGAGCTTTCATCTAAACTTTGAAGTAAATGCCTTTTTATATGGAACAAGAAGTGTTGAAATGTTAGTCCATGAATATGAAACTGATATTACTTTTTCTAGGCAAATCAATCTATCTCAATTTACAAAGCGTCATTTTGGTTTAAAGTTGTTAGAATCTACATCGAGGCTATTATCTCCACTTTTATAAAAAATCTCCTAGCGGGTTCTGCTAGGAGATTTTTTATGGAGGAATTAACGAGTAAAAAAGAGAATTAATTAAGCAGAAAGGAGATGATTCATTGTTAACGGCTAAAAATCAGTTGGGAGAGACCGTTTATATTGTTGATTTGATAAAAAAGGAGGGAATAAATCAACTTAGGGAAAATCATTATTTTTGTCCTCTATGTAAGGGAAAAGTCATTGTTAAGTTTGGTGTTCAGCGAATCAGTCACTTTGCTCATGTTCAATTGTCGCCTCTATGTATTGAATACGATCGAGAATCAGCTTATCATATGCAAGCAAAGATGCAGCTATTTGAATGGCTTGAAAAAGAATGTTCAGAAGTTGAATTAGAAGTATTTCTACCTAATATTATGCAAAGACCAGATCTTATGTTTACGTACCTTGGAAACACATACTGTGTTGAATATCAATGTTCGCCGATATCAGAGGAGATATTTGAAAAGCGGACAAATGGATATTTATCGAGTGGTTTGACACCATTATGGATACTAGGTGCAAATAGAGTTCATAGGAAACAAACCAACCTAATTTATTTACCAAAATTTCAATCCTTGTTCATTAAGAAAAATAATACAGGAGAGTGGTATTTACCATCATATTGTCCTAGTCTTAAGAGCTTTATATCGATAACGAATTTGCACCCGCTTTCTCCACATACGATGCAATGTGACTACGATGTAATTCCTCAATCTCAACTCCACTTACCTCAATGGTTAAATCCAATGGTTCAAAACACCTTTTATGTTTCTAATTGGCGAAAAGGAATTCAGCATGTAAAAGATAATATTATTCGTTTTAAGACACACAATCTTTTCCTTCAGGAGCTGTACAGGAATCAACTTCACCTCTATCTCCTCCCGCCGTATGTTGGTGTACCACTAAAAGACAATCTATTGCTCGAAACCTCCCCAATCATTTGGCAGTTGTATGTTTTATTAGATAATCTATTTTCGAAAAAGGTAGGGATCATCCTTACAAAAGAGATTGTGTATAAACGATTAATTCAGCGAATAAATCGGAACCATATTAAAGTTAGAAACCATTTAAAGTCAAGTATGGATCAACTATTGGCTGTAATTAGAGAGTATTTATTTCTACTAACAAAGAGCCAAGTCCTTAAAGAAATCAATCCTAATGTATACAGGTATGAGAATTCTTTGTCTTTTCCGAATACTATTAACGAAGCTAGTAATTTTGAAGAGCAATTTTATAACAATCTTACTAATGAAAAGATTGTTTGGTATTAATGAACTCACCGATGTTAACATACACTAGGATGTAGTGAATTTTCCTAGATAGAAGCAGGAATTTAACAATTGGTGGCGAATACCAAAAATAGAAGTGAGTAGATTGGAGGAATAAACATGGCAAATGAGACGGCAGTAAAGAAACTTCCCACTAGAAGTGAAATACCATTGGAAGACACGTGGAAACTAGAGGATATTTTCCAAACAGATCAACAATGGGAAAGCGAATTTCAAGAAGTTAAGCAGTTAATTCCTTCTATGTCAAGCTATCAAGGAAAGCTTGGAGAAAGTGCGGATTCTCTATTTCAGGCTTTACAAGCGCAGGACCAGTTGCTAGAGAGGATTGGTAAGCTGTATACATATGCCCATATGCGATATGATCAGGATACGACCAATTCCTTTTATCAAGGCTTAGATGACCGCATTAAAAATCTTTACACACAGGCAGCAAGCACACTTGCCTATATTGTTCCAGAAATATTGTCTATCGATGAAGATAAAGTAAAGCAATTTCTTAATGAAAAAGAAGAATTAAAGCTATATGAGCATTCTTTAGATGAAATAAATCTGCAAAGGCCACATGTATTATCCGCAGAACAGGAGGCCCTTCTTGCAGAAGCATCAGAAGTGATGAGTGCTTCGAGTAATACTTTTGGTATGTTGAACAATGCGGATATTCAGTTTCCAAGTATTAAAGATGAAAATGGAAATGAAGTGGACGTAACTCATGGCCGCTATATTCGTTTCCTTGAAAGTGCGGACCAAAGAGTAAGAAAGGATGCTTTTCAAGCGGTTTATGATACGTATGGAAAATTTAAAAATACATTTGCTAGTACATTAAGTGGTCAAGTGAAAAAAGACAACTTTAATGCAAGAGTACGCAAATATAGTTCAGCAAGACATGCAGCTCTAGCGGCTGATAATATTCCAGAAACTGTGTATGAAAACTTAGTGAATACGGTCAATAAAAACTTACATTTACTTCACCGCTATGTGAAACTTCGGAAAAAGGTATTGAAACTAGATAAAATTCATATTTATGATCTTTACACACCTCTTGTAAAGGATGTAAAGATGGAAATTCCTTATGATGAAGCGAAAGAACTTATTATTAAAGGGTTAGCACCACTTGGTGAGGATTATCTTAATGTATTAAAAGAAGGTTTTACCAACCGGTGGGTAGACATTCAAGAAAATAAAGGGAAAAGAAGTGGCGCCTATTCCTCAGGTTCGTACGGAACCAATCCGTATATCCTTATGAACTGGCAAGATAATGTTAATAACTTGTTTACTCTTGCTCATGAGTTTGGACATTCGGTACACAGCTACTATACTAGAAAAGAACAGCCATATGCATACGGCAGTTACTCTATTTTCGTAGCAGAGGTTGCCTCTACATGTAATGAAGCACTACTGAATGATTATTTATTAAAGACGATTGATGATGAACAGAAACGTCTGTATTTACTTAACCACTTTTTAGAAGGATTTAGAGGTACCGTGTTCCGCCAAACGATGTTCGCAGAATATGAGCATTTAATTCATAAAAAGGCACAAGATAATGAAGCGTTAACAGCGGATCTTCTTACAAAAGAGTACTATGAACTGAATAAAAAGTACTTTGGTGAGGAAGATATAGAAATTGACGAAGAGATAGGTTTAGAATGGTCTCGAATTCCACATTTCTATTACAATTACTATGTGTATCAATACGCAACGGGGTACAGTGCTGCAACAGCATTGTCTAAACAAATTTTAACAGAAGGTCAACCTGCAGTTGAGCGTTATCTAGACTTTTTAAAGTCAGGTAGTTCAGATTATCCGATTGAAGTATTAAAAAAGGCTGGAGTTGATATGACGAGTTCTAAGCCAATTGAAGAAGCATGCAAGGTATTTGAAGAAAAGTTAAATGAAATGGAAGCATTATTATCATAAAAAATGAAGTCCCTTCCGACCAATCGGGAGGGACTTTTATAAACCCTTAAATCGTTTACGTTCATTTAAATAGAGAACGAGGGACAATAAGGAAAGAAATAATAGGGGTGCTGTAATGATCAGAGGAAAAATATTTAATAATCCAAAAAGATTTAGTATAAAAGAAATAATAATAAATATGACGATCATCCATAAGCCGATGGTTCGTTCCACAAATAATCACTCCTTTTCCTTCTCTATAGATATATTCGTTTGTCCCAGTAATCATTCATAGATTATGACAATATTGTGAAATAGCGAGCACAGTTATTGTCGAATAATCTAATTCATGATATATTATTGATGTGAAGTTGATCACAAGCAAACATATACCCCTTTGTTTGACCGTGAAAAATTTCTCCCATCCCCTTTGTTCGTATTTAAATAGAGAAAAGGCCATTTACAAACAGACAGGTTTGTATGGCCTTTTCTTTTTATACACGGTATTAGCGCTATAGAATATAGCGCCAAAACATACCATATTTAGCTGGAACTTGTTCAACAATTTGTTTTAATTGAAGCTTTTTCATTTCTCTTTCGGCTTCATTTATAGACAGATTATAAACAACCGAGATTTCCTTTGTTGCCACAAGCTTAAAGCATTTGAGAAAGCTCTCTAAAGTAGGAGGGGTACTTTTCTCGGGCTTCATGGGCAACATTTCTTCAAGTATTTGCTCATATACCTCATACGGATAATACCCGGTAATCTTAATTCCTTCTTCTTCAATATTCTCATTAAAGAAAACCAAGGTTGGAATTTCGTCTACTTCCATTTCACATGTGATTTTTAAGTCGCATTGAAAGGCTTTACCAGCTGATTCAGAATGAATATCAAGAACAAATTCATCCACGTCTAACCCTGTAGACCTAGCCATTTCTTTTAAGACCTTAAAGCTAGAGATGTTTTGTTTTTCTAGAAAAATACCCTCCTGTAGTTTTCTTAAAAAGCGAATTCCGGCTTTTCTTCCTTGCAATTCTGCCGCTTTAATAGCTATAGAGGCTAAATGTGGAGACGAAATAGGATTGTCAAACCAAAGACTTCCATCACAAGACATTCCTGTTCGGCTTGCAGTTTTTTCCCATAAGTCAGCAATGTTTTCATATTTTTGCTTTTTGCTCATATTTAATGATGCAAGGCGACCGCTTAGTATATATTTTATTGAAAAGAAACGACCATATTCTATTTGTAGCTTCTTTATGATTGGTTCAAGTGCCCAGCATTCTGGACATAGTGGATCAATAAACATATAAATTTCAAGCGGCTTCTTCTCATTTCCATGGCAATAGTAGGAGGGAGTCGCCTGCGATGTTTCTCGATTCGTCACGTTCTCTCACCTTTCATCTCTTCATTTTCATCTGTATTTATCATATGCTGAGCTGTTAGCACAAGTCTCGCATAAAAATCATCTCGGATAGGGCCGGAAAGGCCAACCTCATCCATAGCTTCGCGCATACATCCGAGCCATGCCTTTGCTCTAGTCTCCGTTATTTCAAATGGTAAATGTCGAGCTCGCATCATCGGGTGCCCATGCTCATTCGTGTAAAGAGTAGGTCCACCTAGATATTGTGTCAAAAACTGCTTTTGTTTTCTCGCTGTTTCCGTTAAATCATTAGGAAATATGGGAGTCAGATCTGGATGTTGCCCAACTCGATGATAAAAGGCATCAACTAGTCGATGCAATGTTTCTTCACCGATCAAATCAAAAGGTGTAAGCATGTTTTCGACCATAATAAAAACTCCTTTAAACATATCATTTTTTCGTTTTATTGATAGTACTATTTTATCAGTGAAGAGTTTATATCACAAACAATGTGCATTAGGAGGTTATTTCCTATCGGCTATTACGCATAAAAAAACCGTCTGTTTGGTAACAGACGGTTTTTTTTTTATGCTAGCAGTTGACTCGTAACCTTTCTAACATAATTTTGAGTTTCTTTAAATGGAGGAATTCCTCCATACTTGTCCACATTTCCAGGTCCTGCATTGTATGCTGCTAAAGCTAAGGTTGTATTGCCGTTATATTTATCTAGCATTTGTCGTAGGTATTTGCTGCCACCCATAATATTGTCTCTTGGATCGAATACATTCGTCACTCCAAGTCCTTTTGCAGTAGCCGGCATAAGTTGCATTAAACCAGAAGCTCCTGCACCACTAACTGCATTTGGGTTAAAGTTCGACTCTTGTTTTATAACTGATTTAATTAAATTTACTGGTAAGTTGTATTTAACTGCAGCCTCTTGAATGATTGAATCAATTTCTGTTGAGCTTCCAGTACTAGAAATTTTCGTCATATTGATAGGTGGTAAAGAAGGCGTTTGATTTATGATGGTGGCCGTTGTAGAAACACTCGTTTGCCCACTTAACTGGGATAGAGAGTTGCCTTCCTCTAACAGCATCTCATTCATTAGGTCTTGAAATATATTTCCTGATGATGAATTAGCTGAAGAATTGAAATTTTGTAGTGCCTGTAGTTGAAGCATAATTTTTAGTTTATCTATATTCATATGACACCTCAATGAAGTGAGTATTTTTGATTGTAAAAACGTTTAATTTTATTTTCAGTCACTCGAATGGGAATTTTAAAGGTTTGGAGCAGTTGCTTAAAAGTCAATTCACCCTCTACTGGATCCTCGACCTCATATTCTATCTCATAATCTTCTTTTAATAAATATAAACTATGGTCTAGAACTAATAAACCACCTTTATATTGTAACTCACACCGTTTCGTCGTTAAAGAACCAAAATATTGAAGCTTATTGATAGGAAAATTGTTTTTTTCTAATTGTTCCCTTACGATTCCGCTTGGAAGAGCGGCACCTTTTAACATAGCGAAGGCTTCGTCCTTTGATAATTCCTGATTGGTCTCAAGAAGGCCAACCACTAAGGGTTGTTTTAATGTAAGCTCAAATCGCCCTTCCTTTTCACGAATCCGCAAGGCACTGCCTAATTCTTTTAGTTGAAATTTCTCTGTGTCAAAATAATGGTTAAATTGCGTATCAATCATAGTTTCATTTATCGAAAATTCGGTTATCAAATGAAGGTATTCCTCTTTTGTGAGCATGTTTTTAAACTCAATTTCGATATGTTGGCTCAAGATTGTTCTTCCTCTCTCTACTCGTGCTATGTTTAATTATCGGTTGTTACGTCTTCAATTTCAATATGTGATTGCATGAGAAGTGGATAATTCAGCCACTTATGATAAAATAGGGGAAGTGTGGAGGTATTAAAAATGAGAGAAAAAATTTATGTGGAAAAAGCAATCAAAAATGAAAAAAATGAAGTGATATTAGTAGTAAACAATGATTATTCGATAAAAGAGCTAAGTGCAACAGGTCAAGTACTTGTTGATTCAAATGAATTGGCTTTTGTATACATTGTTGAAAAAGATGATAGCTTTATGTATATTGAGCTAACTCTCAATACATGGCCAATCTTAAAAGAAGGTTTGGGAAACAATTGTGAATATAAGCTTTCTAATGGTGAAGAAACTATTGTGTTACCAAACCTACAGGAAGAATTATTGTACTTAATTGACAATATAAAAGGTAATAGCAACTATGGAGAGGAAATGGTTACAAAAGTAGAAGAGTGTTTTTGTAACTAATATCACCCACCAATATAAAATAATGGTCCGGATGAGGTGACTTTATGAAGCACTGGGAAAAATTTTTGGCACCCTACAATCAAGCTGTGGAAGAATTAAAGGTAAAGCTCAAGGGGATGAGGCGGCAATTCGAAATGAAATCCTCTCACTCACCGATTGAATTTGTTACAGGTAGAGTAAAGCCAATCGCAAGTATCTTAGATAAAGCCAATCAAAAATCGATTCCCCTGGATAAGTTAGAGACAGAAATGCAGGATATTGCAGGCCTTCGGATGATGTGTCAATTTGTGGATGACATTAAAAGGGTTGTGGAACTTCTCCGACTTCGAAATGATTTTGAAATTGTTGAGGAAAGAGATTATATTTCTCATAAGAAAGCAAGTGGATATCGGTCTTACCATGTAGTTGTACGATATCCTGTTCAGACGATTCAAGGGGAGAAAAAGATACTAGTTGAGATACAAATTCGAACACTCGCAATGAACTTTTGGGCAACGATTGAGCATTCCCTAAATTATAAATATCGAGGGCAGTTTCCTGAGGATATTAGAGTAAGACTACAAAGAGCAGCAGAAGCTGCTTTTCGACTTGATGAAGAAATGTCCCTTATTCGTGGGGAAATCCAGGATGCACAAGCTTTCTTTTCAAGGAAAAAAGAGCTACATCAAGAGGGAAATAATTAATTATAGAAGAGAGCGAACTTGGTCATGAAATTTGCGATTACGTCAAAAGGAGACTCAAAATCTAATACTCTCATGCATAAAATGAGAACTTATTTGCAGGATTTTGAACTTGTATACGATGAGGATCAACCAGATATTGTGATTTCAGTTGGTGGAGATGGAACGCTACTTTATGCGTTCCATCGCTATAGTAGCCGCTTAGATCGAACCGCCTTTGTTGGTGTTCACACGGGACATCTAGGTTTTTATGCCGATTGGATCCCTGAGGAAATTGAGAAGCTTGTCATTGCAATTGCTAAAACACCCTATCAAGTCATTGAGTATCCATTGTTAGAGGCCATCGTTCGTTACCAACATGGTGGAAGAGAAACGAGATATTTGGCGTTAAATGAATCCACTGTCAAAAGTGTGGATGGTACATTAGTGATGGATGTTGAAATACGCGGGCAGCAGTTTGAACGTTTTCGTGGTGATGGACTTTGTTTGTCCACTCCATCTGGAAGTACCGCGTATAATAAGGCGTTAGGTGGAGCGATTCTTCATCCATCATTACCTGCGATACAATTAGCTGAGATGGCATCGATCAATAACCGAGTGTTTCGAACAATCGGGTCCCCACTTGTGTTACCGGCTCATCATACATGTATGCTAAAACCGGTAAATGGACCAGATTTTCAATTAACCATTGATCATTTAACTCTTCTTCATAAAGATGTTAAATCCATTCAGTTTCGTGTTGCAGATGAAAAGATTCGTTTTGCTCGTTTCCGACCATTCCCATTTTGGAAGAGAGTAAGAGATTCTTTCGTAGCGGATAACTAACAAGCAGGAGATCGTTTATGTCACAATTTAAACTTCAATGGGTTATTAATGAAACACACGCTGGGGTTTTAATACGAGATTATTTAAAAGAAAAAGAAATTTCAAAAACAGCTCTAACTGATATCAAATTCCATGGTGGTCGTATTTTGGTAAATGGAGCGGAAATGACGGTTAGGTATGAGTTAAAATCAGGAGATCTTCTTGAAGTATATTATCCACCTGAAAAACATAGTGAGGGGATAGTCGAAGAGAAAATCCCCTTATCCATTCTATACGAAGATCCCTATATATTAATAATTGATAAGCCAGCTGCGATGAATTCAATTCCTTCAAGGGAACATCCTACAGGCAGTGTTGCTAATGCGTTAGTTGGCTACTATCAATCCATTAATCTTCAATCAACGGCTCATATAGTTACACGCCTTGATCGCGATACTTCTGGCATTTTATTGATTGCAAAGCACCGGCATATTCACCACTTGTTTAGCAAACAGCAAAAGAGTGGTGGAGTTCACCGGACTTATGAAGCATTTGTTCACGGAGCTTTGCCAACAATGAAAGGAACGATTGTCGCACCGATTGGAAGAAAAAAGGATAGCATTATTGAAAGAGAAGTTACAGTTGATGGCCAATATGCTTGTACCCACTATATGGTTAAACGTAACTTTGCATTATTCACTCACATACAGCTACGTCTTGAAACAGGTAGAACTCATCAAATAAGAGTGCATATGAAACATATTGGACATCCTCTTTTGGGTGATGATTTATATGGCGGTTTACGAGAACTTATACAGCGGCAGGCATTACATTGTCGAGAAATAACCTTTTTTCATCCCATTTTTCAAAAAGAAATGATGTTTTCCTCTCCATTACCAAAGGAAATGACAAGGCTTTTTGAATAACTTTCTTATTTTTTATTCAAATGGCCTGAATTTTTCCTGAACAAAAGGCATGGAAGAAGGGACAGATATAAGTTCCATCTCTGGGTAACGAAGAGCAGTTAGTTTCCCTCCGAACACTGCGCCTGTATCAATATTATACGTATTATTCACAATACTTGGCTCCCTTACGGGTGTATGACCGTAGACGATTGTTGCATTTCCGTGATATGATTTTGCCCAATCTCGTCTAACTGGTGTACCATCGGGGTTTGTTTTTCCAGTAATATCGCCGTATAGAACGAATGTTTTTACTCTTTCACCTTGTTTCCCGATTAAATCCTCTTTTATTCCAGCGTGGGCGATGACAAGTTTTTTATTATCTAACACGTGATAAAGAGGAGCTGACTCATAAAGGCGAATGAATTTGTCACGGATTTCGTTTTTTTCCTTTTTTGCTAAATCCTCGTATTCTGCAACAGTTGTTTCAAGACCATGAGTTACTTGAATGTTCCTACCGAGAAAAAAACGATAAAGTTTGTTACAATGATTACCCGGAACGTAATACCCGCTTTTTTGATCCATAACGATGGAATAGACAAGCTCGACCATTTTAAGGGATTGTGGGCCACGATCTGTTATGTCGCCAACAAAAGCTAGTTTGCGTTCTGTATGAAAGGGAAAATCGTTGCACCACTCATAGCCTAAATTATTTGTTAGCAGCTTGAATTCCTCGAAGCATCCATGAATGTCACCAATGATATCTAATTTCATTTTTTACCTATACTCTCCTTTCCCGTCTCTACAAACTATTTTCTCATAATTTTCATCACATTATGATTCTCCACCGTGTGTTTTTTCATGTTTGATTTAGGGAAAGGTAAACTTACAAAGATGAGTGTATAGGGAGGAAGGAGGAGAAATAATGGCTGATAACAGTCTAGAAAAAAAACAACATATTGATTTTGATTTATTATTCGAATCTTTACAAAATGAAGATATACGGAAATTTCGAGAAGAATTTTTAGAATTACATCCATATGATCAAGCTTCATTTTTTAAGGATTTGGAAGAAGAGATCCAAACTAAGATCTATCATTATATGTCCCCAGAAGAAATGGCTGGGATTTTCGAGAATATAGAAATTGAGGACGAAGATTACAAAGAAGTTCTTTCGCAAATGACACCGACTTATGCTGCTGAAATGCTTGCTAATATGCATACTGACGATGCTGTAGATGTTCTTAATGAGCTGAGTAAAGACCAAGTTGCGAGTTATCTTGCCATTATGGATAATGAGGCAGCGGAAGAGATTAAAGAGTTACTTCACTATGAAGAGTATACAGCAGGTAGTATTATGACTACAGAGTTTATCTCGATTGCAGCAAATCAAACCATACGTTCTGCGATGTATATTTTAAAAAGGGAGGCACCAACCGCTGAGACCATCTATTATCTGTTTGTCGTAGACGATGAAAAGCGGTTAGTTGGTGTTATCTCCCTTAGGGATTTAATAGTCAGTGATGATGATCAGATGGTAGAAGAGATTATGAATGAACGTGTTCATTCTGTTGGGGTTGGAGAGGACCAAGAGGAAGTTGCAAGGAAAATGAAAGACTATAATTTCTTAGCTTTACCGGTTGTTGACTTTCAAAACCATCTTCTCGGAATTATTACCGTAGATGATGTAATGGATGTTATGGAAGAGGAAGCATCTGATGATTATTCAAAGCTAGCGGCTGTCTCGGGGATCGATAGTTTTGATAGAGGCCCACTCTCCGCTGCGAAAAAAAGACTGCCGTGGTTAATTATTCTTTTGTTTTTAGGAATGATTACTGCAAATTTAATGGGGCGATTTGAACAAACCTTAGACCAAGTAGCTATTTTGGCAGTGTTTATTCCTCTGATTGCGGGTATGGCAGGAAATACCGGTACTCAAGCCTTGGCTGTAGCTGTTAGAGGACTTGCAACTGGTGATCTCGAAAATGAGGAGAAATCAAAGCTAGTGGTAAGAGAAGCAGGAACAGGTGTGATAACAGGAACCACCTGTGGAATGTTAGTGATGATTATTGTATATCTATGGAAAGGAGATATTTTCTTAGGTATGCTCGTTGGGATATCCATCCTGCTGACTTTGATCGTTGCCACACTAGCGGGCGCATTAGTTCCACTAATTATGCACAGACTCAAGGTAGATCCTGCTGTTGCATCAGGTCCTTTTATTACAACGGTAAACGATATTATTAGTCTTCTCATTTATTTAGGTATGGCAACTATATTTATGGGATATTTGATTAGCTAGGGGGGAAACAAATGGAACATGGTGCTTCCGTTACATCTTTATTAATAGTAGTAGTTGTTGCATTCTTAACACCAATTCTATTACATCGGTTTAAATTAAACTTTATTCCAGTGGTGGTTGCTGAGATCATTGTCGGTCTAATCATTGGGAAAAGCGGTTTTGATATTGTTCATGAAGACATGTGGCTAGAAACATTGTCGACTCTTGGATTTATTTTTTTGATGTTCTTAAGTGGACTTGAAATTGATTTTTCTGCTTTTAAGAAAAGTGGAAATAAAGTACAGAAAGGCAGTAAGGAGGAACCGAATACCTTTGTTGCTGCAACCATTGTTTTCATAGGTATCTTTATTGTGTCATTGGTTTTATCGTATCTATTCGTCCTGGCAGGATTTATTGAGAATGCGTTTTTAATGACGTTGATTATTTCAACGATTTCTTTAGGTGTTGTCGTTCCGACTTTAAAGGAAGGAAAATTAATGAAGACCAATATTGGTCAAATCATCCTCCTTGTGGCGGTAATTGCTGACTTAGTTACAATGATTTTGCTAGCTGTCTTCGTTTCTTTATATGGAGGTGGAGATAGCAACACATGGCTACTACTCGTTCTTTTTGCTGTAGGTGTTGGTTTATACTTTGTTGCGAAAAGATTTAAAAACAATAAAATATTGGAACCACTTTCCACAGGAACGATTCAAATTGGTACAAGAGGAGTATTTACTCTAATCATTGTTCTTGTTGGACTTTCTGAAACGGTTGGAGCGGAGAATATTCTAGGAGCTTTTTTAGCGGGAGTACTCGTGTCATTATTATCACCGAATCAGGAATTAGTTCATAAGCTCGATTCCTTTGGTTATGGCTTTTTAATTCCTATATTCTTTGTAATGGTAGGAGTGGGGTTAAATATATGGGAGCTCTTCAGTGATCCGAAGGTCATAATACTTATCCCTCTTCTGTTGATCGCTTTGCTCCTATCAAAGATTATCCCTGCTCTAGTTTTAATGAAATGGTATGATTTCAAAACCGTTATTGCATCAGGCTTTATTTTAACTTCAACACTTTCCTTAGTGATTGCAGCTGCTACGATTGGGGAGAGAATGGGTGTGATTACCAATGAAATGAGTGGAATGCTTATTTTAGTAGCAGTCATTACATGTATATTCACGCCAATTGTGTTTAAAAAGCTGTTACCAAAAGAATCGGTACAAGTGAAAAAACTGAAGATTGCTTTTATTGGTGCCAATCAATTAACCATGCCAGTCTCTAGACAACTAGAAGATAGTCTTTATGAACCAACAATTTATCATACGAAGCAAGAAAAAGCGACATATAAAATTGCAGACTCTCTCTTTAATATTGTAGAAATTCCAGATTTTGAGCTTGAAACAATCGAAAAGGCAAATGTACTTCATGCAGATATTATCGTTGTTTCTACAGGTAGTGATGAAATCAATGCTCATTTAGCAACAGCATGCAAAGAAAGAGGAGTAGAAAGGGTTATTGCAAGGATTGAAACACAGGATTTAGAGGAGGATCTAAAAGCACAAGACGTGGAGGTATTCTCTATCTTCCTGTCAACAAAGGCATTGTTACGTGCATTAATTGAAACTCCGAGCGTATTGAATATTCTTACCAATCAGGAAAATGCATTATATGAAATTCAATTAATGAATGTACAATATGAAGGAATGACACTTAGAAAGTTCCCATTTACGGGAGATGTCATTTTTGTGCGGATTTTCCGAGGAAAAGAAACGATCGTTCCTCATGGAGATACGGAGCTTCACTTACATGATCGTTTAATCGTAACAGGTTCTAAGGAGTATGTTGAAGAGTTAAAGAGGGAGTTAGAATTTCTTATGTAAAATTAGTCTGCTGGCGGCCCCCAGCAGACTATCTTTATCATTAAGACTTTTCTTTTTGATAAAATTCATGTAATATTAGTACTAGGTACTAATAACAGATTCTGATTTAGGAGGATATACATAATGAACCTTTCTTTAAAAGGAAAAAATATAGTTGTAATGGGCGTTGCTAATAAGCGTAGTATTGCATGGGGGATTGCTCGCTCTTTACATGATGCGGGGGCAAACTTAATCTTCACATATGCAGGAGAGAGGTTTGAAAATGAAGTTCGTAAATTGGTTGAAACACTAGAAGGTCAACAAGCTCTTTTAATTCCTTGTGACGTTACTTCTGATGAGGACATCGCAAAATGCTTCTCATCCATCAAAGAACAAGTTGGAACAATTCATGGTATTGCTCACTGTATCGCGTTCGCAAACAAGGAAGAACTGCAAGGGGAATACATGAATACAACTAGAGATGGTTTCTTACTAGCTCATAATATTAGCTCTTATTCATTAACAGCGGTTGCGAAAGAAGCGAGAGAGCTAATGACAGAAGGTGGAAGCATTGTTACACTAACATACCTTGGTGGAGAGCGTGTAATAAAGAATTACAATGTAATGGGTGTGGCTAAAGCTTCTCTAGAAGCAAGTGTAAGATACTTAGCAAATGATTTAGGCCCAAACAATATTCGAGTGAACTCTATTTCAGCTGGTCCAATAAGAACATTATCAGCTAAGGGAATCAGCGATTTTAATTTGATTCTTAAGGAAATTGAAGAGAACTCTCCTCTAAGGCATGCAACAACACAAGAAGAGGTTGGAGACACTGCATTGTTCTTATTTAGCGATCTGTCACGCGGAATGACTGGTGAAAATTTACATGTAGATTCTGGATATCACTTACTATCTAGATAATTAAAATCCTGCTTCTTTTAGAAGCAGGATTTTTTATTCTTTCTTTGGGGTTTGCAGTAGTTGTTCGACAACTACTTTTTTTATTATTATATTTTTGTTCATAATTAAAATTTCGTCGTCAAGTTGGACAATCACAGGTTTTTGTAATCTTTTATTGTTTATTTGTGTTTGTTTGCTGATGATCTTTTCTACAAGTGTCTCATCTATTTTTGTGACAGGAAAGCTTGGTTTGGATATATAAAAACCTTGTCCACAATCAATTCCTAATTGAATGACAGCCTCTAACTCTTCCTCTAATTCAATGCCCTCCGCAATAATAATAGAATCCACTTTTTTTGCAAAGGTTACAAATGCATCCAGAATATGTTTTTTTACATTGTTTTCGTGAATTTTGCTTATCAGCGAGCGATCAACCTTTATATAATCAGGTTGAATTTCTGAAATAGCTTGGAGAGAAGAATAACCTGCTCCTGCATCATCAACAGCAATTTGAAATCCTTGGTCACGATAATGATGAAGGACTTTGGTAAAGGCAGAAAAATCCTCGATTGCACTTCTCTCAGTTATTTCAAACACAATGTTTTGAGGGGAGAGTTTATATTGTTTAAGCAAGGATACGGTATGTCCTGGAGTGAAACTTGGATCATAAATCACCTGAGGACTCAGATTTATAAATAACTTTTCGTCCTTACTAAGGATGGTTGAGCTATTTTCAAAAGCCAGTTCTCTAGCTATTTTTTCAAGTGTATATAACGAGCCGTATTCTTCTGCATACTTAAATAGTTGAAGTGGTGATTGGAATCTGCTTTGGAAAGGACCTCTAGTTAATCCTTCGAATCCTAAGGTGTTGCCATTAGTGAGATCAACAATTGGCTGAAAAACCGTTCTTAATTGTTTCTTAGCTAACAGGGTCTGAAACTCTTTTCGGATTTCTAAATCACTATATGTGTGAAGTTGGATAATGTTTTGACTGAATAAAGCGGTTGAATTCATTAAAAAAGCTCCTTCCCTGAAAAAAGATCAAGTTGACCTTTTTCACTCTATTTCGACATTAGCATATCAATTTATGAATTTAATGAAGAAATTGTAAATATTACTTAAACCTTTGAAAACAAATGAGTATGGAATAAATAGACAAATGTAATCCAACATAAAATCTTCAATTATTGAAAAAATAACTACAAGAATAAGAACAAAGGATGGAATGAAATGAAAAAATCACTCACTCTCACCTTTATAACTGCATTAGCAGCCTTGCTTACTTCCTGTAATACTGACGCTACTCAGCACAGTGGGATGTCTTTAATTCAAAAAAGTGACCCCGATCCAATCATTCTTGATGAGAAAAAAGAAAAAGATCATAAATTAGTGGCCTCTATAAAAAAGGATGTGGCTAAATTTGATGAACTTTATGATGTTGCTGTCATCAAAGGTGAGGAGGAAATATTAGTAGCTTATAAAGTGAAGCATCTGCAACGCTTTCATATGGTTAAAATTGAAGGGGAAATCAATAAAATGCTTGAAGAAAAGTACCCGAAGGAAAATTTCATTGTTTCGAGTGATTATAAAATATTTTTAGAAGCCGTTGAGTTAAATGATAAAATGAAAAATCCGGATTTTTCCAAAAAGGATGCAAAGAAAAATCTCGAAGAAATCATTAAGCTGAAAAAAGAATTAACTTAGAAAGGAGCATGTAAAGGTGGGGAACAAAAAGCCAGAATCAAATGAGGTAGAACAATATAAGCAGTTTGAGAAGAATTTTGAAACAAAAAGACCGGTCTTTAAAAATTGTTTAAAGGCTTTTTTAGTTGGAGGATTCATCTGCATGATTGGTCAAGCTATCACCTATTTTTATATTTATTTCTTTAGCTTTACAGAACAAACAGCAGGTAATCCTACTGTGGCAACGATGGTATTTATCTCCATGCTTTTAACAGGCTTTGGGGTTTACGACCGCTTAGGCCAATTTGCAGGGGCAGGTAGTGCGGTACCTGTAACTGGTTTTGGAAACGCGGTCATCTCTGCTGCCATCGAACATAGAACAGAGGGATTTGTACTTGGTGTTGGGGGGAACTTATTTAAACTAGCTGGTTCAGTTGTTTTATTTGGGGTTTTTTCAGCGTTTGTGGTTGCGTTAATCAAGACGATATTAATCAAACTGGGGGCAATATAATGCTGAAAGGAAAACAATCATGGATATTTAATAATCGCCCCGTTATTGCTTCTACAGGTGTGACTGGTGGTCCATTCGAAGCAAATGGTAGATTATCAAATGATTTTGATGTTCTCTTCGATGATTTATGGATGGGAGAAGATTCTTATGAAAAAGCCCACCGCCACTTATTTGAAGTTGCAACAAATACAGCGTTTGAAAAAGAAGGTGTGACGGTAGATGATGTTCAGTTTATGATTGCTGGAGATCTCATTAATCAAATTACTCCAACTAGCATTGCTGCCAGACAATTGAAGCTACCATATCTCGGTATATTTGGTGCTTGTTCAACATCTATGGAAGGACTTGCACTTGCCTCTTTTTTTGTTAATTATGGGGGAGGAAATTATATCCTGACAGGTGCTACGAGCCATAATGCGGCTGTGGAAAAGCAATTTCGTTACCCTACCGAGTACGGTGGACAAAAGCCCCCTACTGCTCAATGGACCGTAACAGGTGCAGGTGTTGGCTTAGTAAAAGCAAATCAGGGAAATGAAAGTGGGAAGCCAGTCACAACATCAGCCACGATAGGAAAAGTCATTGATCTAGGTCTAACGGATCCTTTTAATATGGGAGGAGCCATGTCTCCTGCTGCAGCTGATACAATCTTAGCTCATTTTAAGGATTTAGAAATTGATCCTTCATATTACGACTTAATTGTAACAGGTGATCTTGGAAAAATTGGACATGAGACAACGTTTGGATTATTGAAACAGGAAGGCTTACCAATTAATAAAGAGCAATTTAAGGATTGTGGGATGTTAATTTACCATGAAGATCAACCTGTTCAATCCGGTGGAAGCGGGGCAGGTTGTTCAGCAACAGTATTGTATGGACATCTGTTAAATGAAATGAAAAAGGGAACTTACAAGCGAATTCTATTCGTTGCAACAGGAGCGCTGCTTTCGCCGCTTACTGTTCAACAAAATGAAACCATTCCTTGTATTGCCCATGCTGTTTCTATTGAAATGAACGAATAAGGGAGGGAAGAAGATGCTCGCTATGTTTTTTTGGGCATTTGTTGTAGGAGGTGCAATTTGTGTAATCGGGCAGCTAATGTTTGATGTAGCACGGCTTACCCCTGCACATACTTTAAGTACGCTTGTTGTTATTGGAGCAGTATTAGACGGGTTGGGATTATACGAACCATTAGCAGATTTTGCAGGTGCTGGAGTAACTGTACCAATTACAAATTTCGGGAATACTCTTGTTCACGGTGCCCTTCAAGAAGCTGAACAGCATGGAATTATTGGGGTATTAACTGGCATGTTTGAAATTACAAGCTCAGGTATTTCATCAGCAATCGTTTTTGCATTTATCGGTGCTCTAATATTTAAGCCAAAAGGCTAAAACTTTTTAGATATAGGACAAAGCCTACACGTTTTCAGGTCGCTTACATACGTTATAGTAAGTCAAGGAAAAGTGAGGTGACTTGATATGGGTTACGGCTATTGCGGCTACGGCTATGGTGGCAACGGCGGTGGATACGGATCAACTTTCGTATTAATCGTTGTATTATTCATCTTGTTAATTATTGTTGGAGCTAGCTTTTACAACTAATCTCCAAAAGGAAGTGTGAAGGAAGAAAGATCGTTTCTGTTCAAAGAAACGGTCTTTTTCCTGTTCAAAAAATCACCTTTTTTTGTTTCTTTCATAAGATGAGAGTAGCTTAAAAAGGAGGCGTGGTTTTAAGAATGGATAATCAATTTTTCAAAAATGTTGAAAAGAAAACGGGCGTTAATATGAAAGACATTCTTGAACTGGCTGGTTCATTACAAAATGCAAACTTTAAAGATGAAAAAACAGTTCGCAATGTAATCAAGCGTGTATCTCAAATTGCAAACAAACCAGTCACAAAAGAAATGGAAGATAAAATCGTTTCTTCTATTGTTGCTGATGGAAAACAACTTGATTTTAATACGTTATCTAAGATGATTAATAAAAAATAATTGAAAAAGAGAAGCTCTCGAAATTCGGGAAGCTTCTCTCTTCTTTTTCCTTTATTATTTAGGAAGGATGGGAGCTAAAAACCTAGAGGGCTTAGCATTTTTACCTCTTCTCTTATGTGGTATCGCTATATAGCATTCTTCTTTAGCACGTGTGATCGCTACATATAGTAATCGACGTTCTTCTTCAATTGGTGCCGACTCACCATTCCTCAAAGATTCTAGTGCGTAGTCGTGGGGGATTCCTCCGTCAACAACATCAACAATATACACGACCCGGTATTCTAATCCTTTTGCTCGATGAATGGTGCTAAGGGTAATTGCCTGTTCAAGCTGTTTACTAAGTTGTTTTATTTCTTTATTCATAGCACTCATATGCTTCGTGTGGTCTAGGAAGTCGATGATTGTTTGGAAGTTCTTAGCTGCGACCTTTAAATCTCGAATATCGTCAGAGCCTTTTTCAAGACTATTTCCTTCATTGCCACGCTTTTTTAGATAATCCCCAAATCCTACTTCCTTTTCAATAAATTCAATGCACTCTAGCGGAGTACGTCCTTTCAAGCTCCTAATGGAAGGTAATAGCTTTTTTAGCTTTCTTTCTTGAAAAGCATGTCCGGTTGAAATATTGGATAAGCATTCGAGCATGGAGCAATCATTCAAAATGCTGTTTGCTTTTAAGTCAGTCATAACCGATTGTCTAATAAAGAGAACTGGGAGAATCTGACTGATCGCGTGCTGGTCATCCTCATTAATGATTAGGCGAAGAAAGGACAACATGGATTTTACTAAATAACGTTCATAGAAGTTCTCGGAATCCAGATCTATTCGAAAAGGAAAGCTAGTCGTTGCCAGTCTTTCAAAAACTGCTCGGCTCCCGGTATTCGTTCGGTATAATATGGCGATATCATTTGGAACATAACCGTTTTGTAGTTTCTCATGTATATCCTGAACAATCATGGTTGCTTCCTCTTCTTCATCAAAAGGATAAAACAACATAGGTGAAAGAGAATGTTGATATTGAGCTTGCATGATTTTTTTTCTGCGAGCTGTATTTTTTTCAATGATCCGGTTGGCAGTTGAAATTATTTCATGTGAGGAACGGTAATTTTCGTTAAGGAAAATCATTTTACTATTTGGAAAATCTTTTTCAAAAGATAGAAGGTAATTAGGGTCACTACCTCGAAATGCATAAATAGATTGATCGTCATCTCCAACGGCAAATAAGTTTTCGGTTTTGCGAGATAGCAATTTAATTAGCTCATATTGTACTTTGTTAATATCTTGAAACTCATCAATTAAAAAGTATTGAAATCGATTTTGGTACATTTCTAACACATCTGGATGATCGGATAAATATTTATAGCATCCGATGAGCATATCATCAAAGTCAAAAAGGTTCTTCTTTTCCTTTTCTTGTTCATAATATTTATATAAATGCAACACTTGCTCCTCCCAACGACTAGCTGTCTGTACATCCTGTGGAAGAAGAAACGTATTTTTCCAATAGCCAATTTGTTGTAGAGCTAAATCGTATGCAAACTCCTTCTCATCAAGTGAGATTGTTTTTCCACCTTCTTTAAGTATTTGGTCCTTTTGCCAATCCTTTTTTATCAGTTTAGATGGATGCCATCTTTCTGGCTCATGGAAAGCTAGTATTCTATAAAAAATACTATGAAATGTACCAGTTAACAGCCTATTGATGTCTGTAGATGAAAGAAGAGGATATTGAATAAGCCTTTCTTTCATTTCAGTGGCTGCTTTCGCTGTAAACGTAACGAGCATGATGGATTTCGGATCTATTTTTAGCTCATAAAGCATATAGGCAGCTCTTGTAGTCAACACTCTCGTCTTACCACTACCAGCACCAGCAACAACAAGGACAGAACCGTTTACCGTTGTTACCGCCTTTAATTGTTGATCATCAAGTTGGAAACCGTTGTTGAATAATCGTTTTATATAGTGTGAGGTTATGTTTGTTTCTTGCCGAACGGTTGGTTGAAAGGAGGGAGAAGCTTTGACATATATTGATGGCTGAAATGTATGATGTTTGGTTGGAGATACAATCATACGTGTGACTGGTATTTTGAAGCCATTTCGTTCAACGTACTCAATAGATTCATTAGACATTTCAGTGGAATTACTTACTAATTCTTTACAATTCAAGTGCTTCCGCAGCATATGATAAAAATAGGGCTCCTCTTGTATTCCTAAATACAAACGGACCTGTTCTTTACAAATGGGACAATGAAGTTTTCCTTTCTTAGCTTCATCATATACAAATTGATAATTCTCTCTATCTAAAATGTCCAAATTAACTTTTTCATTATTTTTCATAGCAATTTTCATAATTAACCCCTTAAAATCAAAAACTCAATCGAACTCTATCATAACAAAACAATTACTCCTACATAAAGAAGAAAAAATAAAAGTTTTATTTTTCCAAAAGCTCATGGGAGATTTATGAAAGAGGTGAAGAAGATGGGCTATATTGCTCCAGTAGTTAATTTTCAATCAAACCAGTATATAGAGAGAAACTTAATAGCATCTAGAGATCCATATAAATATGAATCGGTTAATAGAGTAAATCCGATAAAAAGTGGAACTTCAGAGGATAATCAGCATCAGCAATCTTCTTTTTCTAAGAAATTGCTTCAAAGAGAAGAAAGAAAAGTAATAAGGCCTTCTAATGATGCTTTAGCACATATATATGAGATTACAGGAAAAGGAAAATACTTTGACATAAGTGTATAAAAAAATGCCTCAATTGAGGCGTTTTTTTATATATATTTCTTCATTGTTCGATGAGGAATGCCAGCATCCATAAACTCTTCAGATATGACTTCATATCCTAATTTACTGTAAAAGGGGATGGCTTGTGTTTGAGCGTTTAATTTTAATGCAGTATAATTATTTTGTTTGGCATACTGTTCGATTTGATCCATTAGTAGTTTCCCAGCACCGGTACCTCTGCTCCTAGACAGCACACAGATTCGTTCCACTTTTCCGATACCATCTAAATTTCGAAAGCGACCAGCACCTATAGGAATTTCCTGATCGTAAAGTACGAAGTGAGTGCATTCATCGTCATACTGGTCAATCTCTTCTTCCTCTGGTACTTGTTGTTCCTCAACAAATACCAGTTTTCGAACTTTAAAGGCATCCTGTTGCTGTTCTTTTGTTGTAACGATTTCTACATTCACTAGTATCTATTCCTTTCCAAGCCTAAAAGTTTCAAAAACTGTCCATGAGCCGTTCTCTAGTTGATACAAAAGATGGAAACGATCAACGTGTTCATCGTGATTCATCTTCTGCATTCTTAAGGATCCGAAAACATCTGAATGCTCATCATCTGATAATCTTTGTCCTAACGTGATATGCGGAACAAAGGCATATTCTGTAGCCTCTCCATAACCAAGAGCATCAATTGCCTCATGAAGATCCGTAATTTCAGTAGAAGGTTCTACTTTTAAATAAATTACATTGTTCACAGGGTGAAAAGAACTGAATTTTGGTATGTGAATATGTAAAGGAGAAAATCTTTTTGCAATATCATCAAGTTTGTTAGCTAATGTTTTTGCCTCATCCTCGTTAGCTTCAAATGGTGCTTTTAATGTGATATGTGGTGGAATGAGTGAGTAATGAGGATCATAGCGCTTTCTATATGAATTAGCTAAATCTTGAAGTGTTTTTCCAGGGAAAATAACAATTCCAAATTTCATTTTATGACCTCCGTTAATCTATATAATATAGAAGAATTGAATATTGAATATTATAACAAATTTTCTAAATCATTTATATAATTATACCCATACATGGTCCGTAATACCCTTTGCATTATGAACCAAACATCGTTTTTAGGGACGTTCTCAAGTCTCCTTGCCAATATGTCCAAGTATGATCACCGTCAAATTCATGATAAACATAGGAAAGAGAGTGATTTTTCAAGTATTTGTTCAGTGCCCGGTTCGGTGTAAGAAAATCATACACTTTTTCGTTTGTCATTTTTACGGCTGTCTCGTTTTTGCCAATGCTATGGTAAATAGAGAGAAGGCTAGTGGTGTTTTCATTAATCACTTCTTCCAAGATGCTGTTATTAATGTATGGGGACTGAAGAATGACCTTTCCAAATGTGTTTGGATATTTTATTCCGGCGAGTAGAGAAATAGTTGCGCCCAAGGAATCACCAATTAATGCACGGCCCATCCCCATTTGGAAGGTGGGAAACTCTTGATCTAAAAATGGAATAAGCTCATGGGCCAAAAAACGGATGTAAGCTTCGTGATTATTGCCTTTCGGATGATATTTTTCCCTTCGATCTTCAAATGTAAGATAAGGAACTCCAACAACAATAATATTTTCTATTTCTTTTTCAGAAAGTAGCTCATCACAATGCCTTGCCATTCGACCTAATTGGAAATAATCTTTCCCATCAGCTGTAACAAGGAGATGGTACTTGTACAAAGGTGAAAAATTGGCTGGTTTATATACCAAAAGGTTTATATCTTCTTTAAGTTCGTAGCTATAAAATAATAAGTCTTGGAGTGTTCCTTTTAGAATATTCACTTAGCATTTCCCCCTAACTGGAATATAAAGGTACTATTGAAATTTTATCATAAAATATTGTATGGAAATAAATTTATTTTACTAATGTATAAATACTGTATAGAAATACATAAATAAATAGAGTGTAAAAGAATGAATGATTGTAAAGTTGTAGGCGATAAGCTAGTTGTACCAAATTGTTTGACAAACTGATGAAGGGTTATGATAAAATTGAAACGAAAAACTGGAAAATTATAAAAGGGGGAATTCCATTGAAAAAGAAACGTTTTCTTCTCTCAACTGTTCTAATGTTGATACTGTCACTTGTGCTTGCTGCTTGTGGAGCAAACAATGACGAGGGAACTGGTGCTGAGGATAGCGCTGATACAGGTGCTGAAAAACCAAAGTTCATTAGTATCGTAACAGGTGGAACTGGTGGTACATACTACCCGCTAGGTGGATCATTTGCATCGATTATTTCGGATGCAACTGGTATTGAAACAAACGCTGAAACATCAGGTGCTTCTGCAGAGAACATGACCACACTTAAAGCTGGTGATGCAGAAATTGCCTTTTCACAAACTGATATCGCTTCATACGCTAAAGACGGAAAATTAATGTTTGAAGGAAATGCAGTTGATAATGTTCAAGCAATTGGAACATTATATCCTGAAACAATACAAATTGTTACTACTGCAGATTCAGGAATTAGCTCTGTTGAAGATTTAAAAGGGAAAAAAGTTTCTGTAGGAGCACCTGGTTCAGGTACAGCTGCTAATGCAGAACAAATTTTAGAGGTTCATGGATTATCATTTGATGATATCGAGAAGCAAGATCTATCATTTGATGAATCTACTGCAGGTATTCAAGATGGAACAATTGACGCTGCATTCGTTACTGCTGGAACACCAACAGGAGCAGTGGAAGGGTTATCTGCAACAGAAGATATTGTGATTGTACCAATTGCTGCTGATAAAATTGCAGAATTAATTGAAGCATATCCATACTATGTTGAGGACGAAGTTCCTGCTGGTACGTACGGCCTAACTGATAAAGTGGCAACTGTTGCTGTTCAAGCAATGTTAGTCGTAAAATCAGACCTTTCTGAAGAAGTAGTATATGATATTACAAAAGCAATTTTTGAAAACCTTGATAAGGTTACACATGCTAAAGGTAAATTAATTTCTGCTGAAAATGCTGTAAATGGTGTAGGAATTGACATTCATCCAGGTGCACAGAAGTATTACGATGAAAAAGGTATTAAAGCTGAATAATAAAGTAGTTTGCTGAAAATGTGACCGGCCGGCTTTTATAACCAATTATGGTTATTTTGGTCGGTCAATTTTTCGCTTTATAGAGATAAATATGTATTAGAAAATGGACGTGTTACCATGAGGAAAGTGATTAAAAGTAAATCCTTTCTAAGTTTATTCCTCAGTATGTTACTCATCATTTGTCTATCAATCATTCCATATAAAAAAGCACTAACTTTTCAGTTAGAGAACACTGGTAAGGTTCTTGTATATATTCCACTTGGAGACCTTCTAGAATTTAAAATAAAATATACACATTCGATTCATCTATCAGAAGTAATTGAGAGTTATCAAGTGAATAGCGATGGAGATATAAAACAGTATGAACTTGAATACTCTGATTTTTCCATCGGGATGCCAGAAAATGCATCAAAAGGTGAAGTTTTTGAGCAGAAGAATGGGAAATATTATATAAAAAATATGAATCGGATTTTTCCATACTTTGATCTAAGAACTGGAAAGGTCCGTGCTAATCATACAGTGATATATGGAGACAAGGAGTACCCTTTAAATAAATATGTAGAACCAGGTTCTTTGGTTAGAATAAAGGTAATTAAGATGAACCTTTATCAACAATGGAAAGGAGTGAATCTCATTGACGGATAAATTTGAATCTCTGTCACAAGAACAGCAAGAAGAACTATTGGAAAAATACGATCCGGAAGCTGGTACGAGAAAGCTAACAGGAATTTTAGGTTGGATTGTATTTCTCGGATTATTATCATTTTCATTATTTCAACTTTATACAGGTATTTTTGGTATTCTCACTGCTCAATTGCAACGTTCAATTCATTTAGGATTTGCGCTAGCTCTTATATTTCTACTTTTTCCTGCTAGAAAAACGAAAGGGAAAAAACATAAAGTTGCTTGGTTTGATGTATTATTAGCAATAGCTTCAGTTGCGGTGGGAGCTTATTGGCCACTAATGATCGATGAGTTAGTATTACGAGTTGGTATGTTAAATGATATGGACTTTTATATTGGGCTTCTTGCCATTATTCTTGTGCTTGAGGCAACGAGAAGGGCAGTGGGGTTACCAATAACGATTATTGCAGGACTTTTTCTTGCATATGCTGTATATGGGCCATATATGCCGAGCTTCTTAGCACATCGAGGGCTTTCACTTGAACGACTTGTTCAAACGATGTTTTATACAACAGAAGGAATCTTGGGTACACCTTTAGGAGTATCTTCAACGTATATCTTTTTATTTTTACTCTTTGGTGCCTTCCTTGTAAAAACAGGTGTTGGGCAGTATTTCAATGACTTGGCAGTATCAATTGCCGGAAAAAGAATTGGTGGGCCTGCAAAGGTAGCTATTTTCTCAAGTGCTTTACAAGGGACAATTAGTGGGAGCTCAGTTGCTAACGTTGTTACCTCTGGCTCATTTACAATCCCTATGATGAAAAAACTTGGTTATAAAAAGGACTTTGCTGGTGCAGTAGAGGCAGCGGCATCAACAGGTGGACAGTTAATGCCACCAATCATGGGTGCTGCAGCATTCTTAATGGTTGAATTTATTGGTGGAATAACATATTGGGAAATTGCGAAAGCTGCTGCTATTCCAGCTTTGTTATATTTTGCTGGAATATGGATTATGACTCACTTTGAAGCCAAGCGACTTGGACTAAGAGGCTTAAAAGATGAGGAAATGCCTAATCGAAAAGAAGTGCTTAAAAATTTCTATTTATTAACACCGATTATCGCAGTAATCGTGTTAATGACTTCTGGTATGACAGTAACAAGAGCTGCACTTTTTTCCATCCTTGTAGCAATTATTGTAGGAGCTATTAATAAAGAGACACGCATAGGTATTAGAGGGATTATTGAAGCGCTTGTAGATGGTGCAAGAACGGCGCTTGGAGTAGCAGCGGCTACCGCTGCAGCTGGTATCATTGTGGGGGTTGTTACAAAAACAGGACTAGGCTTAAAGCTTGCTAATGGGTTATTAGATCTTGCTGGTGGAGCGTTAATTCCAACTTTAATGTTAACCATGCTTGCAGCGATTGTGCTAGGTATGGGATCTCCAACAACAGCTAACTATGTTATTACGTCTACAATTGCTGCACCAGCAATCATATTGCTTGGTGTACCTGATTTGTCGGCACATTTATTTGTGTTTTATTTCGGAATTATCGCTGACATTACACCTCCGGTTGCATTAGCAGCTTTTGCAGCAGCAGGTGTTTCTGGAGGCGAGCCGATTCGTACAGGTGTACAATCAGCGAAGTTGGCTATCGCAGCATTTATCATTCCGTATATGTTTGTTTTATCGCCAGAGTTGTTAATGATTGATACAACATGGACGTACCTTATCTGGGTCATCTTCTCTGCACTTGCAGGTATGATGGCGATAGGTGCAGGAGTTATCGGGTATTGGATGAGAAAGCTATTCTGGTGGGAACGAATTGTTGGAATTGTCGGTGGGATTCTTCTGATTTATCCAGAAGGGGTTACTGACATCATAGGGTTAGTGACGTTTGGAGTATTAGTTGCACTTCAAATCATTATTAAAAGACCTGAAGCAACTAGAGCCATAGGATAAGAACAGAGCAAAAAGAGCCTAGCTGATATAAGGCTCTTTTTGCTTTTTAGGAGAAACCGATAAAATATTATATATTTTAAATAATCTATTTTGTTTACGTAAAAAACAGAAGGCTCTAATATAGTGAGGTTTGATTTCATTTACGAGTATGATTCGCTGAGTGATGTGTTGTTTGTCAGAAACATAAATAATTTCTACAGGTTGTTTTTCCTGTAGTGACTTCATTAATAATCGGTGCATTTACATCCCTCGCAGTGGATCGTGTTACTTTTATTATATGCGAACGAATGTTCTTTATTCAATAAATGAAAAAAAGTGTGGAAAAAAATCCACACTTTTTGAATCAGTCATTCTTCTCTAGTTCTTGGTCGATCGTCCCTTCATAATAACCATCACTTGCTTGTTCATGTGTTTGGGCCAATCCCATTTCGAGTTGGTTTTCGCTGTTGTAATCAGAGGGCTCAAAGGTTTTACCAGCAATTTTTGATGAGTTGTTTTTTTTCATTCCATCTCCGCCTTTTCATCATTATTCATACTTATTTTTTGACAAAAGGGACAAGGGCATACAAACTAAAAAATAAAAAACTGTACATGTTTTGGCAGTTTTAAGGGAATGGTTAATTTTTTCTGATTTTAAACTTACTTCCACATTTACAGATCACACTATGTTTTAAATATTTTATGGGAGATTGACATTTAGGACATACACTGTTATGCATATTATTCGCCTTCTTTTTTAATTAGTAACTTCTTTGTTTTCACTACAATTTTTACATACTCCATAAAGCTCGAGTTGATGAGAATGAACACGAAATTTAGTTAACTTATTAGCTATATCTTCCACTTCTCTTAATAATGGATATTTGAAGTCTTCAATTATTCCACATATATGACAAATCACATGATAATGTTCATCCATTTTAAATTCATATTTGCTTAATCCATTACCATAGGGTAATTCATTTAATATATTTAATTTTACAAACATTTTTACATTATTGTAGATGGTTGCAATACTAATAGAGGGGAGTTTTGAATGTATGTCATCCACAGTTGGATGGCCTTTCATGGAAGCAATTGTTTTTAATATTAGTATTCTTTGTGGCGTAATCCGTAGTCCACGTTCTTTTAATAAAGGGATAAGTTTTTCGAAATCTAATTCTAATTCATTATTCATAAAAGAACCTCTTTATTAGTAGATTAGAAATTTGGGAAGTTCAGATCGAGTATATAGTTAATGATAACACTTCTCATTCAGAAATCAATACTTTTTTATAATTATTTTAAATTAATATCTATTTTACTTAAAACAAAACAAAACGACGGTCTGAAGTTTCTCAGACCGCCGTACTTTTATGCTTCTTTCACTGGAGGTAAAATTGGGTGGCCCTGTGGAGCATCGGAGCTTGATAGAGCGTATGTTGCACCTGTTGAAGCTGTAAGAATAAATGCGATGACAACAAAGGAATGGATTAATTTTTTCATAATATCCTCCTAAATGGTTTTATTCAAATAATATATTGCTTTCTCAAACATACCAGTTGAATGATAATGTTTGGAAAGTAATTGATAAAACATAACTAAGTCATCTTTATTTTCATTTGAGCTTTCTAAATATGGAATAACAGTTAAAATAACGAATTGGATTGACTTTGATTGATTCTCCAATGCAAGGAGATAATATTTTGAAAGAATGGAATACTTTTTATTATTTAGAGTTTCTGAGAGAGTAAATGTGATGGTAAAGGCTTCTTTTGCAACTTCATGTAATTGCATCTCATAAGCAACCTGACCTTTAACATACTGTGTAACGAGACAATGAGTGGTAGGTGATGATTGTAAGGAAAGACTTTTATTTATATACAACATTGCTTTATCGTAGTCTTCAAGCTTTTTATAAAGAAGACCGATATTATGATAAATTTGAGGTAGGAGATTCGTTTCGTTTAATAATGTTGCATTTCTTTCTAAATGGTGAAAACAGCTTTTTGCTTCTTCGAAGATTCCAGAATGAGTGTAGTTAATTCCTAAGAGCATTAAGCAATGAAGGATCCGAATAAAATTATGCTCATTCATGTAGGATTGGAGGGCTGCTTTTGCAAAGTGAATGGCGTGACCGGACTGCTGTAAGGCAGCCTTTACCATTGAACGATAATATAAGAATTCGCCCGAAGAAGAGTCATGACTGATTTGAAATAAGGAGTCAAACTGTTGATCCGCTTGTTCAAATTGCCCCTTTAATATATACAGTACCGTAATACAATAATGAAATAAATAGATTTCTTGTTGGGAAAATGATTTCTTTAGTTTATTAAGAATTTCTTTTTGGTGGTCGGCTTGATCTACATTACCGAGAAATAATAGGTAACGCATCTTATACAGCTCGTATGTATGTAGGTAAGAGGTAAACGGAATAATTGCGTCATAATTCTTTAACTGGTTGATAATATCTTTAACCTCGTTTTTTTGGTAAAAATAAATCTTTTCATTTAATGTATTTAATAAGTCACCGATAATTTTTTCCTGTTCCTCGGCCCGATTTATGCTTATATGTAATCGATCGAGCAAGAAAGAAATGGTTTCATCATTTGCTTCCTTTCCATTATTTTCAATTTTGCTTAGATGGGAAACGGAACAAATTCCATTAGCAAGCTCCTTTTGGGTAAGACCTTTTTGAGTACGATAATACTTAATTAAAGGTCCGAATTGCAACGAAATCACCTCCTATTGATTATACTTTATCACCGTTAGCATAAATGTAAACCTATTTTTCAGATATTTTTGAATACAGGAAAAAAGGACGATACTTCGAACGTAAAAAACCATCCAGCGAAAACTGAATGGTTTTTACTCTAGCTTTATCTTACACGAGGGAATCCAAAACCTGAGGCATAGTCGTCTCCAGTTGCCGCACCAACTCCGCCGTATATATCGTATGATTTTGCACGAGTTTGTAGTTCGCTTCTAAGCTGTGTATGTGAGAGTGAAGGGTTAGCTGCCCATATTTTCGCCGCTAAACCAGAAACATGTGGTGTAGCCATAGATGTCCCACTAATTGTGTTATATCCACCATTATACCAAGTAGATTCTATTGCTGCACCAGGTGCTGATACTTCAATATCACGCTCTTGAATTACGAAATCACCATCAGTATTCGGATTGCCTCTTGATGAAAAATCAGCGACTCGATAAGTTCCATTTTGTTGAACATTTTCAAGTGCAGCCACCGCAACGGCATTAACTAAAGCACCTGGGTAACCAATGGTGTTGCTTGCAGAACCGCTATTACCAGCAGCTGCAACCACTAATAAACCTTTGCTGTAAGCATAATCAACTGCATTTGCAATCATGGTATCTTTTGAACTTGATCCAAGGGACATGGAAATTATAACCTTTGAACCTGTTCTTGTTGCTTCGTCTGCTGCATGTCGTATAGCTCCAGCGATGTCATCGGAATAGCCTGAACCACGGTCGTTTAGTACCTTGTAAGCCCAAAGGTCAGCTTCAGGAGCCACTCCATAAATTCCTAGTCCGTCACTACCGCCATGAGCTAATACTGTACCAGCGACATGTGTTCCATGACCGTTTTTATCGGAGCACGATCCGTTTATCAAGGGTGAACGATTTTGAGTGAAGTCTTTACACTGTTCAGCTGAACCTGCTAAGTCAATATGGCTTGTATAAACACCGGTATCTAACACAGCAACTTTAATTCCTGCGCCCCCGGATGTTTTTTGAACAGAACTATCATTATAGATTGCTTGAATCCCCCAAGGTGTTTGGTCACTAGGGAGAGCTTGTGCAGATACTCCAGGTTTTGCGTTTGCTTCTGTACGATCTTCGAGACTTACCTCTTCAACCACTTGGATGGTAAGATTCTTGTTTTTAAGTAAAGCGTTGTACTGACTTTCATTTACCGTTGTTGAAAACCCATCCTTTCCAAAGTCCCAGCGCGATCCATACGTTTGTTTGGCTTTACCCTTTTCACTCTGAGGTCCTTGGATGTACACTCGATAAGTATCCTTTGAAGCACTTTCTTGCTGCGCGCCTAGTGCACCGCTTGCAAATAATGATAGTCCCATTGCTGCGCTAATAAGCACAGAGCCTAAAGTTCTTTTTCTCATGTATGAACTCCTTCCCAACTTAAAGGTTCAACCTTGAGAGGTTGTAAGGTAAGTATAGTGATAATTTTTAAATAAAATCAATAGACTTGTAGAGTTAGAAAGTTGGGAAAATTTTTGAGATCATTCAGGGATACATGGGACTTATTAAAGAAAAATGAGAGACTTATGATATATGTGTGATGATATTGACAATTCTCATAAATCAAGTATAATATAATTTGTACTATAAAAGAGATCTGTTAGCTCAGCTGGGAGAGCATCACCTTGACAGGGTGGGGGTCGGGGGTTCAAGTCCCTCACAGGTCATACTAAAAAAGCTCGAAACCTTGTTATTTAGGTTTCGAGCTTTTTTAAATTTCCTAAATTGATATTTATGGACAGTCACCCAATACCTAATGAAACCATACAATAACATTGCGGTTTTATAAGGGATTTATAGATAGCCACATAAGTTGGAGGGTGACTCAATGTTTTATCATGTGAAAGAACTTCAATATCAAGCCAAGCCTGAAAGACCGGATCCGCTCTTTGCTAAAAATCTGCAAGAAGTGCTAGGTGGACAATTCGGTGAAATATCTGTTGCTTTGCAATATTTATTCCAAGGATGGAATGTGCGTGGAAACGGAAAATATAAGGATTTATTAATGGATACGGGAGCTGAAGAATTAGCTCATATTGAAATGTTAGCCACTATGATTGCTAGGCTTTTGGACGGAGCTCCGGTAGGTGATTTAGAGGAGGCTGCTAAAGATCCGGTAATTGGTGCAATTTTAGGAGGGATGAACCCGCAACATGCAATTGTTTCAGGTCTGGGTGCAATGCCAGCCGATAGTGTTGGGAATAGATGGACGGCAGATTATATTATTGCTAGCGGAAATTTATTAGCTGATTTTAGAGCCAATTTAACTGCTGAATCTCAGGGAAGATTACAGGTAGTAAGATTGTATGAAATGACGAATGACCGAGGAGTTAAGGATATGCTTTCCTGGTTAATCGCTCGTGATACGATGCATCAAAACCAGTGGATTGCAGCCATTAAGGAACTAGAAGCTAAAGAAAATGTTGTGGTTCCAAGCACGTTCCCACGTAATTTAGAGAAAAGAGAAGTATCACATGTGTTGTTTAATTTATCCGCAGGAAATGAAAGTGCAAGTGGTCGATGGGCTAGTGGTCCAAGTATGGATGGTGAAGGAGTATTTCAATATGTTGAAAATCCAGTACCTCTTGCCAAAAAACCAAAATTAAACCCTGCACCACCTTATATTCATGATACACCTCCTGCTGTACTAAAAGATACAGCGGGAAAAATCCCTCCAAGTATGATGTAATATTTAGATAAAAGCCATTATCTGTGTATGGATAATGGCTTTTATTGTATCGATTTATTTTTATAGAACATACATATACACGCATAGGAAGTGAGCAGTCGATCCGAGCATGATGAAAATATGAAAAATCTCGTGAAACCCCATAAAACGTGATTGAAGAAATTTAGGTTTCGCTCCGTAAATAATACCGCCAATTGTATAAAAAATTCCTCCTAAAACAAGTAGGAATAAACCAGAACTGCTCAAAATATCTGCAAGGGGAGAAGCGACAAAGATTACCATCCAACCCATTACAATATAAATAACTGTTGATAACCAACGAGGACATTTAAACCAAATCATTTTAAATAAAACGCCGCAAAGAGCAGCAAACACGATAATAGTAAACAGAAGCCAACCGGTAAATCCATTTAGACTAATTAAACAAAAAGGAGTATATGTCCCTGCAATGAGAATAAAAATCATTGAGTGATCAAGCCTTCGCAGAAAAGCAATGACCGAATCTTTTGCAACAACCATGTGATATGTGGCTGAGGCTGAATAAAGCAATATCATACTTATCCCAAAAATGATAACGGATGTAATTGCCAAAGCGGAGCTCGTTGTTAAGGAAGCTTTAATCACCAACGCTAAGAGGGCGATAAACGAAAGAATGGCTCCGGCTAAATGGGTAAGACCATTGATAGGTTCTCTAATATAAGAAAGCATGTGCTTCTCTCCTTTTTGTATGTAGTTTTTATAACTACTTACTATAGTATACGTATTACGACAACTAGTCAACATTTACTAATAATGAATTGTGAAGTAAAATTGAAATGTATATAAACGAAAAGGGAGAGTATTATGAAACATCTTGATGAGCTTATTGACGAGCTAGGATTGCATCAACAAATTACAATGGATGACATTCCAGCAATTGATTTATATATGGATCAAGTGATTCAATTATTTGATCAGAAATTTAATGATACGAAAAGAAATAAAGATGAGAAGTTATTAACGAAAACGATGATAAACAATTACGCAAAGGATAAATTGTTTATTCCAATAAAAAATAAGAAGTATTCAAAGGAACACCTTATACTCATTAGCCTCATATTCCAGCTTAAGGGTGGCTTGTCTATTAATGATATTAAGACTACATTAGTTGGTTTGAACGACGGTATTCAAGCGGGTAATCTGGATTTAGAGAAATTTTATTCATCCTATCTAAATTTGGCCATGAAGAATGTTACATCTTTTAACGAAGAGGTAAAATCACACTGGCAAGATGTGATTGAAGAGATGGAAGATACCACGGAAGATGCTAATCTTTATTTAAAAAATGTTCTCCTAATCGCCTCCCTAATAAATATTAGTAATCATTATCGCCGAGTAGCTGAAAAGCTAGTTGATGAAATAAGCACGAAATAACACCATTTTCCTTGTGGAAGATGGTGTTTTTTGTTGTCGAACGATATAGAAAGGGGTTACATTCAAGTTTTGTTAGATTATCTTACATGGAATTTTAAGAATGTTTGTAAATATTATTGACTCTTTATAGATATCGTTTAAAATAAACTTAATCGAACTAATGTTATATTTTATGACATTATAATGTTAAGTAAAGTTACACAACAATTTTAAGGGGGAAAAGAAAAATGGATGTAAACTACTTAATGAATAGTCTCTGGGTAATGGTATCGGCGGTGTTAGTTATCTTCATGATCGGTGGATTTATCATGCTAGAAGCTGGTTCCACTCGAATGAAGAACGCGGGTCATATTGCTGGTAAAACCATTTTTACATTCGGTTTATCTTCACTAGTATTCTGGGCAGTAGGTTTTGGATTTATTTTTGGTGACAATGCTAACTTCTTTGTAGGTTTATCTAACTTTTTCTACGGTGGGGCAGAATTAGATTTAGCGCTAAATTCTTCGGTATTCTTTTTATTCCAATTAGCATTCGCAGGAATTGCTATTACAATTGCTCTTGGTGGCTTTGCTGAACGTGCGAAATTATCCGTATATTTAATTTTTACATTATTGTTTTCTGCATTAGTTTATCCGGTAGTTGCTCATTGGATCTGGGGCGGTGGCTGGTTAGCAGAACATGGAAAGCAAGACTTTGCTGGCTCAACAGTTGTTCACTTAACGGGAGCTATGGCGGCATTAGCAGCTACTATTCTATTAAAACCACGTATTGGGAAATATAATAAAGATGGCTCTGCAAACAATATTTATGGACATAACCAAGTATTTACAGCATTAGGTGTTCTTATTCTTTGGGTAGGTTGGTTTGGATTCAATGCTGGTAGTACTGTTTCAGTTGACGCTGGATTCTTTGGATTTGTAGCACTTAATACGAACTTAGCTGCAGGTGCTGGTGCGGTGGCAGCACTAATTATTTCCTGGGTTGTATTAGGAAAGTCAGATATTCCAACAATTTTAAATGGTGCACTAGCAGGTCTGGTTGCTATTACAGCATCATGCGCATTCGTTGATACTTGGGCAGCGGTTGTTATCGGATTTGTTGCTGGAATTCTAGTATTCTATAGTGCGAGATTCTTTGAAAAACGTAAAATTGATGATCCGATTTTTGCACTATCTGTTCACGGTGCTGCAGGAGTATGGGGAACGCTTTCTACAGGGTTCTTTGCAACACCAGAATTAGCAACAGTTGGTAAGCCAGGGTTATTCTATGGTGGTGGATTAGAACAACTTGGAGTTCAAGCAATGGGTGTTGGGGTGTCTGGACTATACGCGTTTGTAGTATCGTTCGCTATCCTTGCGATTGTAAAGAAAGTAATCGGTGGCCTTCGTGTTACTGAAGAGGAAGAAATTATGGGTCTAGATGTAAGTGAACATGGTAGCTACGGTTATCCAGAAGTATTTTTAACTAGTGAAAACCAAAAAGTTTCTTCATAATTAATAAGGAGAGCCTCATTTTATGGGGCTTTCCTTATCTACTTAAAGGGCGTGTAAGATTTGAGTTCATATGAATCAATAAAATTATGGAAAGAAACTCATGTTGCAGGGTATTTATCAAATTCAGAATCTCTAAATAAGTTTCACGACGAGATTATGATAAAGGTATTTGAGACTGCGAGTGCCCGAATGACTGCTGAACCTCCGTGCGCCTTTGTATGGTTTATTACAGGTAGCGGGGGACGATTTGAACAAGGATTAATAAGTGACCAAGATCATGGGATTATTTTCCAAGAAGATAGTCGAGAGGCAGGTTATTATTTTAGTGAATTAGGAAAGGAATTATCAATTGGATTACAAATAGTTGGTTACCCCTTCTGTGATGGCAAGGTAATGAGTTCAAATCCACTATGGTGTCAAACAGCTTCGAGTTGGAATAAACAGGTGGTAAGTTGGATGGAGGAGAGCAGTTGGGTTTCGATTCGCAATCTGCAGATTTTCTATGATGCTAGAAAACTTGTAGGTGACCCTGATCTCCTTTATCATCTAAAAAACGTGATTCACGAATATAGTCACTCCCACCCTCAATTTTTAAGCCGATTATTAGAAAATGTTAAACATGTCAAAAAGACGATTGGTCCCCTAGGACAAATCATTGTTGAGGAGAAGGGAATTCATGCTGGATCTATTGATTTGAAGTATTCTGCTTTTATACCATATGTGAATGCAATTCGGCTATTGGCATGGAAAGAAGGGATAATTGAGACTAGTACGATAGGCAGATTAAAAGAGCTAAACAAATTAGAAAAGTATGAGGATTTATCTCATTACTTGGAGAATTTTTCGCAACTTCTCCAGTTTCGATTAGACTACCTTTCATTAACGTCTTCTTATGATGATTCTCACTACTTGTATGTAAAAAAACTTACGAAAGATAATCAAAAACTAATTAAAAAGATACTAAAGGATGGAAAGAAGCTGCAGCAATACGTACAAAGAATGATTGAAAAGGGTGGAAACCATGGCGTTTGAACCGTTTATTCATTTTGTGAGGGGAATCCAGGGGAAACTTGGGACAAATGTATATAGTGGCTTACAGGGACAAAACGGTCAGCATGTTGCCTTTTTGCGTCAAATTCAAAAAGAACTGAATTCAGAGAATGCTTTGCTGGTTCCATTGTCTGAATTAGAGGTGACGGTTTTTGACCTTGAAACAACGGGTTTCTTTCCTGAAAAAGGCGATGAAATTTTGTCTATTGGTGCTATAAAGACAAAAGGTGCGTATGTGAAGGAAGCCGAGTCCTTTTATTCTTTAGTTCAATATGATAAAGAACTTCCACACCAGGTGAAGGAATTAACAGGAATTTCTGAAGAGGATCTAAAGAGTGCACCACCGTTATCAAATGTTCTACTGGATTTTTATCACTTTGCTAGAGGAACGCCACTTGTTGCACACCATTCAAATCATGAAAAAAACTTCTTGCAAGCAGCGAACTGGAAACAATTCAAAGCCCCTCAAAAACATCGCATCATTGATACATCATTTCTATCAAGAGTTGCCGATCCAGAATTAACTCAAAACAAGCTTGAGGATATTTGCGAGAGATATGGGATAGAAGTATTGGACAGACATCACGCATTAGGAGACGCTAAATTGACGGCTGTTCTTTGGTGTATTTTTATTGATAAAGTTCAGCAAAAGGGATATGAGACTCTTCAAGATATATATAATCTTATGGCAAAATGGTAAGATTCTATAAATCTTCTTTACTTTTAAAAAAAGTTTGTGCTATTATTATCCATAAATGAATTCAATATTGGATTTCTTATCCAGAGTGGTGGAGGGGCTGGCCCGATGATACCCGGCAACCGATTTTCTATTTATAGAAAACACGGTGCCAATTCCTGCAAAGCAATCGTGCTTTGACAGATAAGAAGAGATGATAACAAAAAACCCTCTTCTTTAGAAGAGGGTTTTTTATTTTATCAGAGGAGGAAAATATGATGGAAACGGTGAAAGTGGTTCTTTTAGGATTTGGTACGGTAGGTTCAGGTGTCTATGATTCCATCCTTCATACTCATCAGGAGAAGCTAGAACATGTAATTGGTAAAAAGGTTGAAATTGTTGGTATATTAGTGAAGTCAGAAAAGGAACGCCAACTTCCGCAAAATATTATTGTCACTACAAAGATTGACGAAATCTTAGCTCTGCCGAAAATAGACTATGTGTTCGAAGCGATTGTTGGTATTGAACCAGCCTATTCCTATACAAAGTTATTTTTAGATCGGGGCTGTCATGTTATAAGTGCAAATAAGGAATTGCTTGCAAATCGTGGTGAGGAGCTTACGGAATATGCTTTAAATAAAGGTAAGTTCTTAACGTTTGAGGCAGCCGTTGCGGGGGGAATTCCTTTACTTAGAACGATTATTCAACTCCTCCAAGTGAATGGGATTTTAGTTCTAGAAGGTATCTTGAATGGAACAAGCAATTACATCTTATCGAAAATGAGAAATGAAAAATTAAGCTTTGGAAAATGCCTTCAAGAGGCACAACAACTCGGTTACGCAGAGGCTAACCCAGAAAGTGATATTTCTGGTAGAGATGCATTCTATAAGCAAATGATTTTAAGTAGTTTAATCTACCATGAGCAGCCCGACTGGGAAAAGGTTGAAAGAATTGGGATTGAAGAAGTCACATTAGAAGATCTTGCCTTAGGTGAGGGATATGGATTAAGGTTAAAGCTTTTGGCCACTTTGAAAAAAGAGGATAAGGGAATCAAGGCAACCGTAAAGCCAACGTTTGTAAGTACCGAACATCCTCTTTACAATGTGGAGGGGGTAGACAATGGCATAGTTATTAAGACCGATTTGGTTGGGACTCTTATGCTCCAAGGACCAGGAGCTGGTTCAAAGGCTACTGCAAGTGCTATGATTGAAGATTTAGTACAGATTGAACAACAAAAACAACCCTTGCAAAAAGTTGATCGATATAGCTATCAAACTCAAAATGAAAATGAGAATAATCCAAGGATTCAATTAGCTGTATTTCCACTGCAAAACAAGGAAGAATGGCTGAGTTTAAAAGCGGTTATAAATGAAAACTCTAAGCATGTAAATATACTTCAAGAAGTTGTTAAAGAGCTTGGTGGTAGTATTTACGGAAGTTTCTTATACGAAGGTGAGCTAGAGGATATCAAGCTACCTGTCTTATATAAACGTTACCCTGTATCACCTATCGGTCTAAAAAGAGATCAATTGATTGTGGTTAATAGTTTTTAGGGAAGACGCATAATCATTGCGTCTTTTTTTTGTATCGTAAAGCTCCATAGGGCAAATAATATGTTTGCTATGGAGGTGCAGAATGAGAAAATTTTTATTTTTGTTTGGAGTAATTATGCTTATCTTCGGTGTTGCCATCTATACATTAACAAATGTTTCCATTGATTTTGCCTTTGTGCCAGAAGCAGAAGATGTAAGGGAGCCAGAAAAAAATCGAAAATAGCTTCTATGTCAAGCCAAGTGGAGATGGGGACACCAGAACAGATAGTATTAGGGCGAAAATTATTTTACGAAGAGACCTTTGGAAATGAAGTGTTTTTTTCAGATGTTTTAGGTATGTTTAACGGGGCTTTAACACTGGGGGACATAGGAAAGGCAATCTTAAAATTAAATGGGGAAGGAACGAATAACCTGAGGGTTGAAGCGTATAAAGATTTTTCAGCTGGTGATTTCAGCATAAAAAAAGGTGACTTCATTGATACAGGTCTGGATGTGGCTAAGGGGGCCAAGACCCCAGTTGGATTTAAGGTCGTATTTGATGAAGGAAGATTAAAAGCAGGTGTTAGCTGTGCTGCTTGTCATGCTACAGTTGATGAGAAGGGGAAAATTATGGAGGGAGTCCCGAATACGGATTTGCAAATCGGTCTTGCTCTTGCAATGGGTACCAACACATCCTCCTATTTTACTCATACAGAATTAGATGATATTAAAAAGTATATTAGTCAAAGTTCTGTACAAATAGAAACATCGAATGGAACAAAAGATGCCTTACCTGATATAGATAAGTTTGAAAAATTCGTGGATGCAGAGATTATTAAATGGCCTGCAGGGAGTAATGACACAACCATTGATTTACATAATAATCCTGTTCAAGTTCCTGATGCGATGACGAATGGTGATCGCCCATTTGGGTGGAGCGGACAAGGTCAAATCGGTCCTTTTAATGGGATTTCCGCAGCTATTAATAATGCCCATTCACAGAATATGGATGCGGTCTCAGCCTCTGAGATAAGTAAGTATACGATGAAAATAGATAAGGAAGTATACCTGGGAACCGTTTTGCAAAATGCTGCGAATCCAAAGTATCGTTACGATGGAAAGTCTTCGCAAAAGCCATCTGAATTTTTTGCGAAAGTAGACCCCACACCAGGAGTACCAGGAGTGAACAGATTGACTAAATCTCCCACCTATCCAAAAACCTCCTATATGACATCTGTAGGGGTCCTATCGAGCTCGGCTGGGTATAAGGTATATGAACAATTAAATGCAATGAGTGCATACATGAATTCTCTTTCTCCGGTACCAAGTGGAATAAAAAAGGATAAAGAAAAATCAGAGAAGGGTGAAAGAGTATTTACAAAAGCAGGATGTATTTCTTGCCATGCAGGGACTTTTGTAACGAGCAATAAATTGATTTCTGTGGAGGAACTAAAAACAAATGCCTCACGTGCAAAGGGTTTTTCGGCATTAAAGGACTATCACGATGTACCAAAAGTATATGAAGATGGAACGCCTGTCCCCCTGCCTGAAAATCCGAAAGTAAATGTGATAAGAACAACACCTGAACAAGAGGAGTTGCTTCAACTAGCATGGGGCTTTTCAAATACAAAGGGAGCTTACAAAACGATAAGCCTTTATAACCTTTCTAGAAGTGCTCCTTACTTACATGATGGTGGAGCTGCTGTTGGTTCAAATGGAGAGGTTGGAGTAACAGAAACCATTTTACAAGGGAAGCTTCTTGATCCGTACCATAGTCTAAAAGCGATGGTTGACTCAAGGTTAAGAGAAAGAGTGATTGAAAGCAATGCAAAGAACAAGAGTTTATTCACAGCGAATGTCACTGGTAAAGGACACTCCTTTTGGGTAGATCAAACAACAGGGTTTTCTGAATCAGAGCAGGATGCACTTATTCACTACTTGCTGACTCTCACTGATTAGAAGGGGTGAATAAGTTGAAGGCTGTAACTTATCAAGGCTTATTACATGTCGAAGTGAAAAATGTACCTGATCCAGTCATTCAGCTTCCAGATGACATCATTGTGCGAGTTACTGCATCTTCGATTTGTGGTTCAGATTTGCATCTATACCATGGAATGATCCCAAGTCTTGAAAAGGATTATGTTATTGGACATGAAGCAGTTGGAATCGTTGAAGAAATCGGAAAAGAAGTAACTGGAATAAAAAAGGGTGATAAGGTGGTTATCCCTTTTAATATTGCTTGTGGACATTGTTTTTACTGTGAAAATGGTCTAGAAAGCCAGTGTGATCTTGCGAATAAAGAGGAAAAGCCAGAAGCGGGTGCCATGTTTGGTTGTTCACGTCTGTACGGAGATTATTCTGGAAGCCAAGCAGAATGGTTGAGAGTTCCATTCGCAAATTTCACTCGGTTCAGAGTACCTGATGACAATGAGCTACAAGTTGATGCTTTAGTTCTCTTAGCTGATGCACTCCCAACTGCCTACTGGGGAGTAGTGAATGCAGATGTAAAGCCAGGTGATACGGTTATAGTAATCGGATGCGGTCCGATTGGATTGTTAACACAGAAGATTGCTTGGCTAAAGGGAGCGAACCGAGTTATTGCCGTTGATCGAATTCCGTATCGATTGGAACATGCAAAAAGAACCAATGGGGTAGAGGTATTCAATCTTGAGGAGATATATGAGCTATCGGACCTTTTGTTAGAGATAACCAAAGGGGGAGCAGATATTGTTATTGATTGTGTTGGAGCAAGTGGTAAAATGACACCGGTTGAACTTTTCGAAACGGTACTTTTTCTGCAAGGGGGCGGCCTTACAGCAATTAAGATGGCGAGCCAAGTTGTTAGAAAAGGAGGAGTTGTACAACTTGTTGGGGTGTATGGTCTTAGGTATAATGGATTTCCTTTGGGTGATTTTTTTGCCAGAAATATTACACTAAAAATGGGCTTTGCCCCGGCAATACGAAATACGCCATTCCTTTACGAGTTAGTGAGTAAAGAGAAAATAAAGGTTAATGATATTATCACCCATCACATACCTTTAGCTGATGGTGAAAAAGCGTATAAGTTATTTAATAAAAAGAAAGAAAATTGCTTGAAAATTATATTAAAACCGTAAGGAAAGGGGGCGAATGCCCCCTTTTTACGTTATAAGGGGCCTCTTTTCCCATCGAAGCATAGCATGTAGTAATGGAGAAAGGAGATCAAGGATTTATGATTATCGTTGCGGGAATGAATGTAGAGACACCCCCTTATCAATTATCCAGCAAACAAGCAGAAATTTTCCACTTCTTACTGAATAGTAGTGAAGTGCATAGATATGTTCATAGTAGAGAACTTTTATTTGAATTGATGTTACGAGAAAATATGATAAATAGTGCCAATGCATTGAACGAAAGTGAAGTAGAATTTTCCGTATTTCAAACGTCAAAATTCCACTCTGAATATTGGTCAAAAACATCAAGAGGTTATATGCTTAAGCCAAATGTGCTACCATCTGATGCAATAAAAGATATTTTTCATAATGGGGCAGAGTACGGGTTTGAATGCTCGACAGCCATCGTTGTAATATTTTATTATGCTGTTCTTCAATCCATTGACGAAAGAGCTTTTAATCGTCTTTTTAATCACCTACTCGTATGGGATTGGAGTTATGATGAGGATCTAGGCATTATCACAAAAGTGGGCTCAGATTTTATTCCGGGGGATGTGATGTATTTTTACAATCCAGATTATCATAATCCGGTTTGGATTGGAGAAAATGTTGTATTTCTAGGTGAAGATAAATACTTTGGTCATGGGATTGGAATTGGTACCGCGGAAGAAATGATTAAAGCCCTTAATACTTTGAGAAAAACAGATGCCACGAGATCTGCTCACTTAATTCACCAACACAGTCGTTTAAATTTTAAGTATTTATCACAGTTTTCTAAGCAAATATAATGAGTTGGTAAAGGACAATTGATCCATTTATTAGATGGGGTCATTGTCCATTCCATTTATATTTATTTCATGTTAACTCTTTTTTCCATATGAAAATGGCTGTATACTAATACTATGGAAGGAAAGTAGGAGAGAAATACATGCTAAAAAAGCTTCTTATCATTATCATCTTGTGCAGTGTAGGATTTTTCTTACTGCCGTATAGTTTGCCATTAGTTTTTGCTTTAGTTACAGCTATATTTTTAGAAGGATTAGTTGAGTTTTATAAAAATAAACTTAAGATTGCACGAGTGCATGCGGTATTAGCATCATTCTTAACGTACATATTAGGTTTAGTAATCATTGGCTACCACTTTTTTACTTTAGTCATTCAACAAACTCTTCGTTTGTCAGAGAGCACTCCGACTTTTGTAAAGGATTTTTATCGGAGTACCATTTTACCAATAATGGGTAGTTTAGAAAGATATTTACAAACACTTCCAGAAGAAGTGTTAAAATCGATGGAAAACACGATAGAGTCAAGTATCGCTTCCTTAGATGCCTTCTTACAAACTATGTTTGAAACCATCATATCTTTATTAACAGCCATACCTGGTTTTTTAATTGAATTTTTAGTATACTTGGTTGCTTTATTCCTGTTTTCATTAGAGCTACCTAGATTAAAAGAGAATATAAAAAGACATCTAACAGAGGGAAGTTTAAAGAAAGCATCCCTTGTCATCAATCAGCTTACATGGGCAGGGGTTGGCTTTATAAAGGCTCAGCTATTTTTAAGTGTAATTACCTTTGTGATGGCATTCACAGGATTATGGATTTTAGGTGTTTCAAATAAAACTCTTTTATCATTATTAATAGTCATTGTAGATATATTACCTATTTTGGGTACAGGCTCTGTTCTAGTCCCTTGGGGAATTGTGGCAATATTACAGGAAAATCAATTGCTAGGAGTAGGATTAATTATTTTATTCGGGTTAATCACAGTAATAAGAAGGATCATTGAGCCGAAGGTATATTCGAGCAGTCTAGGGATTTCACCACTAGCATCTTTAGTAAGTCTGTATATAGGATTTAAGCTTATTGGTTTTCTTGGTTTATTTTTAGGCCCGGCTATCGTTATTGTTTACGATACATTAAAAAAAGCAAATGTTATTAAAGTAAACTATAAAATATAAAAACGAAAAGCCATCGATGGATGGCTTTTCGTTTTTAATCCCAATCTTCATATTTGACAATTCCACCGGTTAAATCAAGCTCTGATCGATCTCCTTTGTAGTACAGTTTTCCGTTCTCAGATACAATCAAGTTTTCATACGTATATACTTTTTTCCCACTCGGTAAGATGATGATGATTTTTTCCCCTGGTTCGTCTATCTTAGGTTGATCAGTGACGTTAGTATTATTAACGTAAAGCTTTGCTACTAAAAGGAAAAGTACGATGAGACAAACTAGTAAGAAAACAATTTTCAAACTGACCCAAGGTTTATATGTCATGTATCGTTTCAATCGACTCACTTTTGTTCTCCGCCTTTACTTCTATCTACCTTTAAATCTATGCAGGAATAAGATGGAAGTTTCCTTTTTTAATAAAATCTATTAAACTACTTTAGAATGGTTTTTTTTAAAACTAGAAGGTAAATGTACAACAATATTGGTAATGTATGATAGAAACATACAACAAACGTCCTGATCTTGAATAAGAAAAACAAAACGACAAGTACTTGCTAGGTCAATTGTCCAATTTTTAAAATCGACAAATTGTGATATGTTATGCATACATACGAAAATGAGGAAATAAAGGAAATGGAAAAGATGAAAAAAAATATGGCGTTAATTTTTAAAACGATTGATGGTGTCTCTCTTTGGAAAATTAATAGAATGCTAAAGAAGCTTTCTAGATCAAAATTAATGATTTTGGAGCAAATAAAAGATGAAAAAATTGTTATTCATCTTCCTTCCAAGAAGGAAAAAGAAGTAACGAGTCTCGAAATGAAAAGGCAATTACTTAAAGAAGTAATTGAATTGGATGGTTTTGAATCCTTCAATGTAAGTGTATTAGAAAATTGTCGACCAATTTATAAAGAACAAATTACTCAATTTGGTCTTTATCGTTGGATTGAACTTCCCTTGCCAAATCAGATTCAATACGAATATAATTTTGCTGAAATGAAAGAATCTATTATTAATAATTATGAAATGAGACCGATCATGTAGAAACAAGAGCCTCCCCAATTAGGGAGGCTCTTGTTTTGGGTAAAGCCTGAACTAGTTTGAAATCCCTGTCGCCCCTGTACAAGCCGCCTCCGCTTTTTACAATCCAGCTCCAGCGGCTAGGGGCTCGGGTCATAAGCCGCCCTCCTCCAGAAATCAGGATTTCCTGCGGAGTGCGTCTTATGCCTTTCGCCCCTGTACAAGCCGCCTCCGCTTTTTACCTAAAAAAGGGCGTTTGACTATTCGCACATTTTGGGTTTCTTACATAGGATATATTGACTTACAACTAAGGAGGTAATTTAAATGTCAGAACAATTTGGTGGATACGGCGGAGGTTTCGCTCTGTTAGTAGTTTTATTTATCCTTTTAATTATCATCGGTGCTTCTTGGGGCTTCGGCGGATACGGTTACTAATTTAATTGGAAAATAGTAAAGGAGGAATAGATATGTACGGATACGGCTATCCTTACAGCGGTTGCGGTTATCCAGCAGTTGGTGGAGTTGGGTACGGTGGTGGCTTCGCGCTAATCGTTGTACTTTTCATACTATTAATCATCGTTGGTGCTGCTTGCTTTAAGTGGTAACAAAAAAGAATGAAGGTGGGGTTCCTCACCTTCATTCCTTTATAAACGAAAGAAGTGTTTTGTATTTACATACAGTGTTTCATATGTCTTTTCCAGTGAGATAGCTTTCAATTCAGAAAGTTGTCTTATTGTTTGATGAATCATGTTAGGATGTGTCATTCTGCCGCTAAACGGTCCTTCAAAGGGCCAAGGACCGTCTGTTTCTACCATGATCTGTGAAAGGGGAAAGCGCTTTGCGATATGTTGAATTTCTTCTTCGTAAAAAAGGTCAGGAGTAAGCGAGATGAAGTATCCGTTCTGAATGATTCGATCCATATCTTTATCAGCTCCTTTAAACCAGTGGAAATGAGCATTTTCGATACTATGCCTTTCTAACATAGCGCAAACGGTTGGCACGTCATCATAAACTGCATGAAGCGAGATAGGCAAGTTTTTCTTGTTAGCCAGCTTTACCCACTCTTCGAGTAATTCTAGATATGGTTCCAGAGAGGAATTAAAGGAAGTAGAAGTCCGTAAGTAAAAGGGGAGGCCAACCTCTCCAACCGCTATCATCTCATCAAAATGTGAGTACACCCATTGAAAAAGGTCTGCCATTTCTTCATCTGAACCTATAGCTTGCTCAGGATGGTATCCAAACGCTGATTTGACTTGAGGGTATATCCTTGAAAAATACGAGTTTCTTTTGCAGGATTCTAAGTCATAGGAAACGCTTATGAGCATTTCAACTTCGTCAAGTGTCTCCATCATCATCTGAACCTCTGCATCTACATACTTATCTAGATGCAAGTGGCAGTCTATTATTTTTCTCATATCTGATCAACCTTTTCTTTTAAAAAATCATGAATCATTTTTTTGTAATGAAGAAATTCTCCGTAGAACATTATTTCCTCGTTTCTTGGTCGCGAGAAGGGAACAACAACCTCTTGTTTGATTTTTGCAGGTTTATCGGATAATACGAGTATTCGGTCGGAAAGAAAGAGTGCCTCCTCTATATTATGGGTAACAAAAATAATTGTTTTTTTGAACTGTTCCCAAATCGAAAGCAGCCATAACTGCATTTCCTGACGAGTTAATTCGTCTAAAGCTGAAAATGGCTCATCTAAACAGATGATGGGCTGGGGACTAAGTAGTGCCCGTAAAAATGCAACCCGTTGCTTCATACCTCCTGAAAGTTCGTGAGGAAAAGCATTTCTATATTCTATTAGCCCCGCTTTTCGCAGCATATCTTCTGCCAATTCGTAATCCTTTTTAGCTTGCAGCTCTTGGCCAAGTACGACATTTTGAATGATTGTGCGCCATGGTAGTAAGGAAGGGGTTTGGGGCATATAACTAATATGTCCTCTGTTACCTGTAATGTCATTTCCTTCGAGTATAATGGACCCTGATTGTGGAGTCTGCAGACCACCGATTAATTGGAAAATTGTACTTTTCCCACTGCCAGAGGGACCAAGAATCGTTACGAACTCCCCGTGCTTAATAAAGAGGGTGAGATCATCTAAGATTTTTTTATTTCGATAAGAAAAAGACACATTTTGTAATTCAAGAAGCTCCACGATTTTTCCCCTCAGCTTTCCAACGAATAATAAATCTCTCCAACCAATTGATCATCATAAAAAATAACAAACTTAATACCATAATGAGAAATATCGCAACAAACACTCGATCGGTTCGAAACGATGAGGATGATAGTGTCATATAGACTCCAATACCCTTTTCAGATCCTAACCATTCAGATATAACGGCTCCCATGACACTGTAAGTTGCTGAAATTTTCAGCCCTGAAAAGATCGAAGGGAGGGCAAATGGAAATTCAAGTTTCCAAAATAATTGTCGTTTTGTTGCTCCTGCCATTTGCATATAATGGAAGAGATCTGCAGCAACTTGGCGAAATCCATCCATGGCTGAAATGGTAATTGGAAAGAAACAAACCAGAGTGATAACAATTAATTTGGGTAATAAACCGAAGCCAAACCATATCACAAGAAGTGGAGCAAGTACGATAATGGGTATATTTTGCGATAAAATAAGAAGCGGATATAAAGATTCTTTTAAAAAAGGGATATTATGTAAAATAAAAGCAGTTAACAGACCTACGGTAACTCCAGAAACAAAGCCAAGAAAAATAAGCTGAATGGTGGATGTAAGATGTACAGAGACAGTGCCCCAACCATTTATGAGTTCGTTAAAAATTTGTGAAGGAGTTGGGAGAAGCCAATTTGGAATCTCAGTAATTCTTGCTGTGAATTCCCAGCCAATGAATAAAAGGAGGAGAACAAAAATTGGTCTCCATCCTTTTTGTAATTTTTGTATCATGAACGATATTTCTCCGTAAGTGTATCCATTTTAATTCCACCTGGTTGATATAGAATCTTCACCTGTGAAATAACATTGCTACTTCCCATTTCAATCATCTTCTCATTCATTTTCGTAATGACAGCAAAAAGTTCCTGAAGATCACCCTCCATAGTTGTTTCTAAAGGATGAACCTCATACTTTACTCCTGACGCGTCAATAATGGCTATTGCTTCATCTACGTAAGGAATCACATTTTCACCGTTTTTTGTCTTAGGGATAATTTGTATACTAACAAGTGCGTTTGTCATATGATCAACTCCTATTGTGGTAAAAATTCATTAGTAAAGGCTTTTTCTGCTTCTAACTCTGATTCTAACAACCCATTCTCAAGCATCCAAGAAGCATAGTTTTCCCATACTTCTAAACGTTGCTCTCCCCATTGGTCTGCATCGTCTTGATATTTGGTAGCAAGCCATTCCTGACTTTTCTTTACAAGCTCTGCGTCAAGCTCTGGAGCAGCTTTGATTAGGACGTCCGCCGCATCGGAAGGGTTGTCGATAGCGAATTCATAGCCTTTTGAAGCGGCTTTCACAAAAGCTTTTACTGTTTCTGGATCATTGTTAATCATGTTTTCACTAGTTGTTAGCACAGGTGTATAGTAGTCTAGCTTTTCGGAGTAATCGGTTAAGTAGACCATATTGATGTCTTCTCCTCGTAATTCTGCTTCCACGCCTGTCCAACCGTAGTATATCCATGCAAAGTCAATATCACGTTCAACAGCAGTAAAGAAATCCGCATCGCCTATGTTTACAATATTCACCTTTTCTACATCTGCTTGTTCTTGCTTCATAAGGGAGTCGATGATGGATTGTTCTACAGGTGAGCCCCAGCCACCGTATGTTTTTCCTTCAAAATCTTTAGGAGATTGAATATTTTTAGATGCCGGTGATGCGAACCCAGATGTATTGTGTTGAATGACTGCAGCTATAGAAACAAGAGGTACCCCTTGAACTCTTGCTTGTGTAATACCCTCTTGATAACCTACACCAAAGTCTGCTTTTTCTGAAGCAACAAGTTGATCAGCACCAGCTTCTCCAGGCATCTGAATGGTCACATCAAGACCTTCGTCTTCAAAAAAGCCTTTTTCTTTTGCGACATATAGCCCTGTGTGATTTGTATTTGGAGTCCAATCAAGAACGACTGTTACTTTTTTTAAGTCAGCGCTTGATTCCTCCTTTTCTGTTTGTTGTTCATTTGTTTCTGAACATCCTGCGAGTAATACAGAAGCTGCAAATGCAACTATCCATTTTTTCATTACTTTCTCCTCCAATGGTATAAGTAGGATATGAACTGAACCTTTCGACGCAAAAAAACGCCGCAGTTTTTGAACCGGGCGCATATGTTTAAACAAATTTATTGTCTAAAGAATATGTTTCCTACGCTGGTATCATCCAGATCAGGTTCAAAGGGTCAGCATCAGTTGGATGCACTCTCAACCGGTCTTCACCGGTCCCCCTACAATTCTTACCTATTTAGTTTGATTTCTATCTCATTATAGCAGAAATTATTTTCTTGAAAAGGAAGAACTTTCATGAATAAATCAATATAATGATATGTTTGTGATTGCTTTTGTAAAGAACAGATTGCAAACTTCATACAGTCACGATAAGATTGAAGTTATGGATGAATTTGTGTAAGGAAAGAAAGGAAATTCTATAATGGCAAAAAATTTTAAAGATGATGTACAATCACGTCGCACATTTGCGATCATTTCCCACCCGGATGCTGGGAAAACGACATTAACAGAAAAGTTATTGTTATTTGGTGGAGCCATTCGTGATGCGGGAACAGTTAAAGGAAAGAAAACGGGTAAGTTTGCAACGAGCGATTGGATGGAAATTGAAAAACAACGTGGTATTTCCGTTACGTCGAGTGTGATGCAATTTGACTATAATGACTGTCGAGTGAATATTCTTGATACACCAGGTCACCAAGACTTCAGTGAAGATACGTATCGAACTCTTACAGCTGTTGATAGTGCGGTCATGATTATCGATTCAGCAAAAGGGATAGAGGAGCAGACCTTAAAGCTATTTAAAGTGTGTCGAATGAGAGGTATTCCGATTTTTACCTTTATCAATAAGCTTGATCGTCAGGGGAAATCTCCATTAGAACTTTTAGCTGAGCTTGAAGAGGTTATGGGAATAGAATCATATCCGATGAACTGGCCGATCGGAATGGGGAAAGAATTTCTCGGTATATATGACCGTTTCTACAAGCGAATTGAACAATTCCGTGTGGAAGAGGAAGAACGATTTGTTGGGTTAAATGAAGATGGAGAAATAGAAGGAGATCATAAACTAAAGCAATACTCCTTGTATGACCAAACGTTGGAGGAAATCATGCTATTAAATGAAGCGGGAAATGAATTTTCTCGTGAAAGAATAGCAAATGGGGAACTAACACCTGTATTCTTTGGTAGCGCCCTAGCGAACTTTGGTGTTCAAACTTTTCTAGAAACATATCTTCAATTTGCACCTGCACCTCAAGCACGGGAGTCTACAGAAGGAAAAATTGATCCGTTATCAGAGGAATTCTCAGGTTTTGTTTTTAAGATTCAAGCCAATATGAATCCTGCTCATAGGGATAGAATTGCCTTTTTACGTGTATGTTCAGGGAAATTCGAAAGAGGGATGACAGTCAATATCCCACGCTTAGGAAAGTCAATGAAGCTTTCTCAATCAACACAGTTTATGGCTGATGACAGAAACACGGTTGATGAAGCGGTTAGTGGAGATATTATTGGTTTGTACGATCCAGGTACGTATCAAATTGGAGATACTTTGACAGTTGGAAAAAACAACTTTCAATATGAAAAGCTTCCTCAGTTTACTCCTGAACTCTTTGTTCGAGTTTCAGCTAAAAACGTAATGAAGCAAAAGTCTTTTCATAAAGGAATTCAGCAACTTGTCCAAGAAGGTGCCATTCAGCTCTTCCGTACTGTTCGAACAGATGATTATTTGTTAGGGGCAGTTGGTCAACTACAATTTGAGGTGTTCGAGCATCGGATGAGAAACGAGTACAATGCAGAAGTATTAATGGAAAGATTAGGTTCGAAAATCGTCCGTTGGGTTGAAAATGAAGAAATTAATGAGAATCTTTCTAGCAGTCGAAGCCTTTTAGTTAAGGACCGTTACGATAAGAAAGTATTTCTTTTCGAAAACGATTTTGCACTTCGCTGGTTTCAAGAAAAAAATCCAGATATTACACTATATAACCCTATGGATGATTACCAATAAGTACTTAGAAGTCCTCGTGTTTTGAGGGCTTCTTTTTTATAGCATATTTTATACAGTGCTTATTTGCATACGATAATGTGCTTCTTTATAATATGGGGCATGAAGCCTTAAGATGGCTGAATCTGTGAGGGATTTGAGAGGAGTTAGCGTGGAATGAAGATTAGCGAATATGCTATAAATAGACCAGTCTTTACAATTGTCACGATGTTCTTAGTGCTGATTCTTGGAATTGTTTCGTTAGTGAATATCCCATTAAAGCTAATACCAGAGATAAAACCTCCTGTAGGTGTGGTTGTAACGAATTATCCAGGTGCAAGTCCTGAGGAGATTGTAGAAAAAATAACAAAACCATTGGAGAGTAACTTAGCCACTCTGCCCGGTATAAAAACGCTCACTTCAACCTCACAGGAAGGCGCAAACTTTATCCTTCTTCAATTTGCTTGGACGACACATATTGATGAAATCCAGGATGAAATTATTCTACGCATGGATTTAACAACACTTCCAGACGATGCAGAAAAGCCTAGGTTCTTAAAATTTGACCCTTCGCAGTTTCCTGTAATTCAACTATCGTTAAGTGCGGATGAAGATGAGGAGATGTTGAGACAGTTAGCCCAGGAATTAGAACTGGAGTTAACAAAAGTGGATGGAGTTGCGAGCGTAAATTTATCTGGAACCTCTGAAAAGGAAGTAAAGGTTGAACTTGATCAGGAAAAATTAAAGGCATACTCATTAAGTCAAAGCGATATAGTCGATTTGATTCAGGCCAATAATATTTCGATGCCGGGTAACCCTATTTTAACTGAAGGTAAGCAATTAACAACAAGAATTATATCCACCCTTGATTCCATAGATACATTAAAAAATTTAACAGTCTCAATGAATCCTTTAACGGGTGATGAGATACAGTTACGTGATGTAAGTAATGTAAAACTAGAAAACCGGGATGATCGTACCATTACCCGCACTAATGAAAATCCTTCTGTGCTTCTTAGTGTTCTTCAGCAATCTGATGCGAATACCGCAGAAGTATCTAAAGCATTTGTTCAAGAATTAAAGAACCTGTTGAATAAGGAAAAATATCAAGATATTCAGTCAGATATTATATTTGATCAAGGGGAATACATAAAACAAGCCATTGGAAACATAACAACTTCCTTACTCCTAGGTGGCCTATTTGCAATGGTAGTTCTTTTTTTCTTTTTAAAAAATGTAAAAAGTCCACTGATTATTGGCGTTTCAATTCCGTATTCGGTTATTTTCACCTTTGTATTAATGTCTTTTTCAGATTATACGCTTAATATTATGACTCTTGGAGGACTAGCATTAGGGATTGGAATGTTGGTAGATAACTCCATCGTGGTCATTGAAAATATTAATCGTCACTTGGCAATGGGCAAGAACGCAAAGGAAGCGGCTCGTGTTGGCTCACAAGAGGTAGGTGGAGCCATCACTGCTTCGACTCTTACAACAGTTGCTGTCTTTCTACCAGTTGTTTTTATTACAGGAATTATTGGAGAGCTTTTTAAAGAATTTGCTGTGACCATTTCGTTTAGCTTAATAGCCTCGTTGTTAGTATCGTTAACTGTAGTTCCTATGCTAGCAAGTAGGTTACTAAAGGTTTCTATACATAATGCTGAGAAGGAAAGACAAAGTTCCTATGTTCTTCTTCGGCTTGAAAGGGGAGTAAGATGGTGTTTAAACAATCGAATATTTGTTTTAATCATTTCGACTTTGCTATTAGTTGGAGGAGGGTATAGTTTAACAACTGTTGGTATGCAGTTTTTGCCGAAGACTGATGAGGGATTTTTTACCATACGTGTCAAGTTAGGAAATGGAATGGCGTTGTCAGAAACAGAAAAAGTACTAACTTCCATTGAAAAAGAGCTTAAAAAGGAATTGGATGTTGAGACATATGTAAGTCTAATTGGAACAACACAGGAGGGATCCTTCAGAGGATCAAGAAACGCGAATGAAGCAGAGATGTACGTAAAAATGAAACCGCTTAAAGAACGTTCGCGCTCCATCTTTCAATTTGCGGATGATATAAAGGAATCAATCGAAGAGGCAGCAAAGTCCACTAATAAAAGCGCTGAACTATCATTTAATATGCAGTCAACGGCTGGGTCGAACCCCAATACCCTTACATTTAGCGTCCTGGATACGAAAGAGGAGAGGCTAGAAGAATCGGTTGGTAAAATCTATACAAGGTTGAACAAACTGAATGAAGTAAATGAGGTTACAACAGACTTAATGGAACAATTGGAAGAAATTCAGATCACTGTGAATCGAAAGGAAGCATTAAAGCAAGGCTTAACACCAGCTGCTGTTGCGATGATTGTAAATAACGTGACTCGAGGGAGTGTTGCTACTCAGATAGTAGATGACGACTCAGAAATCTATCGAATAATTGTTGAATATGATAAAAGCGTAAGCCAAAGTATGAAAAGCATAAAAGGACTGCTAATTAAAAACCCTGCTGGAAACTATATTGAGTTAGGAGATGTTACCAATATTAACCGTGGAAATGGGCCTGTTAAAATAGAAAGAATTAACCAACAGGCTGCTGTTCAATTCACAGTAAAGTATAAAGATACGACAAATCTCGGTTTTATTTCAAGAAAAGTGGATCGAGAGATAGCAAACCTGAAACTAGCAGATGAATCAGAAGTTGTTTTTAGTGGGGATCGTGAATTACTTGATAGTGCGTTAGATCAATTGATATTAGCGTTAGTCTTGGCAATTACGTTTGTATATCTCGTTATGGCAGCGCAATTTGAGTCCTTGAAATATCCGCTTGTAATCATGTTTACGGTTCCTTTAATGGTTATAGGAGTTGCCCTGGCTTTGTCCATTACAAAAACGCCAATTAGTTTGACCGTTATCATCGGAGTGATTGTTCTAGCAGGTATCGTCGTTAATAATGCAATTGTAATAATAGACTATATCAATCAAAAGAAAAATCATGGAATGGAAACGACAGAAGCAATTGTCATATCTGTAAAAGAACGATTTCGTCCAATTCTTATGACCGCTCTGACAACCATTTTGGGACTTATTCCGCTCGCGCTTGGTATAGGTGATGGTACAGAAATAAATCAGCCTATGGGAATTACGGTGATTGGTGGATTAATCAGCTCGACCTTCTTAACGTTATTTGTTATCCCAGTAGTTTATAGCTTGTTTGATAGTGGAAGGACGAAGAGTAATGGAAATATTGCCTAATGTCGAAAAATGTAGGAAAAGTCTTGCAAGTTCAAGTGATAATTCTTCTATATTTCGTACAACCTATAAGTAATGAAAAGTAGCTGGTGATTAGGATGAAAAAACAAGGGAAGTTAGAAGCTGTATTGTGGAGTATTGCGTTGCCTGGATTTAGTCAGCTTCTTAGGGGAAGCTACATAAAAGGGGTACTTTTTGTACTATTAGAGTTTGTTGTTAATGTAATGAGTAATTTTAATGAGGCCATAATGTTGAGTTTCTTATGGGAGATTGATCAAGCATTTGCAGTACTTGATTATCAATGGCTGATGTTTTACCCTTGTCTTTATATGTTCGCTATGTGGGATGCATATCGATCTGCAATGCCAGAAACGGAGGAATATTCTTATCTTCCTTTTGCCTTCGGAGCATATTTTGTTACGGTCGGATTGATGTTATCAAAAAAAGTAAAGCTTTTTGGTGTTTTATTTGGACCAATCTTTCTTCCTATGATTTTTTTGGTGCCTGGTTTGCTTATAGGTTTCATAATCAGATACATAATTTTAAGAGCAAAGGTACCAAAAGTGAAGTTCTAACTTTTTGTTAGAACTTTTTTTTGTTGTTTCTACTTTTACACCCCCAAAGCATTCACTTATTGCTCGTAGGTATTTAGTGACTAGAAGATAGCGGCCGCTTCTTACAATACAACTGAGGTGAATGAAATGAACAAACATACAATCTTTGATATAAACAAAATTATAAAAGGAACCTTTGCCATTGTTTTAGCAGGTTCACTTTCATTGACAACATCCAAAGCATTTGCAGATGAAAATGAGAATACAGAATCTCAAGTGGTCGATCAAACAGTTACAATTGAAGAAACAAATACAAACGAGGAAGTTATTTCTTTAGATGACGCACTCGTTGATGAAAATACAAACGAAGAAGAAGAGCCAGTGCTATTACCAGGAGATTTCTTCTATTTTGCAAAAACTGCGTTAGAAAAAATTCAGTTAATCTTAACTTTTGATGATGTAGAGCAAGCAAAATTACTAGCTGAATTTGCAACAGAAAGATTAGCAGAAGCAGAAGCGTTATTCTCAGCAGGTCAAGAGGAAGAGGCTTTGGCTGTAATGGAGAAAGCTTTAGAAAACCTATCTGTTGCGGAAGAGACAGTTAGTGAGAATACAAATGCAACTGAGGAAACAGAAGATGAGGTTGATCCTACAGAAGCGACAGAAGATGTGGATGCAACGATTGAAATAATTGAGAATGATGTAGTAGTTGAAGAAACGGACGAAGTTGAAAAGCAAATTTCTCAAAATATTATCGCTCTAACAGCGGCTATGGAAAAAGTGAAAAATCCAGTAGCTAAAGCTTCTCTAAAAAAGAATATTGAAAAAAGTTATGAGAAATTAGCTAAAAAAATGGCTAAACTTGAAGAAAAAGCTTCTGAAGAAGAAAGTGAAGAAGTGACTCCAGTTGAAACTGAAGATAAAACAACAACTGAAGAAACAGATTTAACAGTTGTAGACGAACCAACTACTGAGGAAGTTGTTGAAGAAAATACTGAGCTAGTAACGACTCCTGCTCCAGCTTCAAAGGTAACAAACCAAGTAAAGATTGATCAAGCTCAAAAGAAAGCTGAGAAGCAAGTGGTAAAGCAGGAGAAAAAAGCTGAAAAGCAACAAGGAAATAAGTCGAATAATCAGCAAAAATCAAATGCGAGTGAACAAAAAGGAAACGGCAAGAACTAATATTTCTTCATAAAAAGAGGCCATTATTTAAATGGCTCTCTTTTTTCCAAAAGCTTACCCTTAAAAATCCCAACAAAGTATCGTATGATATATGGTGATAAGTGAGGTGAAGCTGTTGTTAGGTTTATTATTTTTACCAAAAAAGAAAAAACGTACCTTAGAAGAGACTGTTTTTGCCATTCAAAATGGAGATCAAGGACTTCAAAATGAACTTATCCATCAATATAAACCCTTTATTGCCAAGACGGTATCTTCCGTTTGTAAAAGATATATAAGTGAAACAGACGATGAATTTAGCATTGGTTTAATTGCATTTAATGAAGCAATACAAAAGTATAGTTCAGATAAAGGCAGCTCCCTGCTTAGTTTTGCAGAAGTTATCATAAAAAGACGAGTGATTGATTATATCCGGCAACAAATTAAGCATCAAAATCTTTCAATGGATGCAAATGGTTTTGAAGAAAATGAGGATGAGGTTTCCCAGTCTAGTCTTGAAGCAAATATGTCACTTGAGGAATATCATAAGCAAACAGACGAAGAGTTAAGAAGACAAGAAATTATCCATTTTTCAAAGCTACTAACAGAGTTTGATCTATCTTTTAAAGATTTAGTAGAGAATTCTCCTAAGCATGCAGATGCAAGAAAAAATGCGATGCTTGTCGCAAAAGAAATTGTTTCTAATGAAGAAATCAAGCAAATTTTAGTAGAAAAAAAGAGACTCCCAATCAAACAAATTGAAGATTCTGTAAGTGTTAGCAGGAAGACGATTGAACGGAATCGAAAATATATTATTGCTATATCTATTATCTTAATGAATGACTATTTATATTTAAAGGATTATGTCAAAGGGGTGTTGGAAACGTGAAACAAGGAATCATAATGGAAGTTAATGATCGTTTTTTAACATTATTAACCCCCGAAGGTGAATTTTTAAAGGCACGTAACCAAAGTAGGAATTATCAAATAGGACAAGAAATTTCCTTTGTACCGGTAGAGAAAAAAAGCTCTTCCAATGGATGGAGCAAAGTTTTTCATAAAAGAACAGCAGGCATACTTGTCGCGGCATCTCTTCTACTTTTATTTACCTTTATTCCATCAAAAGTGGATAACGAAGTGTATGCGTACATGTCGATTGATGGAGACTCAAGCATCGAACTTGCTGTAAATAAAGATCTAGAAGTAATAGACGTGATAGCTTATAACGAGAGCGGTAAAGAAGTTATTGCTGACATTGATTGGGAAAACCAACAAGTTGATACAGTATCATCTGCAATCTTAACTAGCATTGAAAACCAGGTAGTAAATTCAGATACGCAGGAAATCGTTGTTGGGACGGCCTTGGCTGGTACTCAAGTAAACAAAACAGAGGAAAAACTTCATCAAGTGATTGATTCCTTAAAGAAAGAAACTGAAGTGGAAATTGCCGATGTTCAAGCAACTGCTGAAGATAGAAAAGAGGCAAAAGAACAAGGTGTTTCTGTTGGTAAATACAAAGCTCAGCAAGCAAAAGAGAAAGCAAAGGAAAAGAAAGAAGATAAAATAAAACAGGAAGAGTCATCAATAGAAACACCAGCTCCTAGCGTGACAAACCCAAATAATAATTCAACAGATACTCCTGTAAGGAATCATAATGGAAATGCCAATCCAAATGCCAAAAAAGAAGAAGAATCAAATAAACAAAATTCAGGGAATACCAACTCAAAAAATAACAATCCTGGGCAACAAAAAAAAGTAGAAAATCAAACAGCTCAACAAAATAGTAACTCAGCAAAAAAACAAGAAGTAAAGAATAATAAACAAGTTCACGGTAATAAAGAAGAAAAGCCCCGCAAATAATGCGGAGGCTTTTTTGCCATTAATATGAAATTTTTTATAAATTACGACCTGACATTTGTGCCTGTGCTTGTTTTACAAGTCGCTTTGTAATTTCTCCACCAACTGACCCGTTACCTCTTGATACTGTATCTCCACTTAACGTAACGCCGAATTCTTGAGCGATTTCGTATTTAACTTGATCTAAAAATTGCTCCACTCCTGGAACCAAAAGCTTATTACTATTTCTTGCCATAATCTCAGCTCCTTTTTTAGTAAATACAGAGAAATGATCTCTGTATGTGTAGTATGCAAGCATTGACCTCATTACATAAGTGGTAAGTTTTCGTATTTAAGGGAAAAATGGTATTAATCTTTCCCGTGGCTAACATCTTTTGTTGGGTGCATAAAAGGGTATCCCTTTGGTTTTTTCTTACTTTCTACAAGGTCTCTATTTTCACTTGTATTCCAACCAATATCATTTGTCGGATGTACCCATTCTTCTCCAGACATAATGGCTGGATCCGTATCCTCACTCCATTGTTCTAATGGCGAATTAGGTGAAGCATATTGGCTATCTCCGATAATAACCCCTTGAGAGTTAATAAATGGTGGTTGAATGGTTATGCCTGTTCCCTTGAAGTCAGGAGAATTTATTTGATGTGGTAATGTCCCGTCAATTGAATAATTTTCTTCCAACTTTTTTCTCTTTTTACTCATAGCATTCATTCCTTTTTACTTTTATATTTTGTTTTCATTGGTTTTTTATTAGTAGAAAATGAAGACAAAAAAAGGAAGACTGAAACATGAAAGAAGAGTGAAACATATATGTAATTCCATTAAGGAGGAATGAAAAATGGCTAAAAGAAAAGCAGAACGAGATGCTGCCGTAAAATATAGCAAAACACCTAAGAAAAATGTAAATGAATCTGAATTCTCAGCAGAATTCACTTCTGAAGAGAACACGATGAAGGGATTTAATCGAAACTCAAAACAAGGAAGAAAAGGTAGATCCTAATGAAAAATAAAAAACAAACACCAAATGTTGAATTTGGAAGTGAGTTTGGTGATATTAATGCAGCAAAACATTATGAAGTCCCACTTATGAATAGTGATAAAAAGCAAGGCAGTAAGAAAAAGAAAAATAAGAAAAACTAAGGAGGTGCTAAAAAGCCCTCCTTAGTTTCTCTTATCATTTTTTTGTTCCGAATAATAGTGATTGTTGCTTAGTTGGTTCAAAGTATGCTAACAGACTAGTGTTACCTCGTAAAAATACTCCTGTTTGCATATATTCTTGATAGTCAAAAGAAAGGTCTTCTACAATGGAATGCTTGTAAAGCTCCTTCTCTTTAATCCCTAAAGCAGCAAAATCATCTCCTAATAGGCGAGGCTCCTCAAGAAACATGTGGTATAGCGCGGATCTCTCATCCTTCTCAAGCCGATCTTCCCACCAGGATTTTCGTGGTTTAAATTTTGCATTTTCCAAATAATCTATTTTCATTAAGCTTAAGATGATATCTTGGTCAGGAAGATTTATGGATTTGATAAAGTCAAACAAGCGCTTAAATAAATCTTCAAGCTGGTGACCTATTCTAGACCACCCTCTATCTTCCCAATAAGATCCAAATTGTTGGAAAAATTCAAAGGGAGAAGAGAAGGAGTTCGTAACTAAATATTCAATCGTATGATCCATACGATGATCATTCCAATACTTCTCAAGTACGTCTTCAACTTGCTTAATTTTAATAATATCATCAAAGGATAAAACATTATTACCTAATATTTCATAAGGTGACTGGTCCATATAAATATATTGATGATCTGCCGCTCTTAAACGCAAGCCAGTACCTCTTAGCATTTTTAAGAATCCTAATTGTAATTCCTCAGGTCTCATTTCAAATACATCATTAAAGGTCTTTTTGAATGTATCATAATCTTCTTCAGGGAGCCCCGCAATTAAGTCAAGATGCTGATCAATCTTCTTGCCTTCTTTAACCATCGTTACGGTACGAGTAAGCTTCTCAAAGTTTTGTTTTCTCATCACAAGCTCATTTGTATAATCATTTGTAGATTGAACACCAATTTCAAAGCGGAATAAGCCTGGAGGTGCTTCTTGGTTTAGAAATTCGATAACTTCAGGTCGCATGATATCAGCAGTAATTTCGAATTGAAAAACTGTGCCGGGTAAATGTTCGTCTATAAGAAAACGGAACATTTCTAGAGCATAACTACGGCTAATGTTAAAGGTACGGTCAACAAACTTAATCGTTTTTGCACCATTTTTCATCAAATAACGTATATCTTCTTTGATTTTTTCCCGATCAAAATAACGTACACCTACTTCTATTGAAGAAAGGCAAAATTGGCAACTGAAAGGACATCCTCGGCTAGTTTCAATATATGACACTCGTTTTCCTAGGTGTTCAATATCCTCTTTAAAACGGTATGGAGAAGGAAGTTCACGTAAATCGAGCTTATGACGCTGTGGATTTAGTTTGATTTCTCCTGCTTCTGTACGATAGGAAATCCCAGCCACTTGATGATAATCTTTCTCAGAGTCTAGCTGCTGAAGAAGATTTTTAAACGTTTGTTCGCCTTCGCCAATCACGATAAAATCAAATTTAGGTACTTTTTCCATCCATTCCATCACATCATAAGTTACTTCGGGACCACCTACAACAATTTGAATCAATGGATTGATTTTCTTGATCATACTAATAACTTTTATTGTTTCTTCAATATTCCATATATAACAGCTAAATCCAATCACATCTGGCTTTTTTTGGATAAGGTCAGATACTATATTCATGGTTGGATCCTTAATCGTATATTCAGAAAGATCAACTTGAAATTCAGGCTCAGCATAAGCTTTTAGATAGCGTATGGCGATATTGGTATGAATAAATTTTGCGTTAAGTGTTGCTGCAATAACTTTCATCGTTTGCTCCTTTGTCTTTCTTTATGCAATCATTCTATTTTATCATATTTTCTCCAAATATAGAGAAGGGAAAACATAACATACATACACATAGAAAAAAGGAAGCCGAAGTCTTAATGACTGAGCTTCCTTTTTTCTATATATTGCTGAAATCTTATAAAGGATTTCTTCATGTGTGACATTTTTAGTTCGATTAAAGGCTGTGCAAAGGTTGTAAAAAGCTTGCTTGAGAGCAACACTGTAATAACAAAAGAAATTAATAGAAGTAGAAAGAAGGTTTCCATATTATAGAAATATTCTTGTACCTCGCTATGTCGAAACGGCTGAACAATAAATCCATGAAGCAAATAGACGTAAAGGGTATTCTTTCCAAAGGGAGTAAAGAATAATTGCCTTCTAGGAATGAGTGAGAAAAAGGCTAGAACCAGTAAAGTACTAAGCAAAAGAAGCCCAAACCTCATGATAGGTGCAGTATAGATCTCTGCGCCTAATGCCTCGTATGGTTTTGATCCAAATAACCATTGATAGTTCATATCAGGTGCTACATAAAAACCTGTGAAGACGATAGCAAATAGAATAAATGATGCTGCTCGGAACGGTGCACTTGTAAGTATTTTAAAATGGTCCTTTTTTAAATAAAACCCAAGTAAAAAGAGTGGAAAAAATACAAATGTCCTTGAGAGACTTAAATAATTCGTCATCCAATCTAGATACCCAACTAGTAAACTGAGTATAACAGCCATTGTAAGAGCGATTTTTCTATCCACTTTCGTAAAAATAAACAAAAATAGATTCCAAAAGAAAAGACTGATTAAGAACCAAAGTGACCAATGGGGATCAAAGGGGTCCACAACAAAAGTCTCTTTTGAATCTAAGAAGAAATAGAAAACCGAATAGATTAGTTGGAAAATTAAATAAGGAATAATTAGTTTAAAGGAAATTTTCCGCAAATAGCCTTCCTTCTGAAATCCTTTAGCAAAGTAGCCTGAGATAAGAATGAAAGCTGGCATATGGAAGGTGTATATCGTTTTGTATATAGTATAAACCGTATGGTGGTCTTGAATGAACGATTGGATTAAGTGACCAAACACAACAAAAAAGATTAAAATAAATTTTGCATTATCAAAGTAGTAGTCTCGTTTTTTCATCTTATCCTCCTTCCGAAAGTCTACTATTTCTTACCCTCTTTTTCTAGTCATAAAACCTGACACTTTTTGCCAACCCGCTTTTGCTTCTGTAATAGTACATTGTTTTATCTGTTATATAACGGATTTCTCTTAATTATAGAGGGAATATCATAAAAAAATGTAGCTGTTTCATAAAAATATAGCAATTGTTTGATATTTATCACAGCGTAAAATGGCCCATTGCCTTAAAATTTAAACAATTACATTTCGTTTTGGGGGGAGCTTATGTCAATTTTACCTGTTAAAAATGAGTTAGGTTTTTTTGAAATCCGATTGGAATCTATCGGAGGATTAGGTGCGAACTTAGCCGGAAAAATGTTAGCTGAATCTGGGGTGCTTGGGCACGGATTGAATGGTTCAAACTTTTCTTCTTATGGATCAGAAAAGAAAGGATCACCAGTAAAAAGCTTTATCCGGTTTTGCGATGCTGAAGTCGCCATTAGAGACCATAGTCCAATAGAGCAGCCTCATGTAATTGGGGTTTTTCATGAGGCTTTATATAAAACGGTTGATGTGGTAAGTGGTTTAACTGGTGACGGTATTGTATTGGTTAATTCAACAAGAGGTTTTGATGACGTAAAAAAAGACTTGAAACTAAACTATGGTACATTGGCCATCGTTGATGCACTTGGCATTGCCGTAGAAGAAAAGACAAAAGTGAATACTGCTATGCTAGGTGCCTTATTCCGCATATGTAGTTTTTTAAATCCTGATTCCATGAGGGATGTGATTCGAAAAACGTTTGAAAAGAAATATCCACACTTAGTTGAACCGAATATTCGTACATTTGATCGTGGATACAATGATGTGCAATTCAAAACTTACGAGGTACCAGAACATGCAGAAGGAAGATCCTTTACTAGACCTGTACCCCAGCTCGGATATAACACACAGGCTATTGGGGGAGTAATGATTTCTCAAGCGAATAGTATTTTGAAGGATTTAAGTGGCTCTAGACAAGGATTTGTTCCAGAATTCCACCAAGAAAAATGTATCAATTGTGCTGCTTGCGATACAGTTTGTCCTGACTACTGCTTCGTTTGGGAAGAAGGAGAAGATAAACGAGGCCGAAAACAGACCTTCCTTAAGGGGATTGACTATCAATATTGTAAAGGTTGCTTGAAGTGTGTTGAGGCTTGTCCGACAGAAGCATTAAATGACCTTCGAGAAATGATTGGTTATGCAAAAGAACATTCAGTAAAACAATATTTTCCATTTGTAGGGGGTGTAAGGTAATGGCAACTTTAGAAAAAGAATTACAAGCAATGGGTTTGCCTGAACAATTAGCTACATTTGAATCTGGGAATGAAATGGCCGCAATGGCAGCAGCTCAAATCAACTATCATTTAATGGGATACTTTCCGATTACCCCATCAACAGAGGTGGCACAGTATTTAGATCAGATGAAAGCTCGTGGAGAACATAATATTAAATTGATTGCAGCGGATGGAGAGCATGGTTCTGCGGGTATTTGTTACGGAGCAGCTGTGACAGGTGCACGTGTGTTTAATGCTACAAGTGCAAATGGATTAATGTATATGCTTGAACAGCTCCCGGTACAATCTGGCACCAGATTCCCGATGGTTATGAATCTGGTTACTAGATCTATTAGTGGACCGTTAGATATAAGAGGAGATCACTCTGATTTATATTTTGCGTTAAATACGGGTTGGGTGATATTAACGGCAAGAACGCCTCAGGCAGTATACGATATGAACATAATGGCTCTAAAAATAGCTGAGCATTCAAAGGTTAGATTACCGGTGATTGTCGCTTATGATGGCTTCTTTACTTCTCATCAAAAGCGTAAGGTAAACTATTTTAAAGATCGAAAAGTAGTACAAGATTTTGTAGGAGAATGCCCAACTGAGTATCATTTTGCTCGAGATCCGAAAAAACCAGTCACGATCGGAGCTCATATGAATGGTGATGATCTATTAAACAATCATTTCCAGCAATCCGAAGCAATGTATGCGGCAGGCGATGTTTTTAAAGAGGTAGCAGAGCAGTACAAAAAAATTTCAGGTAGGGAATATCCCGTACTTGACCTGTACGGAATGGAGGATGCAGAAGTTGCTTTATTCTTATTAAATTCTGCGGCAGAATCTGCAAAGGATGTAGTAGACCAGCTCCGCGCTAAAGGAATAAAAGCTGGAGTAATCAGTCCGAATATTATTCGGCCATTCCCATCTGAACAGATTCGTGTGGCACTGAAAAATATAAAAGCACTCCTTATTGGGGAACGAGCAGATTCATATGGTGCAAACGGACCAAACCTTACTCATGAGGTGAAATCTGCTTTACAGGAGGATAAAGAAAATCAAACCCTTGTATTAAGTCGTGTGTTCGGACTTGGAGGCAAGGATTTTTACGCGGATGATGCGGCGGAGTTCTTTAAACTTGCACTTGATGCAAAGGAAAAAGGCTATGTTGAAAAGGCGTTTGATTATTATGGTCATCTACCTGGTGAAGTTGAACATGTGCTGAAACCAGTTATTGAACCTCAGTATGGTGATGCATTTAAAACGGGATTAATTGAAGTGAAACAAGATGAAGAAACGAAAAAGCTTAAGGTGAAAATTCCGCCTTTACGTGCTTTGACGACAAAGCCAAAGAGACTAGCATCAGGACATGGTGCGTGTCCTGGTTGTGGCATCTTCCCAGGACTCGAGCTATTCTTTAAAGGGATAGAAGGAGATGTGGTGGTTTTATTCCAAACAGGCTGTGCATATGTTGTCACAACTGCATATCCACATTCATCACATAAGCAAACCATGATTCATAATTTATTCCAAAATGGCCCTGCAACTCTATCTGGTACACTTGAAGCATTTTTAGAGTTAAAGGAAAGAGGAGAAGTATCGGTTTCAGATGATGTCACATATGTGATGATTACTGGTGATGGTGGGATGGACATTGGTATGGGTTCTGCAATTGGAACGGCCCTAAGAAATCATAAACTAATTATGCTTGAGTATGATAATGAAGGGTATATGAATACTGGGTCACAAATGTCATATTCTACTCCAATGGGTCATATGACGAGCACAACCAATGTAGGGAAAGCACAGCAAGGAAAGGCATTCCATCATAAAGATACAGCACAAATAATGGCTTCTACAAATATTCCGTATGTGTTTACTGGTACGGAAGCATTTCCACAAGACTTGATTAAAAAAGCGGCAAAAGCTCAGTGGTATGCCCAAAACGTGGGAACGGTTTATGGAAAGATCTTAATTACTTGCCCATTAAACTGGAAGTCTGAGGAAAGATTTGGTCAAACTATTATGGAAGCAGCTGTAAATTCATGTTTCTTTCCTCTATATGAAGTGGAACAAAGGGAAACGACCATTACGTACAATCCGGAAGATAAGAAAAAGCGTATCCCTTTGTCAGATTGGTTAGCCTACATGGGTAAAACCAAACACTTACTGAAAGAAGAAAACAAACCAATGCTTGATGATTTTGGTAAGGAAATTGAAGCGAGATGGCAACGTCTGAAGGCAAAGCACGAAAATCCATTATTATAATAGGGAGGAGCAAAGTTAACTACTTTGCTCCTTTTACTTTTAGGTTCGAAATATTTTTACAATTTGTATTTCAAATTCAAAATTTCTTTATTATAATGAGTAAAAGTAACTATATATAGGAAAATAGACTTGTAAGATTATCTAACAAGAACAGGACAAACGGGGGAGTATAACATGTTTAGGGTAAAAAATCGACTCTTAAGTTTATTAAAGCGAAAAAGGACATCAAGTAATAATAGGAATAGATATAGTTTTCAATTTCCTTCAAGATTTCCTCTTAAAAGTAGGTGGGATTCATTAAGACTAGGGCAAAAATACGGAGCAGCTCTTGTGTTAATGCTTATTTTGTTTACTGCCTCAACAACCATATCATTTACCCTTTTAACATTAGCAAACAAACAAATGGAGAATGTAAAGGCAGCTGGCGAAAAGGCAGTCATGATCTCTGAAGCTAGTGCTATTTTTCATCAAAAGAATAGCATGATTGGTACTTACATAGTTGATACAAAAACTAGACATGTTGATCAGTTTAACGAGATATCAAAGGAATTTGATCATCTGAAAAAAGAAATTCAACCAGCTTTACAATCAGAAAAAACCCAAACAATCTTCTCAGAAATTGGTAAAAATGATCAGAAAATCACCGATCTTTTTACCGATGTAATTGTTACCGAACTGCAAGCAGGGAACGAGTATAAGTACCGTCTTGGTAAGTTGCAGGTAGATAATATTGTTTATGAGACAGTCGTAAGACTTAATGATCTTTCGGAAGAATTAAAAAAGGAATCCTCCAATTCAGTTTCAACTGCAAAAGCTAGTTTAACCACTGTGTTGGTGGTGCTAGTTATTTCTATTATCGTATCTGCTGCAATAGGTGTTATTACTATTCTTCTTGTATCAAGAGCAATCTCAAGTAGATTAAATTCAATAGTGGAAGTTGCAAATGAAATTTCAAATGGAAATCTAGATGTTGAATTGATTCAGACAAGTGACAAAGATGAAATTACAGATTTAAGTAAAGCGATAGACACGATGAAAAACCAGCTACAATCCATGATTCAAGAGATTAGTGCTGTTTCTTCGGCGGTAAATGACAGGAGTGGTGAATTAACACTTGCTTCTTTGGAAGTAAAGGCAGCTAGCCAGCAGGTGGCCTCTACTATGGAGGAATTATCTGCAGGAGCCGAAGAGCAAGCGCACTCTTCTTCAACGCTGGCAGAAATGATGGATGTTTACTTAACAAAGGTAGATCAGGCAACCAATAGTGGGACAGTGATAAAAGATTCCTCTAATCATGTACTAAGCTTGACCAATCAAGGTCATGATTTAATGCAGAAATCTCAGGCACAGATGAAGACGATTAATGAGATTATGAATTCTTCTGTGGAAAAGGTTCAAGGATTAAATGAGAGAACAAAGAAGATTAACTCGCTTGTGAAAGTAATACAAGATATTGCATCGCAAACCAATCTACTTGCATTAAATGCAGCCATTGAGGCGGCGAGGGCAGGCGAACATGGAAGAGGGTTTGCAGTTGTTGCAGATGAGGTTCGTAAATTAGCAGAACAAGTAACTCTTTCAGTAGGAGATATTACTAATATCGTGAATGGCATTCAAGTGGAATCAAATGACGTGGTGAACTCCTTAAAGGACGGGTATGATCAAGTGGAGAGAGGTACACAGCAAATTAATGTTACTGGTGAGACGTTTAATCGAATTTATCATTCGGTGAATGAGATGTCCACACATGTTAAAGAGATATCTACGAGCTTGGATGAAATTTCCTCACAAACGATATATATGAATAAGTCTATTGAATCAATTGTGTCTGTTTCACAAGAATCGGCAGCAGGAATTGAAGAAACAAGCGCCTCCGTACTTCAAACGAACGAGTCTATGGAAGGGATATCAGACAATATCCAATCATTATCTCAACTTGCAGACCAGTTAAATGCGATGGTTTCTAATTTTAAGATATAGAACTGTGAAAAAATGAAAAAGAACGCATTCATCAGAAAGCGTTCTTTTTTCCTATAGAGGAGTTTTAGGAATAGTGTAGAATTCATAATTAAGAAGTCCTTTTTAAGGAGAGATACCGTGAATACGTTCCTTTCAAGTGTAGGTATGGAGAATATGCGAATCAATCAAATGAATAAAAATAATATAGAGATACCAATTGAGGATCTATTTAAATCATTTTTTATAGAATCTCTTGATGCGATTATATTTTGGAATGAAAATATGAGTATCATTGACGCAAACGATGCAGCCTGTCGCTTATTTGAATGTAGCCTTAATATATTAAAGCAATATCCAATTGATGCTTTTGTGTACGAAAAGGATGAAAAATATCATACCATCATACAGGACTTAAACAGAAGGGGTTCCATTCGAGACGAATTACTATTTCAAATGTACAATGGTCAAATGAAATATCTGGAGTTTTCAACCAAGCTTTTTGTCGTTGATGGATATCATATGACCATTTTTAGAAATGTGACTGAACGGTATCAAATGGAAAAAAAGTTAAGAGAGAGTGAGCAAAAATTCCGGAAAATTTTTGAAGGTTCTCTTGACGGAATGTTATTATGGGATGAAAATCAAAGAATTATTGATGTGAACCCTGCCGGTGAAAAGTACTTGAAAGCAAATAAATATGAAGTTGTCGGAAAAACAATGCGTGATTTACTGATCAATTGTCATTTTCCGGATGAAGAGTTAAATGAAGTTATGAAAAATCTCATGCTTGAAGGTCATGCAACAGGTACGTTAACATTAACGACAAGAAGTGGGAAGACTTTGCATTATGAGTATTCTACGAAGCAAAATGTAGTAAGTAACCTAAGTTTAACAACCTTCAGGGATGTTACGGAAAAGCTTGAAATGGAGGCGAATCTTCATAAATCTGATACCCTTAGTGTAATCGGTCAGTTGGCAGCTGGAGTTGCCCATGAAATTCGTAATCCGATGACTGCGTTGAAAGGTTTTATTCAGCTTTTAGAGGACTCTAGTGAAGGAAAGCATTCCATGTACTTTGATGTGATCTCAACAGAACTGAATCGTATTGATGCGATTATAAATGAATTTTTAATATTAGCAAAACCACAAGCGATCAAATTTGTGGATCATAGTATTACTCAGATTATGTCTGAAACGGTCAATCTATTAAGTGCACAAGCTGTTTTGTACAATGTTCAGTTCCTCCTTCATTACGATGATGATTTACCAACATTAATCTGTGAACCTAATCAGCTGAAAAAGGTCTTTATTAACATGATTAAAAATGGCATAGAAGTTATGCCGAGCGGCGGATATATTACGATTTCAATGAATCAAACAACTGATGATCGGATACATATTTCCATAAAGGATGAAGGCTATGGAATACCGGAGGAAAAACTGAAAAAGCTTGGTCAGCCGTTCTATACGACCAAAGAGAGGGGAACAGGCCTAGGTCTTATGGTTTCTTATCGGATTATAGAAGAGCACGAGGGGACGATTAAAGTTGAAAGTGAAGTTGGAAAAGGGACGGTATTTCATGTGTATTTACCAGTAGGAAAATAAAGGTGGAATCATGTATGAATAGATTGTATGGAACGGTTGAATCGGAGTTAGGCACCATTTATATAGTAGTAGAAAATGAACTAGTATCGGCCGTTCATATTGGAGAAGAGGATTTTCAGAAGCACGAAAATGGTCATCAGTTGATCCTTTCACTTGAAAATGAACTAGTACAAGAAGCGGTGCAGCAAATGGAGGACTACTTTTCAAAGAGAAGAAAGGGTTTTGATTTACCACTTCAGATGGAAGGAACTGAGTTTCAATGCTCTGTTTGGAAGGTCCTACACTCGATTCCATTTGGAACAACATACAGCTATCAGGAAGTAGCAGAAAAGATAGGGAATAGTAAAGCCGTTCGTGCGATCGGACAGGCGAATAAAGCGAACCGTCTTCCTATTATTATTCCATGTCATAGAGTTATTGGGAAAAATAAAAAGCTAACTGGCTATGCAGGAACGCGTACAGATATAAAGGAAAAGCTCCTTACACTAGAAGGAGCTGGCTTTAAACAATAGTAAGAATACGAGTAGAGAATTCCTTCTACTCGTATTTTTTTGTGTGTAAAAATGTAACTAACTCTTCAATGGATGTGAATTCATTACGCTTAAGAATTAATGTTCTTCCTAACGCTAAAGATTTTTCTTTCGCAGCAATTCGTTCCTTTTCATCCGAAAGACCATCCAAGTCCGCAACATGGGCAAGACCGATTGTTCTTCTTATAAGTTCACACCCAGCAAATCCAACCGCATCCTGAAAGTATTTTTGTAGAGTAGAAGAAAGGAAACCGTCAATACGGGCAAATGGTTCTAAATTGTCTTGTTCCCATAGGACTGAAAATTGATTTTCATACACATTCCAGAACGTTCTTACATGTGAGTATACCGCATGTGATTTTTCTTCGAAGGCAATAGCTTGGAACAATAAATTTGCAATTACTTGACCCATATCAAAACCTACAGGACCAAAGTATGCAAATTCTGGGTCAATTACTTTTGTTTCTTCCTTCGACACAAATAAGCTGCCTGTATGAAGATCACCATGTAAAAGTGCTTCAGCTTCGGTTAAAAAGCTTTTTCTCAGTAACGCTACTTGAAGTTTTAAATCTGTATCCTTCCATAGTTTTTCAACTGTTGAAGTAAGCTGTGGTTCAAAATCATTTGTCTCTGCATCAAAGTAAGGATCTGAGAAAATGAGGTCCTCAGTAATTTTACATAATTCTGGGTTAATAAATTTTCTAACAAGCTCTTTCTTTTGACCTTTATCCAAACCAAACTCCGATGTGAAAAAAGTTGTATTGGCTAAGTATGTTCCAAGATGACTTGCAAGCAGGGGATACTCGTTTCCATCAATTAACCCTTTTCTAGCGATAGTTAAATGAGATAAATCTTCCATAATCGTTATTGCTAACACTTCGTTCGTATAATACACTTCAGGAACAAATTCAGGAGCGTGCTTTTTAAATAGTTTTAATGCTTCTGCTTCTATCGTTGCTCGTTTTAAAGTGAGGGGCCATGATTCTCCTACTACTTTTGCATATGGAAGAGCTTGTTTTATAATGATGCCTTTTTGATCTTGATCTTTAATATGAAAAACTAAATTTAAATTTCCATCTCCTATTTCTGTACACGATAGAGTACTATTTTCGGAGAATAAATTTCTCTCTTTTGCTAGTGAGATGGCTGTTTCTTCTGTTAATGGTTGATAAGTTTCTTGTACTACTGTTGACATAATGATTATCCTCCTATTGCATAAAAAAACCTCTTTCTGCTAGAAAGAGGTTTGAGGCTGTAGTCAACAAACCTCTTATCTACCAGAAAGGAAATTTCTTTCTGTTGGAATTAGCACCGTGCCTTACGGATATTATCCGGCGCTAAATCGATAGCGCCCCATTTCACAATGGAATTACGGTCGGTTGCTGGGCTTCATCGGGCCAAATCCCTCTGCCTACTCTTGATAAGAGATGTAATTTTCAGTTAATATTTACTGATGAGAATCATATCAGCATAGTGTTAAAGTTGTCAATAGTTTTTAATATAAGTCTGTCCGGCGGTCTGAAAATATCGGAATCATGTTACGGACTTTCTTCACTTCTGCTAAATCAATTAGACCAGTAACAATGGATTCATATTCGTCTCCCTCTGCAATTACTTCCCCCCAAGGATTAATAATCAAAGAATGACCAGCAAACACATTGTCAGGATCTGAGCCAGAACGATTACATGCTATGACAAAACATTGATTTTCAATCGCTCTAGCAATTAATAAAGATCTCCAATGGTTCAAACGAGGGAGAGGCCACTCAGCAACCACCACGATGGTCTCCGCTCCTTCTGTCGTATGAGCCCGAATCCATTCAGGAAAGCGAATATCATAGCATATCAATCCTGCAAATAAGTGATTGTCGAGCGCAAATATGCCTTTTGTACTTCCAGATTGAAGATGTTCATGCTCGTTCATTAGTTTAAAAAGATGCGCTTTGCTGTATGTGGAAACAAGTTCACCTTCGTTATTTATGACAAGCAATTTGTTATACACACCGTTGTTTTCTTGAGAAGCAACAGAGCCACCAACAATATGCACACGATGTTGTTTAGCTAATTTTTGCAAAAATTCAATGCTCTTTTTTGCTTCCACATCTGCAAGAACATCGAGTCGGGTTAAGTCATAGCCTGTCGTCCACAGTTCTGGAAGGATGACTAAGTCAGGTTTTTCAGCCATGGCTGACTCTATTAATCTTTCCGCTTTTTGAAAGTTTTCTTCTACATTTCCAAAGCTTATGTCCATCTGAATACAAGAAACTCTCATAAGAAACCACCTTTTCTAAAAAAAAAATAGTAAAAATACTTTACAAGTTGTCATTTACGATATACATTTGTGACTAGTTTTTCAATATAAAAATTGCCAATTGCCCGAAAATATAAAGTAGGTGGAAAAATGATGATATATCCTCAATCAAAATTATTAAAAAGCTTACCTAAACAATTCTTCGCTTCACTTGTTGCAAAAGTAAATAAGCAGATCAGAGATGGTCATGATGTGATAAACCTGGGTCAGGGAAACCCTGATCAACCGACAGCTTCACATATCGTAAAAGCCCTGCAAGTGGCTGCAGAGAATCCGAATAATCACAAATACTCTCCCTTCCAAGGCTTCGCGTCATTAAAAGAGGCGGCTGCGACATTTTATAAAAGAGAATATAACGTAGATATCAATCCAGAAAAAGAAGTTGCCATCCTTTTTGGAGGAAAAGCTGGGCTTGTTGAAATCCCACAATGCCTATTAAATCCAGGTGAACATGTTCTCGTCCCTGATCCGGGTTATCCTGACTATTGGTCGGGGGTAGCTCTTGCACAAGCAGAAATGATTACCATGCCATTGAAAGAAGAAAATCATTTTCTTCCTGATTATACGGCTCTATCAGATAGCGAGCTAGAAAAGGCAAAGCTTATGTTCTTAAATTATCCGAATAACCCGACAGGCGCAATAGCAAATGCTAATTTTTTCGAGGATACAGTCGCGCTTGCCAAAGAGCACGAGATTTGTGTTGTTCATGATTTTGCATATGGAGCGATAGGCTTTAATGGTCATAAACCGATTAGTTTCCTACAAACAGAGGGTGCAAAAGACGTCGGGATTGAAATTTATACGTTATCTAAGACGTATAATATGGCTGGTTGGAGAGTAGGCTTTGCGGTTGGAAATGAAAGTGTCATTTCAGCTCTTAATTTGTTGCAAGACCATTTATATGTAAGTCTTTTTGGAGCTGTCCAAGAAGCGGCAGTTGCAGCATTAACTGAGTCTCAAAGTTGTGTACGAGAGTTAAATGCATTGTACGAATCTAGAAGAAACGTGTTTATCGGAGGACTTCAAGAATTAGGTTGGAATGTAGTAGCTCCGGAGGGGTCATTTTTTGCATGGCTAAAGGTTCCTACCGGTTATACATCGGAACAATTTTCAGATCTATTACTAGAAAAAGCACATATTGCTGTTGCCCCTGGAGTTGGGTTTGGTTCATGGGGAGAAGGCTATGTACGAGTGGGGCTGTTAACCTCGGAAGCGCGTTTGCGAGAAGCGGTTGAAAGAATATCAAAGCTCCAAATTTTTAGTTAATGTATTGACAGTCGAATTAAATTCTGGAATAATCAAAATCAATTGAAAGTATAAACAATAATTCCATAATGAAAACATTCGTTTTCTTATCAAGAGCAGGTGGAGGGACGAGCCCGACGAAGCCCGGCAACCGACTTACAAGGTTTGTAAGCACGGTGCTAATTCTTGCAGCAAATGCTGATAGATAAGGAGATGTTAGTTTACGATACTAACCTCTTCCTGATGACAAGAAGAGGTTTTTTTATGTCTATACGTATAAGAGAGAAAGGACGAAAGCAAATGAGTGAGATCATCGCAACGTACTTGGTGCATGACGCTAAACACAACCCTGAGAAAAAAGCAGAGGAAATTGCGCTTGGTTTAACGGTTGGTTCATGGACTCAATTACAAAAGCTTGAGCAAGAACAATTGAAAAAATATAAAGGTAGAGTTATTTCCACAGAAAAATTACACATAGATGAACAGACGAATGAAACGGTAGCGGTGTTAAAAATCGCCTACCCTTCAAATAACTTTTCGCTAGATCTTCCAGCTATTTTAACAACGGTGTTTGGAAAGCTGTCTCTTGACGGGAAGATTAAGCTGTTAGATCTTGATTTTTCAAAAGAGTTAAAAGCGGCTTTTCCAGGTCCTAAGTTTGGTATTAATGGTCTAAGAGAGAAGCTTGGGGTATATGATCGTCCGTTATTGATGAGTATTTTTAAAGGAATTCTAGGGAGAGATCTTTCATTCCTTTTCAGCCAATTGCGCGAACAGGCATTGGGTGGAGTCGATTTTGTAAAAGATGATGAAATACTTTTTGACAACCCATTAACTCCTTTTGAACAAAGAATTACTGGTGGAAGAGAAGTTCTGCAACAGGTCTATGAAGAAACAGGACATCGTACCTTATATGCTGTGAATTTGACAGGACGTACGTCTCAATTAATTGACAAAGCTAAGAGAGCAAAAGAACTTGGTGCGGACTTACTATTATTTAATGTGTTTGCATATGGTCTTGATGTTCTTCAGGAATTACGCGAAGAAGAGGGTGTCGATCTTCCGATTATGGCACATCCAGCTGTGAGTGGAGCACTCACTTCGTCTGATGTATACGGAATTTCTCATTCCCTACTACTTGGAAAATTGTTGCGTTACGCTGGAGCCGACTTGTCTTTATTCCCATCTCCATACGGTTCGGTGGCTTTGGAAAAGAAAGCAGCATTATCGATTGCTGAAGCATTAACAGATCAATCAGCACCTATGAATGAGAGCTTCCCAGTGCCATCAGCTGGTATTCATCCTGGACTTGTTCCACTTTTACTACAAGATTTTGGCTTAGATAGTGTCATTAATGCTGGTGGTGGCGTTCATGGGCATCCGGCTGGTGCGAAAGGCGGAGGTCTTGCTTTCCGCCAAGCGATCGAGTTAAGTCAACAAGGATTGCCATTGAGAGAAAATTCGCAGCAATATCCTGAACTAGCAACCGCGATCGAACTATGGGGAGTTACTGAGGTGGCGAAACCATCATGAGCAAGAAAATAGCTGTATTTTGTGATTTTGATGGCACGATTACTGAGAAGGATAACATTATTGCCATTATGAAAAGATTTGCACCTCCCGAATGGGAAGCGCTAAAAGACGACATATTATCTGAGCGTATTTCAATAAGAGAAGGAGTGGGAAAGCTTTTCTCTTTGCTTCCTTCTTTAAAAAAAGAAGAAATCATTACGTATGCGATTGAAAATGTTAAAATTCGCGAAGGATTTCCTGATTTTGTGAAGTTTTTGAAAGAGCAGGATATTCCCTTGTATATTGTTAGTGGTGGCATTGATTTTTTTGTATATCCCATTTTACAAGCTTACGGCCCTTTTTCAGGAGTGTATTGTAATGCTGCTGATTTTAGTGGTGAATATATCAATATTCTTTGGCCAAATGCATGTGATGAGCAATGCCAAAATGATTGTGGATGCTGTAAACCTAGTATTATACGTGGACTTAAAGAAGATTTCTACAAAGTAGTTATTGGTGATTCAGTAACCGATTTGCAAGCAGCAAAGCAGGCTGATCTTGTCATTGCCAGAGAGTTTTTATTAGAAAAATCAAAAGAGTATGGGTTGAATCATAGAGAGTTTGTTGATTTCTATGATGTGATCAAACATATGTCGAAGGTTGAGGAGTTGATTGGATGAGCCTGTTAACAGAACGTTGGGATGAACTTGCTGATGTGAAGGATGAGCTTGCTGTTCGAGATTGGTTTATGGGAACGAGCGGGAATTTAGCCATAAAAGTTAGTGACGATCCTTTACAATTCCTTGTAACAGCAAGTGGTAAGGATAAGAGAAAAAGAACGTCAGAAGATTTTTTACTTGTTGATGGCAATGGAAAGCCAGTAGATGAGACGCATTTGAAGCCTTCTGCTGAAACACTCTTACATGTAGAAATTTATCAAAAAACATCAGCCGGTTGCAGCTTACATGTTCATACCGTTGAAAATAATATCATATCTGAATTATATGGTGATCAAGCTGAAATAACTTTCACGGGTCAAGAGCTAATTAAAGCTTTTGATTTATGGGAAGAAGATGCCGTCCTTAGGATCCCAATCATCAGTAATCCAGCACATATTCCTACATTAGCACAGGAGTTTAGTGAGCATGTAAAAGAGGATAAAGGCGTAGTGTTAATCAGAAATCATGGAATAACGGTGTGGGGGAAAAATGCATTCGAGGCAAAAAAACTACTAGAAGCATCCGAATTTTTATTTCGCTATCATCTAAGACTTTTAGAATATAAAAAATAAAATATTAAAGGAGAATGAAAAAATTGGCACATATCGTATTTCAAAGTACAAAAGAAGAGATTAGAGATCAAAAAGAAGTGGCAGCGTTTTTACAATCTCAAGAGGTAATCTATGAGCATTGGGATATTACAAAACTGCCTAGCAATCTTCAAGAGAAATATATTTTAACGGATGAAGAGAAAGCAGAAATCCTATCTGCATTCTCAACTGAAATTGCAGAAATTTCAGAGAAGCGTGGATACAAAGCACAAGACGTTATTTCTCTTGCTGAACACACTCCAAATCTAGAGCAATTATTAACGAACTTCCAACAAGAACACCATCATACAGACGATGAGGTCCGCTTTATTGTTAGTGGACATGGAGTGTTTATTATCCAAGGTTTAGATGGTGAATTTTTTGAGGTGTTTTTAAACCCTGGAGATCTTATTTCAGTACCACCGAATGTTAGACATTATTTTACCCTGCAAGAGGATAGAAAAGTAGTTGCCATCCGTATTTTTGTAACAACTGAAGGATGGGTTCCAATCTACGAAAAGAGTGAAATAGAAGCTTAATAATAGTTTTCAAGGCACTAGAGTCTATACTCCTAGTGTCTTTATTACTTTTGATGCATAAAATCGATAATTGTCGAAAAGTAATAGGAGTTTTAGGGTGTTTTTTGTCGTATTCAGAAATATTTAGAAAAATTTGTCTTATTTTGCGATTCTATTTACTTTTATTCAAATTCTTGTAATAATTCATCAAGTGATCAATTTTTATTTGGGGATTTAAGGAGTATTAGGAGGTTAACGGGGTGCAGCAGAATAGCAGTGAAATGCTTGCCACGATTCAACAAATGAGAGAGAAAATGATTGAATCTGCACAAGCAAATGGTCTAGGTGGGGAAGAGACAATTGAGTGTAGTCAGGAGCTGGATAAGCTAATTTTTGAATATCAATGCTTATCAAAAGAGAAGAAGAGCAAAAAAGAGATAAGAATTACCAGAAAACAAGCTATGTTTGTTTGGCCTAATAACATCATATGCGTTTAAATAGATAGAAAAGGAAGGAGACGATTGCGCTCCTTCCTTTTTTGTAGGTTAATCTAATGGATGGCTCGTTTTTTAAATCTACCGCCTCTAACTTCGGCAATGTCTGCAACAGCTAGAAAGGCATTACTATCAAGATCCTCTACAATGAGCTTGAGCTTTGCTTCTTCAAGTCGTGTAATGACACAGAAGATCACCTTTTTATCGTCTCCTGTATAGGCTCCTTCTCCAGTTAGGAAGGTGACACCCCGTCCGAGTCGGGCCAAAATCGCATCACCAATTTCTTTATACTTATCGCTAATGATCCATGCAGACTTTGATTGATCTAACCCTTCAATAACGATATCAATGGTCTTAAAAGCAATAAAATAAGCTAGAATCGAATACATCGCTCGGTCCCATCCAAACACAAAACCCCCGGTTCCAAAAATAAAAATATTAAAAAACATAATCACTTCTCCAACAGAAAAAGGAACCTTTTTATTAATTAATATGGCAAGGATTTCTGTACCGTCCAGTGAACCTCCATAACGGATTACGATCCCTACACCTGCCCCTAAGGCAATTCCTCCAAATACGGTTGCTAACAGGATGTCATCAGTAAAAGCAGGAACAGGATGAAGATATACGGTTGTGATTGATAATATGGTGATAGCGAAGAGTGTAGATAGTGCGAAGGTTTTTCCAATTTGTTTATATCCGATGAAAAAGAATGGAACATTTAAAATGAAGATAATTAGACCAATTTTAATAGCAGTAATATGAGACAAAATGATTGAAATCCCGACGATTCCACCATCCATAATCTGATTAGGTATAAGGAAAATTTCTAATCCTACAGCCATCAGAATAGCTCCAATAAAAATAAAAATGGCTCTTTTGATAATACTCTTTTTCGGTAATTTTTTGTGCTGTATATGGTTCTCTAAATTCATTTGAATAGCTTCATGAACAAGTTGTTTTTCCATTAAGTCACCTCCATTATTATTGATCCTTGTTTTTTATTATACAATAAATCGTTTCTATGTAGGTAAATCTGGAAGTCACATAATTACATACATGATTTTTACATGACATCTGTGATTTTTATCATATGGAAAATATTCAATTTCTTTTAATATAGTAACTATAATGGTAAGTATTGTATCATTCCCTTCAAAAAATAATTGTTATTCCATCATAGTCGTTAACCCCCACCATTTATATATGTAAATATACAAAAATGAAGATTCCGTAAGAAATCTTCAACTCATATTATACCAATTTTGAAAACGCATACAATATTATATTATTCACATAAAATATCAATTAATTTGTTTGTACTATGCCCGTAAAACGAGACATATATCGTTATTACGAAGCTTTGCAAAATATATATAGGTGATTTAGCCATTAGTCATTAAGGAGGGGATTTTTATGCATATTGTAGTGTGTGTCAAGCAGGTACCTGACACAAAGATCATTAAGATTAATCCTAAGACGAATACACTTGATCGTCGAAGTGCACCAGCTATTTTAAATCCGTACGATGCACATGCTGTTCAAGAAGCAGTTCGGATGAAGCGTCTCATCAAAGATGATGTATATATTTCTGTTTTATCAATGGGTCCACCACAAGCAAATGCGATTATTAAAAAAAGCGTGGAAATTGGTGCTGACGAGGGATATTTAATTTCTGACCGTGCATTTGCTGGTGCAGATACATTAGCAACTAGCTACGCATTATCGAAGGCTTTAGATAAAATCGCCAGTATCAGACCGATTGATATGGTCCTTTGTGGAAAGCATGCAATTGATGGAGATACGGGGCAAGTGGGACCTGGAATTGCAAGAAGATTAGATATTCCTCCAGTTACGAACGTGATCGAAGTAACAGAGCTTAATGAAAAAGAGCAAAGTGTAATTGTTAAGAGAAAGCTGTCAGGTGGTTACCAGTTGCTCCAAATTCAAATGCCATGTTTATTGACTGTCGAAAAAGAAATCAATGAGATTGAATATTCTCCTCTTCCTAATATGTTAAAAGCTGCAAGGTACGAACCAGTTGTTTGGACGGTAAACGATTTAGAAGATGTGGACCGTACACAGCTAGGGCTTAAGGGATCACCTACCATCGTTGGTAAAATGTTTACACCTCCAAAGCATGAAGGTGGGAAGCGTTTAGAGGGCTCTTCAGATGAACAAGTAAGAGAGCTGATCAAATGCTTACTTGAAGAGAAAAAAGAGCTTTTTTATGTGAAGTGATACACATTAATAATCGATGATGGGGGTGCTTGGAATGAGTAAAGAATACCGTGGTGTCTGGGTATTCATAGAACAAAATGAAGGTGAGATTGAAGGTGTTTCGTTAGAACTGCTTGGAGCTGGAAGAAAGTTAGCCGATAAGCTAAGTGTTTCACTCGGGGGAGTCCTACTAGGTAAAGATGTTAGAGCCCTTAGTAATCAAGTCATCTCATACGGGGCGGATGAAGTATATGTAATTGATCATCCAGTATTAGAGGATTACCGAACAGAATCTTATATGAAGGCCGTGGTACTCCTCGCCGAAAAGTACAGTCCTGAAATATTTTTATACGGAGCCACGCCAAATGGAAAGGACCTTGCCAGTGCAGTTGCGACCGATTTAAGTACGGGTTTGACAGCAGATACAACCATGCTTGATGTCGACCTTGAAAAAAGATTATTGGAGGCAAGTAGACCAGCTTTTGGTGGAAATATTATGGCAACGATTTTATGTAAAAAGCATCGCCCACAAATGGCAACGGTTCGACCGAAAGTAATGAAAGCTCTTGAACCAGATAAAGAGCGACAGGGAGTAATCATTGAAGAAGATATCGAATTGCATGAAGAAGATATGAGAACTAAAGTGCTCAAAGTGGTAAAAGATGTAACTAAAAGAGCCAATCTTGCGGATGCACATATCATTGTTTGCGGTGGAAAGGGTTTAGGAGATCAGCAAAATTTCTCATTAATATATGATCTCGCGGAAGTGATTGGTGCGAGTGTAGGTGGTACGAGGGATGTGGTAGAAGCAGGATGGCTCCCACATGAGTTGCAAATTGGGCAAACTGGTGAAACAGTAACACCTAAAATATATTTCGCAGTTGGTATATCAGGCGCTATTCAGCACGTAGTCGGTATGAAGAATTCAGAAATTATAATCGCTATTAACAAGGATCCAAGTGCTCCTATTTTTGATGTCGCAACCTATGGAATTGTAGGGGATGCTATGGAAATTCTTCCGAAACTCATCCAACAATTTAAAGAAATACGTACAGAAAAGGGTGGTGAAATCAGTTATGCCTGAAAAATTTGACGTAATCGTTGTGGGTGCTGGACCTGCAGGAACTTCATGTGCCTATACCTGTGCAAAGAATGGTTTGAAGGTGCTCCAACTCGAGCGAGGGGAGTATCCAGGTAGTAAAAATGTAATGGGAGGCGTATTATACAGGAAACAAATGGAGGAGATCATCCCTGAGTTCTGGAAGGAAGCGCCATTAGAAAGACCTGTTATTGAACAACGCTTCTGGATGATGGATAAGGAGTCTACCGTCTCCTTTGGCTACAAAGGGTTAGAGTGGGGAAAGGAGCCTTATAATAATTTCACCGTATTAAGAGCACCGTTTGATCAATGGTTTGCAGCAAAAGGAGTGGAACAAGGGGTATTGCTCATCAATGAAACGGTAGCCAATGAGTGTATTGTAGAAAATGGAAAAGTGGTAGGTGTTCGAACCGATCGTCCTGATGGAGATGTGTATGCGGATGTAGTCGTATTAGCTGATGGTGTAAACTCTCTGTTAGGCAAGCAGCTTGGCTTTCATAAAGAATTTCGCCCTGATGAAGTAGCTCTAACGGTAATGGAGGTTATTAATCTATCAAAAGAGAAGATTAACGATCGCTTTAATCTAGAGGAAAACCAGGGTTGTACAATAGAAATCTTTGGTGATTCAACAAAGGGGAACCTTGGTACAGCCTTCATTTATACGAATAAGGAGAGTATTAATATAGGCGTAGGTACTACCCTATCCAGCATGATAAAAGCAAAGCTCAAACCGTATGATTTGTTAGATTACTTGAAAAATCATGCTATGGTAAAACCACTACTTGCGGGTGGGGAGTCTGCTGAGTATTTAGCACATTTAATTCCGGAAGGAGGATATCATTCGGTACCAAAAGTGGCAGGTAATGGGGTTGTAGTTGTCGGAGATGCGGCACAATTAGTAAACGCTATCCATCGAGAAGGCTCAAATATGGCTATGTCATCAGGAAAAATGGCAGCTGAAGCCATCATTCGTGCGAAGGAAAGAAATGATTTTAGTGAGGCAAGTTTAAATAGTTACCGCGAAGCTTTATACAATAGCTTTATTATGAAGGATCTAGAAAAATATAAAGACGCTGCCCATACATTTGAGCATCATCCTCAGTATTTTAAAGAGTATATTCCAATGGTGAACCAGGCAATGAGTAAGTTCTTTACGGTCGACGGAACACCAAAGCGTGAAAAACAAAAACAAATCATGAGAAGTGTAACTGGGACAAAAGGAACGTTTAAAGTCATTCAAGATGTCTATCGTGCTTGGAAGGCGGTGAAATAATGTCAACGAAAACAATCGAGGAAAAACAGTACTTACTGCGTTTTAAGTGTGATACAAAATCCCATCTAACAGTGCTTGACCACGATGTTTGTATGACAAAATGCCCCGATAAAATCTGTACCGTATTCTGCCCAGCGGAAGTATATAAGTGGGAAGGGACAAGAATGCAAGTGGGGTACGAGGGGTGCCACGAATGTGGAAGCTGCCGAATTGGTTGTCCATATCAAAATATTAAATGGGAATATCCGAAAGGTGGCCATGGAATTGTATTTCGATTAGCTTAATGGTGAATAACTGATTAAGAAAGACACCTTCATTGGATATGATGGGTGTCTTTGTTTGTTATGTCTGAATCAAACTCGTATTCGGAGAATGAAGCTAGTTGGGTTTATATGTCCGAATGAACACCGTATTCAAACAATGTCAGAAGGGTTTTCATGATCAAGAGTCCGAATGAGCACCGTATTTGGACAAGGGCAGAAGGGTTTTTGGATTAAGAGTCCGAATGAACACCGTATTCGGACAAGGACAGAAGGGCTTTCATGAACAAGAGTCCGAATGAGCGCGGTATTTGGACAAGGGCAAAACGGTTTTTGGGATGAAGTGTCCGAATGAGCCTGGTATTTGGACAAGGGCAGAAGGGTTTTAGGGATGAAGTGTCCGAATGAGCGCGGTATTTGGACAATGTCAGAAGGGTTTTAGGATTAAGAGTCCGAATGAACACCGTATTCGGACAAGGGCAGAAGGGTTTTCATGATCAAGAGTCCGAATGAGCCCCACTTTGGACGAAATCCCATGTTATCCATGTCCAAACCTCTACCGCCATTACTCAACTTTAATCATTTTTCTCACTCTTACCTGAAACACTAGTGTTTTGATAAAAAACTAGAATTTACTATGTAGATTATTATTTTATGTATAAAATGTGAATTATTAAAAGATTCCGATAATATAGTTGAAAACGAACGAGCGTTCCGTTACTATTAATATAGGTACTATTAATAGATTGGAGGAGACAGTATGGATCGAACATCGTATTTAGCTGGGATACTCTACTATTTGACAAGTGATGTACAAGTTCAGGAGGCAGCCATTGATATATTAAATGGAGAATTAACAGTGAAAGAGGCGGGGGCCCGTCCTACTTTGCAGCCTGTTGTTTTGCAGGCGAAAAAGCGGCTAAAGGAACTTGAAAAGAATAAAACCGATAAGCAACATTTAGAGATAGTTCAGTTTGTTGAAAACTACTTATATAGCTATCAATGATAGAATCACTTCAACATCTTCGATAGACCTCTATGAATTCCATCTTATTTTTGCGTTATGTATAAATTTTCACATAGTAGCCTAAAAAGGAAAAGCCAAAAGTATTGATTATAACCTTGTTAGCTTATTCGTACTCTAACTGTGTATTTCATCATCTCGTCGTTAAGTCCACTAATCATTAAATCCTTCGCCGTATTGCAAGCCTGTTCAAAGCAGGAATAACTTTCCGTACAATAATGTGGTTGACTTAACTCAAAGTTCCCATGAATGTCTGCTAGGTAGACAAGAACGTTCCAAACATAAAAATCTCCTGTGCCATTTCTAGGATGACCGTCTAATGCGACTAGCCAGTGTACAGAAGTCTCAGACATGAATCGACTTCCTTTTAGCATGGACTGGTCATTCTCTCCAATTCGAATAAATGCGGTTGGGTAAAATTCTTGTAGATTACATTGATACATTTTAACCCCTCCTAACTTCTCATGTTTACAAAAGAAACTTTCTATATTTTCATTATATGAGCTTTAATAAAAAATTACCTCCTTAATTGTTAAAATTTTTAAAATTTTAAAAGCGTTTCCATTCCTCTGCTTCTGTGATACGTATCACAACAGACAAGCTCTTACTTTCTTATAATTATAGTAACAATATGATTAAAAGGAGAAATGAACTATGCAAGGTTGTATGAGCTCAATGATGGATAGAAATGTAGAATTATGTGAGGGATTACAGCAATTAAAAAATGAGCATCTTCCATTGCTTTTAATGCTTGATGGACTCCTTGAAACATGTCAGCAAATAGAGCGTGTTGAAACTACAAGGGAAAAGATGTTTCAGGAATTAACTCAAAAGGTAAAAGCCTTTTTTCATGAATTAGAGCCCCATTCAGAGAGGGAAGAGGGCGTGTTATTCTCCATGATGGAAAAGTATATTGGTAGGGAAAGTGGACCGATTGCAGTAATGGAATACGAGCATGACCAGGCAAAAGGCTTCATCGGGACATTCTTAAAGGCAGCACACTCTGATGGTTTTAAAGATGAAGAAATGATAGAGCTTGCTGGACTTATAAAAAACGCATATTTCACTCTTGTTGATCACTTTGCTAAGGAAGAAAATGTGCTATTCCCCATGGCACAAAACTTTTTTACAGAAGAAGAAAAGCAGGAATTAAAGGAAAGAATTAATAAATAAAAACGGAAGAGGGTGTACCTCTTCCGTTTTTATTTGTATATATCTGCGATTTGTTTGTCTGAAGGAAGGAGCAGTGTTAGAAACCCTAGTAATGGAAGAAAACCGGTTGAAATAATCGTTAAGGGCAATCCAATCGTATCTGCTAATATCCCTAAAAACACAGATCCTAAAGCACCCATTCCAAAAGCTAATCCTACAGTCAATCCTGCCATAGTCCCTATCTTACCCGGAACCAGTTCTTGGGCATAAACAACGGTTACAGAGAAACTAGACATGAGTATGAAGCCCGCTATCCCAAGTAAAACCACCGCGAAATAATGAGGTGCAAAGGGAAGCAAAATGGTGATTGGAGCAGAACCAATCATGGATAGCAAGATGATGGATTTTTTCCCAAACCTGTCAGCTAAAGGTCCACCGAAAAATGTACCTAAAGCTCCTGAAACGAGAAAAACAAATAAATAAAGTTGAGCTTGCTGTATGGAAAAGCTGTACTTGTCAATCGCATAAAATGCGTAGTAATTAGTGATTCCTGAAATATACCATGAACGAGCGAAGATTAAGAACAAGATTACAAGCAAATAGAAGCGAATTTGACGTTGAAATGAAAATGATGGAGGAGCTAAAGTCTGCTTTTGTTTCGGTTTCCGACTATCTATTTTGAGTTTGTTAGCATACCAAAAAGCAATATAAACAAGCAGTCCGACGGCAACTGCTGCGACAATGGTAAACCAGCCAGCGCCTCTTTGGCCAAAAGGAACGAGTATGAGTGCAGTAATTAATGGAGCGAGTGCTTGCCCGGAATTTCCACCAACTTGATAAATGGACTGTGCAAGCCCTCTTCTAGGTCCAGCGGCCATATAGGCAACTCTTGAACCTTCCGGATGGAATACAGCGGATCCTAATCCAATAAAGACCACCGAAATAACAATCAGTAGGAAACTAGGGGCAAAGGCGAGACCCAGAACTCCGATTAGTGTGAACGTTAGGCCAATGGGTAAAGCAAATGGCATGGGCTTACGGTCTGTAATGATTCCAACAAAGGGTTGCATGATAGAGGATACGATATTTAGAGAAAATCCAATGATGCCTAGTTGAGTAAAGCTTAGTCCCATGGATTGTTCAAGTATAGGGAACATGGCGGGGACAACCGACTGAATGGAATCGTTTAACAGGTGACATAATGCGATAATGAATAAGATTTTATACGTTGTTGCACTGTCTGGTTTTTTATATTCTTGAACAGTAGCAGTTTGTGCCATAATAAAAAGATCTCCTTTAATTGTTGAAGAATGGTATAAAGATATCTTACTAAATTTCCAATCATTATGAAATGGTTTATTTCGTAAGGCAAAGTATATAGTTTCCATAAAAAAATAGAGAGACAAGCTCTCTATTTTTTTATTAGTGGAAAGGATACTGCAACAGTTGTACCTTTGTTTTCGATACTTGAAATCTGAATTTCACCATGAAACGATTGGACGATTCTTTTACAAATAACAAGTCCTAAGCCAGTACCTGAGGCTTTTGACGTATAAAAGGGGTGGAAAATCTTCTCAAGTTCTTCTTTTCCAATCCCAACTCCAGTATCAGATATCGTAAGGACACATTTTTCCCTTTCTTTCGAAATACGGATGTCAAGTGTGCCACCTGTAGACATGGATTCAAATGCATTTCTTGTAATATTTAAAATGACTTGTTTCATTTGATCCTTTGTACATAGAACGATAACCGGTTCTTCAGGAAATGTATAATGGCATATCACATTGTATAAGTTTGCTTCAGAAGAAATAAGTGGTTGTAGCTCTTGGATGATCATTTTTAAATCAATTGGCTCGTTTTTCATGGCTGTCGGTTTTCCGAGAATCAGAAACTCGCTCACAATTTGATTAATTCGCTTAATCTCATTATTGATAACCGAAAAATAAAATTGATCTTCTTTATCTTTATGTTTTTCACTTAGTAATTGGACAAGGCCGTTAATGCCAGTTAATGGATTTCGTATTTCATGTGCCGTCCCAGCAGCTAATGTTCCAACCAGCTCGAGTTTTTGAGCCTCATTTTGCTTTCTTTCCTTAATTGATTGTCTCTTTAGTAAAATATATTTAACTAACAGAAACAGGATATGCGTCAAAATAAAGAACAAAGTAATCGTTCCTACTATATGAGAGATATTTGTTCGTGCCGCCTCTTCAGCTACCTGTACTTTAATCGTCCAAGGTAGCTGATTCATCGGTGTTGATACCCAATGTCCACCTTGTTTGTATAGGTGTTCAGAATCGAAATCAATGATCACTTGATCTTCTTGATTGAGGATGACTATAGGTGTCTCGGGTGTTAGGATTTTCATGATGTTTTGAACATGATCAACTCGAAGCAGTGCAAGAGTGATAAATGTTAGTTGATTTTGTTCATCCAACACAGGCGAAGCTAGTCCAATCACCTTTTGGTTATTTTTTAAAGTATTCACCTGAGCAGATATAATAATATCCTTGGTACGAATAACTTCCTGAATATACGAGTTTTTGTACAGATTATCGTCTAGTAGCTTGTTAGAGCCGACAATCATTCGGCCTTCTTCGTTCAATAAAAACAATCCACTGTATCTAGGATCTGTCTGAAACGCCTTTTGTAGTAATGGTGCCATTTTTTCTGGGCTGTTAACGTATATCTCTGACGTAAGAGACAGAGTTTGAATAGAAGTGACTGTTTCACTAATAAATTGATCCCAATGTGATTTATGAATAGAAGCAACCCATTCAGCATGTTGAACCTGCTCTAAAAGATTTCTTTCTTTTTCAATCTGTGAAAATATATAACTGCCACCTAGTGTTGGTAGTACTACGATGAGGCTATATAAAAGTAGGTTTAGGAAGTGTCTTTTCATGTAATTACTCCAAGCACATATTGTTTTTTGCATAGCTTCGCTTATTATATCACTATATAAGTAAGCTTTTTATAGGAATTATGGATTAGATGAATATTTGACAGACCAAAGCTAGTTTTTCTATAATAGTCTTAATTAAAAATATGTCACCAAAAAAGTAAGTATATTGGATCTTAAAGGAATGAGAATAATGGAAGCTGAAATCAGTCAATCTTTAAAACTTTTTATTGTGCTATCTAGAGCATATCGCTCAGTCAATGAAAATGTTAATAAACTGATACAAACATATGGACTAAATCCAACAGAATTTGCTGTTCTTGAACTTTTATACCACAAAGGAGATCAGCCGTTACAGCAAATAGGAGAAAAGATCCTTCTTGCGAGTGGAAGTATTACGTACGTGGTTGACAAGCTGGAACAAAAGGCATTGCTAGCTAGAGTCGCTTGTCCTAGTGATCGGAGAGTAACGTATGCTCAAATCACAGAGCAAGGAAAGACGTTTATCGAGGATATTTTTCCAGACCATGCACAAAAAATACATGAATTAATGAAAGAGCTTACAGCTGATGAAAAAGATCAAGCAACAGAACTGCTAAAGAAATTGGGATTATCTATTGAAAATAAGAAACAATAGTATGCAAGGTATCCGCTAGGACGCCTTGTTTTTTTTGTTCTTCTCTGCTGCCTGAGTTATAATAAAAGAGTATTTTTTTCAAAATTTTTAAACAAAGGGGGATTCACTTTGCAATTCGAACAGTATACATATGAGAGACCTAATTTTGAGGTTGTTGAAAAACAATTTTTAGATGCATTAGAGGTTTTTTCAAATGCAGCCACTGCAAATGAGCAAAATGAGGCGATGAAAGATATAAATCAAATACGTAATGATTTAGGCACGATGTTTAACCTCGTATATATTCGACATTCGATTGATACGAATGATGAGTTTTACAAGGCAGAACAGGATTATATAGATGAAATTCAACCAAGTGTTGAGGGGTTAGTTACTAAATATTACGAAGAGCTTGTAAATTCACCTTTTAAGCTCGAGCTAGAAGAAAAGTGGGGAAAACAGCTTTTTGCTTTAGCCGAAGCACAGTTAAAGGTGTTCTCTCCTGATATCATTCCTTTGCTTCAACAAGAAAATAAACTTACCACAGAATATACAAAGCTCCTTGCTGCTGCGAAAATTCCTTTCGAGGGAGAAGAACGTACATTGGCTCAAATGGAACCGTTTACAGAGTCAAAAGACCGAGATATGAGAAAAAAGGCAAGTGAAGCGCGTTTTAATTATTTCTCAGAAAACGAAGGTGAGTTAGATCGTATATATGACGAATTGGTCAAGGTTCGTACAGAGATTTCTCAAAAACTTGGCTATAAGAACTTCGTTGAACTAGCTTATTACCGTATGTATCGTACGGACTATAACGCGGAAATGGTCGCTGGGTTTAGAAAACAAGTGGAAGATTATATTGTACCGATTGCTACAAAACTAAAAGAACGTCAAAGACAAAGAATTGATGTTGACACTCTTAAGTATTATGATGAAAACTTCAAGTTTAAATCAGGGAATGCGGTACCGAAGGGTGATCCTGAGTGGATTATTCAAAATGGACAAAAGATGTATGATGAACTTTCAAAGGAAACAGGCGAGTTCTTTCATTATATGGTAGAGAATCATTTAATGGACTTAGTGGCAAAGAAAGGGAAAGCTGGTGGCGGATATTGTACATATATTGAAAACTACAAGTCACCTTTTATCTTTTCAAATTTTAATGGTACGTCAGGTGATATCGATGTATTAACACATGAGGCAGGGCACGCATTCCAGGTGTATTCAAGCAGTCACTTTGAAATTCCAGAATACAATTGGCCTACTTATGAAGCAGCGGAAATACATTCGATGAGTATGGAATTTTTCACTTGGCCATGGATGGAGCTATTTTTTAAGGAAGACACGGATAAATATAAGTTTGCTCATTTAAGTTCCGCCCTTTTATTCCTTCCATATGGCGTAAGTGTGGACGAATTTCAGCATTGGGTGTATGAAAATCCTACCGCTACACCAAAGGAGAGAAAGAAAGCTTGGCGTGAGATTGAAAAGAAATACATGCCTCACAAAGATTACGACGGAAATGAGTATTTAGAGGGTGGCGGATTCTGGCAGCGTCAAGGTCATATATACACGACTCCGTTTTATTATATTGATTACACATTGGCACAAATTTGTGCTTTCCAATTCTGGAAGCGTTCTGGTGAGGATCATAAAAAAGCATGGAACGATTATCTACATCTTTGTACTTTAGGCGGTAGCATGCCTTTTACTGAGCTTGTAAAAGCAGCAAACTTAATTTCACCGTTTGAAGATGGATGCGTACAATCTGTCGTAGGCGAAATTGAGGCTTGGTTAAACTCAATCGAAGATCAAAAGTTATAAGAAAAAGAGCGAAGCCAATGATAAAAAAGGTGGCTTCGCTCTTTCTATTCCTATGCTTTCTTAATAATAATCTTGTCGTCCTCAACAACCGCGATTAATTCCTTACAATCAGGATCGTTTATAATGAAGTCTGAAATTTGATCTTCAATCTGGTCTTGAATCACCCTTCTTAATGGACGTGCCCCAAACGAAGGGGAGTATCCTAATGTAGCAAGCTTTCTTTTCACTTCTTCCGTCACTGTCACTGTCATCTGCTGCTCTTTAAGCATAATATTTAAGTCACTAATCATAATATCAACAATTTGGAGTAAATCTTCTTCTTGTAATGATGAAAACTCAATAATCGCATCAAAACGATTGAGGAACTCAGGCTTAAAGTATGATCCTAATGTGGCTAATAAATTGCTTTCATGTTCATGATGATCGTTTCCAAAGCCAACCTTCACCGTCTTATGGCCTACACCTGCATTGGAAGTCATAATAATGACCGTATCTTTAAAGCTGACGGTTCTTCCTTGACTGTCAGTTAATCTACCGTCTTCTAGAATTTGAAGGAACATATTTAGAACGTCTGGATGAGCTTTTTCAATCTCATCTAACAAAATAATACAATAAGGGTTACGTCTTACTTGTTCCGTTAACTGTCCTGATTCCTCGTGTCCAACATAACCAGGAGGAGAACCAATCAATTTAGAAACACTATGCTTTTCCATATATTCACTCATATCTAAGCGAATCATAGAGTTTTTTGAACCAAATAGTTCTTCAGCTAATGACTTGGAAAGTTCTGTTTTCCCGACACCGGTTGGACCAACGAATAGGAAGGATCCAATAGGGCGTCCTTTTGCTTTTAAACCAGCTCGACTTCGGCGAATGGCTTTAACTAATTTTTTCACAGCTTCCTGCTGTCCTATTACCTTATTTGATAAATGGCTTTCAAGGTTTTGTAGCTTTTCTTGTTCTGATTGCTCAAGTTTACCCACAGGAATTCTTGTTTTCTTTTCAATTAATTGATGGATATGCTCCACTTTTACAAGTGGTCGTTGATCAAGTTCCCCATGAGAAAGCTTCTGTTCAAGTTCTTTTTCTTCTTCACGTAGCTTGGCTGCGAGCTCATACTTTTCTACCTTTAGAGCTTCTTCTTTTTCTTTTGCGATTTCCTTCAAGCGATTTTCGATGCCTTCCGTATTAGAATAATTAGCGGTTAAATTCAGTTTTGAACCAGCTTCATCGAGTAAATCAATCGCTTTATCTGGAAGAAAACGATCTTGGATATATCGATGTGATAAATTCACACATGCTTCGATCGCCTCGTCTGTAAATACAACCTCATGATAATCCTCGTATTTACTTTTCAGTCCTTTAAGAATTTCAATCGCTTCAGAGATCGTTGGTTCTAGTACTTGAACGGGTTGGAAGCGTCTCTCAAGGGCGGCGTCTTTCTCAATTTTTTTGTATTCTTTTAAAGTTGTTGCACCAATAAGTTGAAGTTCTCCACGTGCTAATGCTGGCTTTAAAATATTCCCTGCATCCATCGATCCTTCTGCACTCCCGGCACCAACTAACTGGTGAATTTCGTCGATAAATAGAATAATATTTTTCTTTTGCTGAAGCTCAAGCATTATTTCTTTCATTCTTTCTTCAAACTGGCCACGAATACCTGTGTTCGATACTAAAGAAGCCACATCCAAAAGATAGACTTGGCTTTTTTTAAGCTTGTTTGGAACACTTCCTTCAGCAATCTTAACTGCTAGATGCTCGGCGATGGCTGTTTTACCAACACCAGGTTCACCGATTAAGACAGGATTATTTTTATTTCTTCTATTTAATATTTCAATGACACGGTTAACCTCTTCGTCACGTCCAATCACTGGATCAATTAAACCAGCTTGTGCCAATGTAGTTAAGTTTCGTCCATATTGATCAATAAAACCTTTATTTTCACTACTTTCCTGAGAAGTCTCCATATTTCTTTGTTGTTTGCTTTGTTGCTTCATATTCATAGGTTGAAAGAATGATTCGAAAGGGGAAAAAGATTGAAAACCAGATAGGTTTGGTCCAAAAGTCGATAACATCTTTTCGCGCTCCTTCTGGAAGCAACTTTGACAAAGATGTAGTTGATTTTCATTCCCATTAATAGTCATTCTTACAGCTATAGTAGCTTCTGTTTTTTGACATGTTTGACAAAGCATTCATTTTTCCTCCTATTTATATATTTTTGACTTTGACTAACTTTGACCTTTTGTAATTCGATTATACTTTGACCTTTTTTGACTTTCAAGTATTTTGATCTGTTTTTTTTTTGTAAGTTTGTTCCAAAGGTGTCTGCTATTCTTATCTTCCTGAAAAAGCTCGTCATTGTTTGTCCTTCTGTTCATATAAATAAATGGAAGGGGGAGATGGAGTGAAAAAGAAATGGGGGGCAGCGTTTCAGCTCGCTGCAGTTTACGTAGGAACTGTGGTAGGTGCTGGGTTTGCCACAGGAAAGGAAATCGTAGAGTTTTTCTCCCGATTTGGTTTTATCGGACTAATTGGGATTTTAATGAGTGGTTATATTTTTATATTTTTAGGCTCTAAGCTGATGCGACTTGCTGCAAGATTACGAGCAAAATCGTATCAGGAGTTAAATACATTCTTGTTCGGCCCTTATTTAGGAGGGGCTATAAATATTTTAATGTTATTCATGTTACTTGGAGTTAGTGCTGTTATGTTAAGCGGTGCCGGTGCCGTTTTTCAGGAGCAGCTTGGTCTTTCAAGAAGTTTAGGAATTATGCTCACGATTGCCCTTTCATTTATCGTCATGATTGTTGGAACAAAAGGTTTATTTGCCGTTAACACTTTTGTGGTTCCTATGATGATATGTTTTAGTTTTCTGTTATTTATGGTTACGATTCAGCAACCTAAGTTTCTTGAACAGCTCTTGTTAATTCCTCCGGCAGACGATGGCTGGAAGTCTGTTGTTAACCCGTTTTCCTATACGGCTTTTAATATTGGGCTCGCCCAAGCGGTGCTTGTTCCTGTTGCAGCAGAAATAGAAGATGAAGATACGGTAAAGTGGGGGGGGATTATCGGAGGTGCTGCGTTAACGGTTATTCTTCTTTCTAGTCATGCGACATTAATCATGCTCCCTAATTTAGAAATATATGAGATTCCAATGGCTGCAATTATGAAAAATCTGGCTTATGGTTTCTATTGGATTTATGTACTTATTATATATGGAGAGATTTTTACATCCGTTATTGGTAATGTGTATGGTCTTGAGAAGCAACTCAATAATTACTTAAAACTACCTAGGATTGCTTGGGTATGCATTATTTTTATCATTTCCTATTTAGGTAGTTTTGTAAATTATGGAACATTGCTTTCTTACCTATACCCTATATTTGGTTACGTAACGATCATCTTTATTGTTCTATTGTGGATGAAGCCGCTAGATTCCGTAAAAAAATAAGACTCGGGGGAAAATCCCTGAGTCTTAATGGGTTTCGTTAACAATGGTTTCTGCCATTTTGATAAATGAGTCACGATGATCAGCAGACTCTTTTGTAAACGATGTTAGTTTGATTACCCCTTCATTGTTGTTTACTAGGTAAGAAGTAATAACTTCCCCGTTTATCTTAGCTTCATACACTTTACTATTTGCAAAAAATTCAAGTTTCGGTGGTGTGACCTCATTTACTTCAGCAGATACAGCCTGCAATTGGTCGATCGCAGTCTGTTCAGTAGCATCCCAGTCAACATCCTCTGGTAAGAGTTCGACCCTCATAAAAATTTCACCATCGTTTGAGAGCATGACTACATCTTTATTTGGTTCCTCTGCTGTTAGTTCATACTCTGGAAGAACATACATTGAATATCCTTGATTATCACTATGTTTTAAAAATGCTGTTTCTTCTTTTGTTTCTCCATTTAATGTAAAGGTTAATTTGTTTTCAAGAAGGCGAATCATTGTATCTGATGGATCGGTTTCTTCATTATTCTCCTCTTGAATAGGTTCTTCCTCTGGTTCTATGTTACCCTGTTCGGAGGATGTCCCATTTTTTGCTTCCTCTAAGCTTGTTTCTCCAGTTCCACAGGCTGTTAACACCGCAGCAAGTATGCCAATTGTTATATACATATTAATAAATTTCAATTACATTTCCTCCTAGTTGTCTATTGAGAGTCTCATCATAATAGACGGAGATGGTTTAAAAAGGTTACAAGCTAAACTAACCTAAAGGGAATAAGACTAACAAAAATAAATCAAATACGAGGTGTGAAACAATTAGTAAAGGAATGCTCTTCTTCCAAACATAGAGGCTTGACCAAACTAGTCCGGCAACAATCGAAGCGAGAATCAGGTGACTTGACCCCGAGTATATGTTGACAGAAGTATATAATAATGTTGATAACAAAATACTGGGTAGGATTTTTATCCGTCCAAGAAGTCGTTTTAAAATAAATCCTCTCCAAAAGATCTCTTCACCTGGAATTATGATAAGAAATAAGACGATGTACTGCCATATTTGAGTAGGGGACATTTGTTTGTACAGCTTTGCGACCGACCCTTTTAACGGAAGATCAACCATATTTAATAAGATATTACCTAGGTAAAATAAGCCAAACAAACTTACTCCCGAAATGACACCAAATGTAATATAAATTCTAAACGGTTGTTGATCATCCATTTCCTCTTGGAGAATGGAATAAGTAATTAAAAACAGCATCGAAGCTGTGAATATGTACCAAAATACACTTTTCTCTTGAAAAGTAAAAAATAATAATACGTGAGCAAGTAATATACCGAAAATCATTTTTACATCCATTTGTTTCTGAAACATATGATGACTCCTCTCTAAAGAATGGTCTTGCATTTATTATATAAAAAAGAAGAAACCTCATAAATAAGAGGTTTCCCCATATTATAACCTATTTTCATTTTTGAGACAAAATCACACTACTAAACATATAGAATGCGCTTCCAATAGTTCGTTTTTAAAATGAAGATTCTTTAATAACTTTATAGTTTTTATGATTTACAACAGTTCTTTGGTCTAATTCTAGATCTCGATAATTGTCCATATAGGTAAGGTCAACAATTACTGAATTTTCGTTTACTTTTTCAACAATTCCTTGTAACCCATCTCTAAATTCAATCACGTTCCCCACTTCAGCTCTTTTCAATGTCGCTCTCTCCTTTTCTTTCCAGATGACGATATTATAAACATTTTGCACTACTTTCTCCTGTACGTAAAGAATTTTTTGTAAATTTTAATAATTATTTATTATAGTAATAGTTTTTAAGAGAATAAATAGTCGATTTTGAAACCGTTTATTTTTCTTATATAATAGCTCTAGAGGGAGGGATTACTAATGGAAAGAGACCTGATTTTAGAAATGATCGAAAAATTAAGAAGTGGACAAATAAATGAGTGGTATGTACATAGAGAAGTATTCCTTGATGTAAGGGCTATAGTTGTTGCTCTGGAGGATTTTAAACATTTTAGAGGAATTGCTCAAAGAAGCGGAGATGTGATTTATAAGTATTTACAGGAGCCTAGAAGCTAGGGGAGGAGAGAAATATGTACAGTGAAAAAACCGTAATAATTACAGGAGGTGCCAGCGGGATTGGTGCTGGAATTGTTCATGCTTTTTATGAAGCTGGAGCGAAGGTAGTTATTGCTGATAATGATGCTGAGAATGGGAAGAAAGCAGAAAAGAAATATAACAATGAGAGGATAAGTTTTTTTGCAACCGATGTTTCAAACGAGCAATCAGTTATTTCTTTAGTTACCTATGTAATGGAAAAATTCGGTCGAGTCGACATTCTGATTAATAATGCTGGTATTTCCTCTTTTTCAAATTTCTACGAAATGACCGTGGATGAGTGGGATCGAGTACTTAATACCAATTTAAAGGGTGTTTTTCTCTGTTCGAGGGAGGTAGCCAAGGTGATTGAAGTAGGTGGATCAATCATTAATATTTCCTCGACTAGAGCCTTTATGTCCGAACCGCATTCGGAAGCATATGCAGCATCAAAAGGTGGGATTATAGCATTAACTCATGCATTAGCTGCTACATTATCTGAAAAAAAAGTGAGAGTTAATTGTATAAGTCCAGGTTGGATTGAAACGAATCATTATGAAGATCTGCGTGAGATCGACCATTCACAGCATTTTTCCAAAAGGGTGGGTAAGTCAAGTGACATAGCACGCGGGTGTTTATTCTTATGTGACCCGAATAATGATTTCATGACTGGTACAAATATAACCATTGATGGAGGAATGACGAAAAAGATGATATACGAATGAGTAAGTAAAAAGCTACCTAATAGTTGGTAGCTTTCGAGTCTAAATTTTTGATTCGTGATGAATCATTTTTGCATATATTTTAAGAACATTGACGATTTCTTTTTTTGTTTCCTTGTCGTCTAAACCAGTAAATCCGTATACACACATTTTGCCTTCGGTCTTTTTCCATTTTGGCTTTCCTAGAACGCGAATTAAGCGGTCAGCTAATAAAAATGATATCTCAAGCAAAAAATCATTTTGTTCAATGGGTAAGTTAATTGGTGATCTGAATTTTATCCCATTGGGGCTAATATCTACTATATAAGCAAGAGCGGATTTAACATCCCCTTGCATTCCATTTATGCTTACAATCTTAAATGTCCCATGAATAGGCTGTTGAAATTGAAATCGAAAGGCCTCTTGTCTTTTATAAATCATGCATATCACCTTGTGAGAAAATGTAACAAATTTACTATTACTAAAATCATACATTTTCCATTTATTGATTACAAGTATTTTATTTTCATTGTTTTAATCAAAAGTTTACTTTATTGGATAATATTTACCATTCTAACTCATGTTGGAAAATTTAATTATCATGAGTAAAAATGTAAGCGGTTAAATAAAAAAACTGTGAAAATTCCTCTACATTTGTGGCTTTTTCATTGTATACAAGCTAAGGAAATGCTATTCTTTTTTTTGAGATGTCGATTGTCTGATAACCCTAAGAACTTTAGTCGGCGTTAGCTATATTTAATGAATAAAAAGGACAGTGGAAAAAATACTAAAGTATGCTATATATTTTTCAATGTCTGAATGAATAGGTAAAGTGAAGGAATTAGGCAATTAACGAGAAACATCTTATCAAATATATGTATAGGAAAAAGGAGTTTGATTAACCATGGCAGAAAAACAATTTAAAATTATAGCTGAAACAGGAATTCACGCTCGTCCTGCAACATTACTAGTACAAGCAGCTAGCAAGTTCGATTCTGATATTAACCTTGAGTACAAGGGGAAAAAAGTAAACCTTAAGTCAATCATGGGTGTTATGTCTCTAGGAGTTGGACAAGGAGCTGACATTACTATTTCTGCAGTAGGTGGAGATGAGCAAGAAGCTCTAGCTAGTCTTGAAGAAACTTTGAAAAAAGAAGGTTTAGCATAAAAATGAACTTTTTAAATGGAATTGCTGCATCTAGTGGAATAGCAATCGCAAAAGCATACCGTTTGGTAGAACCTGATTTAACCTTTACAAAAAAGTCAATCGATAACGAAACAGTTGAAATCGATCGTTTCCGTGCGGCATTAAATCAATCAAAGGTTGAACTAGAAGGTATTAGGGACAAGGCAAAAGTAGAATTAGGTGCTGATAAAGCAGCTATTTTTGAAGCGCACTTGCTCGTACTAAGTGATCCAGAGCTTGTTTCTCCAATCGAAGATAAAGTTAAAACCGATAAAGTAAATGCTGAATTTGCTTTAAAAGAAACAGCTGATATGTTTGTGGCGATGTTTGAGTCAATGGACAATGAATACATGAAGGAAAGAGCTGCTGATATTCGCGATGTAACAAAACGCGTTCTTTCTCATTTATTAGGTGTACAAATCGTTAACCCTAGTATGATTTCAGAAGAAGTAATTATCGTTGCTGAAGATCTTACACCATCAGATACAGCTCAGCTAAATCGTCAATTTGTGAAAGGCTTTACAACTGACATCGGTGGAAGAACATCTCACTCTGCGATTATGGCTCGCTCAATGGAAATTCCAGCAGTTGTAGGTACAAAGACAGCAACTGAAGAAATTCAAAACGGCGATCTTGTGATTGTTGATGGATTAAATGGACAAGTCTATATTAATCCAACTGCTGAAGAAGTTGAACGTTTCAAGTCCGAGCACGCTGCTTTTGAAGCACAAAAAGCTGAGTGGGCAAAGCTTGTTAACGAGCAAACGGTAACATCCGATGGTCATCATGTGGAGCTTGCTGCAAATATCGGAACACCAAAGGATTTAAAAGGTGTTATTAACAATGGTGGCGAAGGTGTAGGTCTTTACCGTACTGAATTCCTTTACATGGGTCGTGACCAACTTCCTACAGAAGAGGAGCAGTTTGAATCATACAAAGCTGTTCTAGAAGGAATGGATGGAAAGCCAGTAGTTGTTCGTACATTAGACATTGGTGGAGACAAAGAACTTCCTTACTTAAACTTACCGAAGGAAATGAATCCTTTCTTAGGATTCCGTGCGATCCGTTTATGTCTTGAAGAGCAAGATATGTTCCGTACACAACTTCGTGCACTTCTTCGTGCAAGTGTATATGGAAACTTAAAAATTATGTTCCCAATGATTGCAACACTAGCTGAATTCCGTGAAGGAAAAGCAATTCTTGAAGAGGAACGTCAAAAGCTTCAAGCTGAAGGAGTAGCTGTTTCTGAGAAAATTGAACTAGGAATCATGGTAGAAATTCCTTCTACTGCTGTAATTGCTGATCAATTTGCTAAGGAAGTTGATTTCTTCAGTATTGGAACAAATGACTTAATCCAATACACAATGGCTGCAGACCGTATGAACGAAAGAGTATCTTACTTGTATCAGCCATACAATCCAGCTATTTTACGTTTAGTAAAAATGGTTATTGACGCTGCACACAAAGAAGGCAAGTGGGCAGGAATGTGTGGAGAAATGGCTGGCGACGAGCAAGCGATCCCTGTTCTTCTCGGCTTAGGCTTAGATGAGTTCTCTATGAGTGCAACTTCTATCCTAAAAGCACGTTCTCAAATCCGTAACTTATCAAAAGCGGATATGGAAGCATTGGCTTCAGAAGTGCTTCAAATGAGCACGACGGAAGAAGTGTTAGAGGCAGTAGCGAAAGCAACTCAACGATAAAAGAGAAACCCAACTGATTTTAATCAGTTGGGTCTTTTTGTTAAGAAAGGATTTTTCCATTCCATCAGAAGTCCGTAATTTAACGAATGTTCATCCTCTAAATAATTCTTTACAGCTACGACAGGTGTTCTTCCGCATCTTAATAAAAAGGTGATAACAGGGTCTTGTAATTCTCCTAGTATCAACTTCTCAACATACTCTTCTACCGAAAGTTGATCCGCATGCTTATGATATCCTGGCATACGCCCTCCTCCTAATAATCGCTCAAGCTTAAGTTGAACCACTGTTTCATACATGGACTGCATCAGCCATTTTCCTAATCCTAGTTTTCGATAAGCGGGTGAAATACAAATATCGACTATGTACAAGGAATTACCATTTGCCGCATGATTAGTAATGTAGCCATTGTCAGTTGCTTCCTCCCAAGTATGACTTGGATGGTTTTTATCAAAGTTAGTAATTAATCCTGTGATCGAACCGCAAATAACACCGTCCACTTCTACACATAATGCTCCCTCAGGGAATAGTTCGACATGATTGTTTAACTGTTCTTCTTTCCACCAAAGCTCAGAAGGAAAGGGAGGAGGAAATGCTTCTTGTTGAATCCGTATTAATTCTTGAAAATCGTCTTTTGTATAAGTTCGAATAATCGCTTTTGTTGGTTTTGAGGAGTTAAACACATAGAGTTCTTTAAAATACATAATATTTCCCCCTTCTTTTCCCTGATTTTAAAATGAATCGAGTTGTGTAGTCAAATCTCAATGAATTGTAAACTTTTCTAATTGACCGTTTATACTTTGCATTTCTAGGCTAAGGTAAGTGATAAAGGAGGACGATCATGAAGAAAGCCATTTTCGTATTGTGTTGTTCACTTATTCTAGTAGGATGTGAAGGAAGCCAAAAACAATCGTTTATTAATCAATATGCAGATGTATTACTTACAAAAAATAATGAACTTCAGTTTCGGTTTAAATTTGATGAACGATTATTTTCTGAAGAAGATATGTACAAAGTAAAAGTCTTAATCGAAAATAAACAATTAGCAAAAGCGTTAGGAACAGCTGAAATTTATTATGGAGAGCAATATGTTCATGATGGAAAGCTACTCCATGTAGGAAATCAAGAGGAAATATATCTGTCAATGGATCCCATTCCTCTACAGATTGATTTACATACATTCGTATTAGAAGAGATGATTCAGCAAGAAAAAGCGGTCAAGGTACAGATTTTTAATGAAAATGATATGATTGTTTCAGGCTATGTTCAGAACTTTCAATCTCAGCTATAGTCATTTCTTTGAACAAATTGGAAATAAGTGATAAAATACTACTTATTTCTAGCGGGGAGAAGTGAGTATGGAACTGAAGGCAAATAGCACAATCGGATTTGTTGGTTTAGGTGTCATGGGGAAAAGTATGGCGAGAAATCTAGTAAAAGCAGGCTATAAGGTCGTTGCTTATACTCGTACAAAAGAAAAAGCACAAGATATTTTAGATGAAGGTGTAGCTTGGTTTGAATCTCCAGAGGCTATTACTGATATGGCTGATATTATCATAACAATGGTTGGATATCCATCTGATGTTGAACAAATATATCTCGGAGAAAAAGGAATTATACATACGGCAAGACCAGGTTCATTCTTAATAGATATGACGACCTCCACACCTACATTGGCAAAAAAAATATATAATGAGTCTAAGAAAAAGGGAATCTATTCTGTAGACGCTCCCGTTTCAGGTGGAGATATTGGAGCGAGAGAGGGCAAGCTTTCCATAATGGTTGGTGGAGATCAAAAGGTTTTTGATGCATTACAACCTATTTTTCAGGTGTTAGGAAGTAATATTGTGTATCAAGGAAGTGCTGGAGCTGGTCAGCATACCAAAATGTGTAATCAGATTGCCATTGCATCTAATATGCTTGGTGTTTGTGAGGCGGTTGTATACGCGGAAAAGGCAGGGCTTGACCCGACAACAGTACTTAAAAGTATTTCATCGGGAGCAGCGGGGAGCTGGTCTCTTTCGAATCTTGCGCCAAGGATTATTGGAGGGGATTTTTCTCCAGGTTTTTATATCAAACACTTTATTAAAGATATGACCATTGCTTTAGATGAGGCAGAACAAATGGGAATGATGACTCCTGGATTATCACTTGCCAAATCAATATACGAGCAATTGGCGGAACAAGGTGAAGAAAATAGTGGTACACAGGCTCTATATAAATATTGGAAATAAATGAAACCCAAGCTCGAAGAAGAGCTTGGGTTTCACTTTTATGACTGATGATCTTTTAAAAATGCCTCCAGCCTATCTAATGCCTCAGCAAGTACTTCCATGGAATAAGCAAACGAGATGCGTATATATCCTTCACCAAGCGGAGAAAATGCACTTCCAGGTACGACAGCAACTCCTCGTTCTTGGACTAATTGTAGGGCAAAGTCAAACGAATTGGTAAACGGTTCTGGTAGCTTTACAAAGAAATAAAAGGCTCCATCTGGTTTCACAACTGACAGATTCATGGTGGTTAATCTCTCATATACATATTCTCTTCGTTCCAAATAGGCTTGTCTCATATCAATTGCATCATTTATGCCTGCAGTAAGTGCTTCTAAGGCAGCCATTTGTGAAACGGAAGAAGCGCAAGAGACATTATATTGATGAACCTTCAAGATATGTTCAGTTATAGAACTAGGAGCAAAAATCATTCCAATTCTCCAACCAGTCATCGAATGTGATTTAGAAAGACCATTGATGACAATCGTTTTTTCTTTTAGAATCGTACCAATTGAGAAATGCTTATGGTCAAATACTAATTCACTGTATATTTCGTCAGCTAATACAAATATTTCTTTGTCTTTCAGCAATTCGGCAATATCGCTTAATTCTTCCTTTGTTAAACTCACACCAGTAGGGTTGGACGGATAGGGTAAGACGATACAACGAGTTTTATCCGTTATGTAGTTGCTAATAATTTCAGCAGTCATTCGGAAGTTGTTATCTCTTGTATCCGCATATACGGGCTCTGCACCGCATAATTTTATAATTGGCTCATAACCAGGATATACAGGTCCAGGTAATATAACCTCCACACCTTCTTCTAAAATAGTACGAAACGTAATATCTATCGCTTCGCTAGCTCCTGAAGTGATAATAATTTCATCGTTTGGATTGTAAGATAAACCGTATTTCGTTTGAACAAATTGAGCAGCTGCTATTCGTAGTTCAATGTATCCAGCATTATGAGTATATGTAGTAAAATTTTCATCAATGGCTTTTTTTCCTGCTTCTTTTACATGCTCTGGTGTAGGGAAGTCTGGTTGGCCAAGAGTTAATGAAATCATATCCTTTGTGCCAGCAACCATATTAAAAAACTTACGAATTCCTGATATTTCAATGTTTTTTACTTTTGAATTAACCAAATGTTCCAATTGATCACTCTCCTATTCGTTTATTTTATCATGTGAAGGTTTGAGAGTGAAAATATCCTCTTAATTTTCATATTAAAAATAGCTACTAATGGGTATTATGTAAGTATTGGAAAAATTGTTTTACTTCATTTTCTATTGGTGATCATCAACTAACGATACGTGAATATATTGTAGATTTCATTCAGCATGACTATCATCATAAAAATCAAATAGAAGTGTTACTTTCATAGTCTACTAGTTGTCTAAAGATGGTAGAAAAGTAACATATTTTATGTGAAAGTTAACTGTTAATTAGACCGTTTCGTGGTATAGTATTTGTATGCTAACACAGATATTTGCTAGCCAAAAGGGGTCGAACCGTTAATGGAAAATAAAAAAGGAATTTTGTTAGAAAGTGGAACAAATGAACTAGAGATCGTTGAATTTAGTATTGGAAAAAATAAATTTGGTATTAATGTTATAAAAGTGAAGGAAATAATAAATCCCGTTCAAGTTACTCAGGTACCTCATTCCCATCCGCATGTAGAGGGAATCATTGAGTTAAGAGGGGAAGTATTACCAGTTGTGAATGTGGCTAATGCATTAGGGTTTCCTCCTTCACAATCCCCTGAACAGGATAAATTTATTGTTGCAGAATTTAACAAACAAAAGATTGTCTTTCACGTTCATACTGTTACACAAATTCACCGGATTTCATGGGACCAAATTGAAAAGCCTTCAGAAATGTATCAAGGACCTGAGAGTCAAATTATTGGAGTTGTAAAGCTTCATGGTGAGATGATCTTGCTACTTGATTTTGAAAAGATTGTAGTTGAGATCAACCCAGAAACAGGGATTAATGTTCAGCAAGTTAAGAAGCTTGGCCAAAGAGAAAGATCCACGAAGAAATTGGTGGTTGCAGAGGATTCACCTTTATTAAGAAAGCTTCTTCATGACACGCTAAATGAAGCAGGGTTTACCAATATTGAGTTTTTTGAAAATGGAAAAGATGCGCTTCAATATTTAGAAGCCATCACTTCTCAAGGGAAAAACATAACAGATGAAGTTCAGCTTGTTATCACGGATATTGAAATGCCTCAGATGGATGGACATCATTTTACAAGAAGAATAAAAGAAAATAATCAAACGGCAAAATTACCGGTTATTATTTTCTCTTCTTTAATTACCGATGACCTTCGTCATAAAGGACAAATGGTTGGTGCAAATGCACAAGTTAGTAAACCTGAAATAGCTGAATTAGTTCAGTTGATAGACAAGCATATTTTATAAAGATAAAAGGGTGTTCCTAAGTTCAAACTTAGGAACACCCTTTTTTTAAAAATAGCTTTCACCTAGTTTTTTAAAGACAGGTTTCTCATAACCTTTTTTCTTATAAGTAGTATTCATTTCTTCTTTCATTCCGGTGTATTTAGATAGAAGCTTCTTTGCCTGATTAAGAGATAGAACAGCTCTTGGATTACGAATATTATTATCTAATTTTCCTAAGTGTGGTAGACTCTCGAAGTCCTGTTTTGATGGGGGAAGATGAAAGGAGTAGTTTCCACACACAACGAGTACATCTGATTGTTGTTGGCTGTATCTAGGATTGTTCGAGAAGTGTAATCCTTCCTTTCTTGCTTTTCCTTCTTTTATAAGTTTTTGTAAGGCGTTTCGCTTCAACTCGTATAAATATTTTGGATTTGGAGCGGTTTTTGCATGACGATTCACAATGAAGATTGCCTGTGAGAGGTTTTCTATCGTTGGTTTTATGGGAGGATGATGTGTTTTTTCCTGACTCAAGGTTTTGAGCTCCTTTCACTCATTCAAACTACTGTATTGTTATTATACCTTTTTTTAGTTGGAAAGAAAATGGCTCTGAGATGTTTGATGATAAAAAAACAAGGTATCTGATAAGGTTGAATGGTTAGAGGAATGTCAAACGTGGAATAGAATAAATATAATAGTGAATAGTAAAGGAGTTTGAACAGATGAATAAGTGGGCTGTAATCGATATAGGATCGAACACCATACGATTAGTGATTTATATAGAAACCATCAACCATTTCTACAAAGAAGTTGAAAATATTAAGGCTGTAGCAAGGCTTAGAAAGTATTTAAATGAAGAGAAAGTTCTCTCCCATGAAGGTGTTCAGAAATGTCTAACAATCCTTAAAGGATTTAAAGAAATTATTAACTTTCATGGAATAAGAGAAGTAAAATGTGTGGCTACAGCAACCATACGACAGGCAGTAAATAAGTCTGAAGTTCTTGAAAAGATAAAAATAGAGCTAGGCTTTGATATCGAAATTTTAAGTGAGGAAGAAGAAGCTTATCTTGGCTTTTTGGCCGTAGTGAACACTACTGCTGTAAAAGATGGTGTGACTATAGATATTGGTGGGGGAAGCACAGAAATTACGTATTATCAAAATAAGACGCTAGTACAATCGCATAGTTTTCCGTTTGGTGTTGTGTCTTTAAAGGAAAAATTTTCGAGTGGAAGTCGGATGACAAATGATGAAAGAATGGCTCTGAAAAAAATGATCTCTGAAGCTTTTGAATCATTACCTTGGCTGAAGAACAAACAGGTTCCGATTGTTGCTATTGGGGGAAGCGCGAGAAACATTGCTCAAGTTCATCAACATTTAAAAAACTATCCATTAGCAGGAATTCACCAGTATGATATGAGTCCTGATGATCTAAATAATATATTACAAATGATGGCGAGTATGGAAATTGCTGATATTGAAAAATTAGAGGGACTTTCAAAAGACAGAGCAGACATCATCCTTCCAGCCCTTGAAGTATTCGACATGCTTTGTATGTATGTTCAAGCAACACGGTTTATTTTTAGTAAAAGGGGCCTAAGAGAAGGAATCCTTTACAAAGAAAAAAGCGGGGGAAAGAAACCATCTGATTTTATTTTAGAAAGCAGTATTGATCACTTGATAAGAGATTATGGGATTGAGGAAGGCCATTCTGATCATGTGGCATGGTTAGCAAAACAAATTTATTTCGAACTTTCTAATGTGTTCGGGAATACAACAAATGAATATAGTGAGCGTCTAATTGAACAAAGTGCACGCATATATTATATCGGGCAATACGTCGATTCGGATGTTAGCAGCCAGCATACCTTTAATCTCCTAGCTCATCAATCAATAGACGGGATTACGCACAAGGAAAGACTTATTCTTGCCTTTATTGCATCATTTAAAAGCTGGGCACTACTAAAGCAATATTCCACGCCTTTTATAGAATGGTTTTCAAAGGAAGAATTAAAGGATATTCGAATAGCTGGTGCAATGGTGAAGCTTGCCTCTGCTCTCGATTCATCCAAACGTATGCTGGTAAAAAAAATTAAAGTACAAAAAAGACAGGATGAGCTTCTGCTTCGATTATATTGTGAGGGTAATACATTTGTTGAACAGTATCAAGCAGAAAAGCAGATTCGTCATTTAGAGAAGTCATTAAAATATAAGATTACTCTTAATTTCGTCTCAAAAAGTTAAAAGGTACAAATTTACAATTTCTTTACAAAATCCTATTTATAATTTTGATAAGATGAAAATATATCAATGTCGAATACTGTTGATAAAGGATGGGAGACCAATGAATGGTGAAAGGCAATACAATCTACCTTCCTATTATAATAACCGTGAGTTAAGCTGGTTAGCATTTAATGAAAGAGTACTTGAAGAGGCACTTGATAAGAGTAACCCACTTCTTGAAAGGCTTAAATTTCTATCGATTTTTAGTTCTAATCTAGATGAATTTTTTATGGTTAGAGTTGCTGGATTACAGGACCAAGTGGATGCTGGATATAATAGACCAGAAAATAAAGCAGGATTAACACCAAAGCAACAGCTTGATGAAATTTCAAAGTTTACTCATAATCTGGTGAATACTCAATGTGAAACGTTTACCAACATTCTCCTTCCGGAACTTAAAAAGGAATCTATTTACCTCCTTGCCATTACTGGTTTAGATAAAAGTCAAATTTCTTTTTTAGAAGAATATTTTGAAGAACAGATCTTTCCTGTTTTAACTCCAATGGCTATTGATGCGTATCGTCCTTTTCCGATGCTATCAAACAAAAGTTTAAACCTTGCCGTATTGTTACAAGAGTACATAGAGGGCCAGGTGAGTAATCGTCTTGCTTTTGTTCAAGTACCAGCGGTTCTTAATCGTTTTGTTTGTATACCAAGTGACGAAGGTAGCTCCTTTGTTCTTTTAGAAAATGTAATTTGCTATTTTATACACAAGTTGTTTAAAGGATATAAAGTAGTATCTGTAACCCCTTTTCGTATTACGAGAAATGCTGATTTAACGATTCATGAAGAAGGGTCAAGAGACCTATTACTAGAAATTGAAAAAGAGCTGAAAAAACGAAAATGGGGAGCGGCTGTTCGTTTAGAGATAAGTGATGACCATTTTGATAACTCTGTTGTTGAACATATAACTAAAGAACTAGAATTGGACGAAGAGGATATTTACAGAATTAATGGGCCACTCGATCATACATTTTTAGCCCAGTTTTCAAAGCATTTATCAAGAAAAAGAGAGCGTTTAAGCTTTGAAGCCTTTATTCCTCAAAAGCCAGTGGATCTTGATTTTGACGAAGATCTATTTACGAAGTTACTTGAAGAAGATGTTTTATTACATCATCCGTACGAATCGTTTCAACCTGTTGTCGACTTTGTTACAGAAGCTGCCAGTGACCCAGATGTCTTAGCGATCAAACAAACTTTGTATCGTGTAAGTGGTGATTCCCCCATTATTACCGCTCTTAAAAATGCTGCCGAGAACGGAAAGCAGGTGACTGTTCTAGTTGAGTTAAAAGCTAGGTTTGATGAGGAAAATAATGTTCATTGGGCGAAAGAACTTGAGAAAGCTGGCTGTCATGTTATTTATGGTATGACCCATTTAAAAACGCATAGTAAAATTACATTAGTAGTTAGAAGAAGAAATCAAACGATAGAAAGATTTGTTCATTTAGGGACCGGAAACTACAATGATCAAACAGCCAATTATTATACAGACATTGGTTATTTAACTTCTAAACGAAAATTTGGTATTGATGCAACAAACTTTTTTAATTTTTTGAGTGGATATACAGAGAAACCAAAGTATAATCATATCGTTGTTGCACCATATGATATAAGGGGTAAGTTTATTGAATTAATTGATAAGGAAATAGCCTATCATAAGCAACACAAAAATGGCAGGATTATTGCAAAGATGAACTCCCTAACCGATAAGGAATTGATCATGAAACTCTATGAAGCTTCGTCTGCTGGAGTAAAAATCGATTTAATTATTCGTGGTATTTGCTGCTTAAAACCAAAGATTCCAATGGTGAGTGAAAATATTCGGGTCATAAGTATTGTTGGTCGTTTTTTGGAGCATAGCCGTATTTATTATTTCTACCATAACGGGGAGGAAAAAGTCTATTTGTCTTCTGCAGATATGATGACTAGAAATATGGAGAAACGAGTAGAAATTCTATTTCCAATCTTTGAAAATCATCACAAAGACAGAATCACCCATATATTGAATCTCCAGCTTTCAGACAATGTAAAAGCCAGAGAACAGCATCAAGATGGGAAGTACTCTTATGTCTCCTCAAACAATGAGAATTTACTAAACCACCAAGTAGAACTAATGAAAGAAACCTATCAATTAAGAGAAGATGAAGAATGAGATACAAAAGGGTATCTCTTTTTTTATTATTTTTCAAAAGTTGTACACTTTACGAAACATCTTGACGATACTATCGATATTTAAGGATAATATAAGTTAAGAAGTTTTCTAAGACAACACACAAATGCTCAGGTACAAACGAGGATGATGGGATGGAGCAGTTTAAAAAGGTAATCTCTCGTGAAGTGATTAATGATAAAAATAGACGTGAAATAGAAGGAATGATCTTTGATATTATCCTTAACCATATTAATGATATGGTGTTCATTATGAAGGTGGACGGAGATCAATTTCGATACGTTTTTGCCAATAAATCTGGTGCGACACATGCAAGGCTGACAGTGGAAACGATGGGGAAAACCTTATTTGAGGTAATGCCTACAGAGACTGCTAAAAGACTTCAAGCCGCATACATGAATGTAATAGAATCAAAAGAAATTCAAGTGCTTATTGATCAATCAACATTAGAGGATGGAAGGCTGGTTCATGGGCAGTCGATTTTAACGCCAGTCCTTAATGAAAATCAAGAAGTCAGATTTGTTGTGTCTGTAACTCGTGATATTACAGAGTTAGAGGTGGAAAAGAGTCGGCTTAAAGTGACGGAACAGCGTTATCGTTCTATTGTGGATCATAATCTGGATGGGGTTATTCTCGCAACTCGTGTAGGCGATATTATTGACGCGAATCCAGCTAGTGAAATTCTATCAGGATTTACGGTCGATGAGTTAAAGAAAAAAACCATTTTTGATTTTGTTGATGAATCTGACGTTAATAAATTTCGAGAATTTATCGAGCATTCTCTCTCGGGGATTTCTTTAGAAACTTTAGACTTCCGGTTCGTTAACAGCAGTAAAAGGAAAATTACGGTCCAATTAAAAACGATACCTTTTACCATTCATAATAAAATTACAGGAATTTATTTGATTTTTCGAGATATTACGGAGCAGGCGATAAATGCTGAGACGATAAAGTTCATGGCATTTCATGACCAGTTAACGGGGTTATATAATAGAAGGGCATTATTACGCGATTTAGATCTACTATTAAATCATTCTGATAGTAATAAAGAGGAACCTTTTTCTCTTCTATCCATTGATATTGACCGTTTTAAACAACTAAATGATTCTCTAGGACATTTTGCAGGTGATCAAATATTAATTAAGGTGGCTGAACGATTAAGTGTTGATCGAACTGATGATTATAAGGTTTACAGACAGGGTGGAGATGAGTTTATTGTTCTTTTAAGGGGAAATCGCCAAAGCGCGAACCAGTTGGCACAAAATATTTTGAACCGATTTGCAAAGTCCTTTTATTTGAACTCACATGAATATTATATTTCACCAAGCATAGGATTAAGCATGTATCCACAGGATGGGAAAGATGCAGAAACATTAATCAAAAACGCTGATGAAGCATTGTTTCGTGTGAAAGAGAAGGGAAAAGCACATTATCAGTTTTATCGAAGTGATAAAACACAATCATTTGCTAATATCGTTTCGTTAGAGACGCAACTTAGAAAAGCTCTAGAGCGTGATGAATTAATACTATTATATCAGCCACAGGTAGAACTAAGTAGTGGAAAGATCAATAGTTTTGAAGCGCTGATTAGGTGGAATTCAAAGGAGTTTGGGTTGGTCCCTCCATCGGAATTTATCCCTCTTTCGGAAGATACGGGTTTGATTATTCCTATAGGTAATTGGGTCATTGAACAAGCTTGTATGCAAATAAAGGAATGGAATGAACTTTGTGCAGAAGAAATTTCGATTGCAATAAATATATCAGCGAAACAATTTCAACAACCAACTCTTGTAAGTACGATTCAAAAGGCGATCCAGACGTTTCAAATTAATCCTTCCTTGCTTGAAATTGAGATTACAGAGGGAGTGATGCAGGATACGGCTGAAACCGCTCCAATACTTAAAAGTTTAAAGGACTTAGGGATTAGTATTGCAATTGACGATTTTGGTACCGGGTACTCATCCTTAAACTATTTAAAAAGCTTTCCCATTGATGTTCTCAAAGTAGATCAATCGTTTATCCGAGGTATCCATAATAACGAAAAGGATGCTGCTATTACAACAACGATTATTCACCTAGCAAATAGCCTTGGCATGAAAGTAGTTGCTGAGGGGATTGAAGAAGAAGCACAGGCAAATTTTCTTTTAAATACAAACTGTCATAAGGGACAAGGTTACTTTTATTCAAAACCATTAAGTAACATGGATATTCAACAAATTATTTTTAACAGACCGACCAACTCATAATGGGCGGTCTGTTTTATTTTTGTAGTGTTTGAAGAGTAAATAAGGTAATTTCAGGTGGAGAGAGAAACCGAAAGGGAAGCCTAGTTGTACCTAAGCCTCTACTTACATATAGAGTCAAAGGATCACTGGTCTGTCCAATTTGATAAAATCCTTCATAATATTTTTTGGCAAACGGGGGCTTAATAATAGCTCCTAAAAAAGGAATTTGAATTTGTCCACCATGACTATGCCCACTTAATTGGAGTTGAACATTTCCTATGTCAGCAGCCTGGTCGGCTAAATCAGGTGCATGTGATAAAAGGATGGTATAAGCCTCATCAGGGATGCTTTCCAATGTCGCTTGAATATCTGGCCTGCCTAACATTGCATCATCAATTCCAGCGATATACAAAATCTCATTTGTAAGAAGAGAGACTTGATGAGCTTCATTCAATAAAAGGGTAAACCCAGCTTCTTTCATAACATTTCGATATAAATCTGAACCATAGCCTCCGTGATCGTGGTTCCCATATATAGCAAACGAACCAAATGGAGCTTGGAGATTTTTTAAAATCGGTGCGAGTGAGTTAATTTCAACATACTGATTAGGTGTATCCATTAGATCACCCGTAAAAAGAATCATGTCGGGCTCAAGTGAATTTATTTTATTGACCAATTCTTTAAGTTGGGATAAATCATATTGAAATCCAACATGCGTATCGCTGAATTGTAGGATTTTAAAGCCGTTGAAACCATTAGGAATCTTGGGGTGAGTGATCGTGTGTTTCTTTATCGTTAATAGCTTTGGCTCAATTTCTCGAGCATAGAAGCCACCTCCACCGACAGCAACAATTCCCGTTAGAAAAGTGCCAATTCCTCTTTTCAAAAATCGTCTTCTCGACATTTTTGTGTTCATTACTAATCAACCTATTCTCATTTCTAAATTTAGGACAATCCACTTTATACTAACAAAATCAGGGAGATATGAGAACTAAAAAGGCGTGATTAAATTCTTGTCCATGAAATATATGTATACAGATGTAGAATAAAAAATGATAAAATATAAATGAATGAGTGTTCATTCTTTTTTTAAAAAAGGGGGATGGAAGATGGAGAGGAAAGTTGTTATTATTACAGGCGGATCATCCGGCATGGGGAAAGCAATGGCAAAAAAGTTTGCTAATAGCGGTTTTTATGTGGTTATTACAGGAAGAGATGAGGAAAAACTACAATCGGCAAAAAAAGAAATTGAAAAAGAAAATAACCAAGTTCTAACTATAAAAATGGATGTTAGAGAAGTGGAGGACGTAAAAAAAATGGTCCAGCTGACGGATGAAGCATTCGGGCGGATCGACATTCTCATTAATAATGCAGCTGGAAACTTTATATGTCCAGCGGAAAAGCTATCTGTGAATGGATGGAATTCCGTGATAAATATTGTGTTAAACGGTACGTTTTATTGTAGCAGCGAGGTGGGTAAGTATTGGATTGGTAAAGGGATAAAGGGGAGTATCATAAATATGGTTGCTACATATGCATGGAATGCAGGTGCGGGAGTGATTCATTCAGCAGCTGCAAAAGCGGGAGTACTATCCATGACAAGAACGCTTGCTGTTGAGTGGGGGCAAAGATATGGCATAAGAGTTAATGCTATTGCACCTGGACCGATTGAACGAACGGGTGGTGCACAACGGTTATGGGAATCCCAAGAAGCAGCCAATCGAACTCTTTCAAGCGTCCCACTAGGAAGACTAGGTACTCCTGAGGAAATCGCTGAATTGGCCTATTTTTTAAGCTCAGAAGGTGCGCAATACATTAATGGAGATTGTATTACGATGGACGGTGGGCAATGGCTTAATCAGCATCCATTTTAAGATAAATAGACAGGCTAGTCGGAACTAGCCTGTTATTTTTTATTGATAGCTTACCGCTCTATTTTTTAATGCGTTCCAAGACTGTAGAAATTGTTGCTTATTCACTTTCACCTGTTTTCCGCCGGATAAAGGATCATTCAAATAAACAAATGATTGATCATAGCCAACTACAACAACTGCATGTAAATCAAGAGGTGTATCAATCTTTTTATTACCATGCATCCAAGATTCAGGTCTGTCTGGTAAACGGTAATCACCTGTTGTCCACACTACAACAGGAAAGCCCTTTGCAACATGTGCTTCAATTTCATGAAACGGTTTATGGGTTAGATTAACGGCCTTTCCTGGCAGATAAGTATTAATTAAATCAATCATTGGACCATCAAACACCGCATATCCAGCTCTTTGGCCAGTCATATCTCCAACAAATCCTACATCTGGATCTCCCCAACGAATAATATCACCATTTTGTTTTACCAATGGATCATTGTCTTTTTTTATTTTATTGTAAAGATCCATTTTATTTGTATTCACTCCAGCAAATTGCAGCATCATAGCGAGGCTTGTAACCTCACATCCATACCTTAATTCTGGATTTTGCTTGATTAGAGGAACATCCAGCAAAGTGTTACTTTGTGCGAATGTTGAGAAAGGAATGCTCATCACTAAAAATATGGAAAGTAATATTGATTTTATTTTCATTTTGTACCTTCCTTTCGGTGGTTAAGCTTAGAATGCAAAAAAGGAAGGGTGATTATAAGGTAAGGTTTTTGGAAGTGGTTCATGGAAAAGGAATATTAAGCCTTTTTATGGTATAATTATTGAAAAGATGGATGTAAGGAGCGATCGTAATTGGATGCATTGGATATCTTAACTGATCTTGAAAATGTACTTCCTTTTTTTCAACCGATATTCAGTGCGGATGAACACCAGGTTATTGGTTATGAGGTATTAGGAAGGTACTATGATGGCTCGGAGTATATAAGTCTTGGTCCGTTTTTTCATGATTCAAGTATTCCCGAAGAATACAGAACGGAAGTTGACCAAGTTGTATTAAAAAAAGCACTCGATCGTTTTCTAGAGGTTGATGAACACCTCTTAATCTTTATTAACAGAGATGCGGATTTGTTGATGAAGGGTGCAGATGATCCTTTTTTAGAAGTACTGCACGAATACGAAGAGCTTGGATTACCGTTAAATAGATATGTGCTTGAAATTTCGGAATCTAATTATAAAGGTGAGCTTGATCAACTCGATCATTTTCTCAATTATTTAAAGACATTAGGGATTAAAATAGCGATAGATAAGCTAGGACATGAAAGCAGTCACTTGGATCGAATTGGGCAGCTTTCTCCTAATATTTTGAAAGTGGACTTGCGTGCCCTTCGTTCTAACCGTTCTTCACAAGGGTTTCAAGATATATTGTACTCACTTTCTCTACTAGCGCGAAAAATTGGTGCAACTCTACTCTTTGAAAACATTGAAATGGTTTACCAACTCCAATTCGCATGGAAAAATGGAGGAAGATATTACCAAGGGTTTTACCTACATAAACCTGCAAAAGATTTTGTAGAGCGTACGATATTAAAGGATAAACTAAAGGAAGAGTTTCACCGCTTTATAGCCTATGAGAAAAAGCGAATCGAAACTTTACATCAAATCACAGAATCCTTTCAACTTCGAATGCAGGATTTAGTATCCAAATATAAAAAGCAAGAAAAGTATGAGGAATTTTTAGGATCCTTAACGAAGGAATTAGATTCAATCGCTTTTCGCTTGTACATTTGTGATGAAGATGGGTTCCAAGTATCACCAAACTTATTTAAAGGTGATCAAGAATGGGTTAGCCAAGTCGAATATATGAATAAAAACTGGAGCTGGAGACCCTATTTTTTAGAAAATATTCATAAAATGCGCTTGGAGAAAAAAGGCATATTATCGGATGTGTACAGCGATATTGAAATTGGTGATAATATTCGAACATTCTCTTACCCATTAAGCACAAAGCATTACTTGTTTATCGACCTTTCGTATGCCTTTCTTTATGACAATGACGGTTTGTTATAATTTGCCCTGTTCATAAAAGAATAAACGAGGACTATTGTGGAATCGTAATGATATGACCAATTATAAAGGAGGAGTTCTCCTTGAGTACCTATATGTCAATCTTATTATTTGTTTCCATGGGTGTCCTCGTTTTTTCATTAGGATATACATTAGCCGTAACAAGAAGACCAAAGCAATTAAAACCAGAGTCGGATACACCTCTTCCAACAAAGGTCCAATCGCATATATATTTGCGAAATCCGGTTTTTCTAACATATGGGATATTCTTTTTGCTGCTGATTCTAATCATCTTATTTTATAACCTTTCGTAAAAACCTCTATTTTAGGGGTTTTTTGTCTTTTTTAGAACATCCTTTTTTATCTTTGTAGGTATTTTTCCTTATTTTTTCGCCTTTTTCTTCATAAAAAGTTATATCTGTTGTCACAAAGGGTAACTTCATCTATATAAATGTCAGATTAGCACGTTATTTTACGAACGAATGCGTGCATCAAGGGATGAGATTGTTGTTAAAATGGAAATTATTAAGAGGAAGGGAAAGTGAGCTTATGAGTCGAAAAAAACGTATGCTATTATTGGTATTTTCCATTCTATTCTTTTTTCCTTTAATTGGACAAGCTGCTTCTAAATCAACGATTGAAACAAGAGAAGATGTTCTTGGTTTATTGCATGAAGCGTTTCAGGCACAAATGATGTTAAGTGAAGAAGGAAGAACAGAAGAAGAAGTAAATTCGATATTAAAGCCTTACTTTACGGATTCCTATAATCAGCTTTTTATAAAGGAAAATATTGTGGAGGAAAATGGCTTACAGTTTACATATGGAACGGACTTTGCACCTTACTACATTCCGTTTTTTCAATTTTCTGATCAAACAGAAGTAATCATAAATAAAAACAGTATTTATGTGTATGAATTCTTTGAAGGGCAAAATGAGGGACCGATAACTTATAAAGACCATTATGAAGCGATCATTTTGAAAAAGGAGAATACAGGGGTATGGAAAGTAAGTGATTATTTATACGATTTTAATCCATCCACAGATATTGTTCTTGAAAAAGAAGAGGAAAAAAAGAGTAGTCTAGAAAAAAACAATCCATTTCAAGCACTATTGATTAGCACTCTTCATCATATAAAGTTGACCGCGAGCTTTTTCAACCATTACTTAGCAATTGAAAACGAGTAGAGCGTAATAAAAGCTCTACTCGTTTTTGTTTGATAGACCAAGTGCTTCTATAATTCGCTCTTGTTCAAATCCGATAATCACATCTCCATTAATTACAATGGTTGGCGTAGAGTATGAACCAAGCTTAATTAATTCATCTCGAGCGGATGAATCTTTTTTAATATCCTTTAGTTCATAGGAGATATTTTGATCATTAAAAAAGTTTTTCGTAAATTCGCAAGGGGGACAGCCTGGCTGGGTGTATAATGTAACTTTGTTCATCGTATTCCTCTATTCTTGGTTTATGTTTATTTTGTCGACAATTTCTGAGTGGTTCCTACATTTTTCAAAAAAAACCCTCGTTTTTTATACTTTTCCTTGTACAAATACCCTTCATTATTTTATGCTGTTATTATTGGCATGTAAAGAAGGATGGCACGAATTTTCTGATTTCTTTTTTCGTATAGAAACATGTCAAAAGAGAAACCTAGGAGTATCAATAGGTTTGTTTCGAAAGGAGAGAGAGTATGTCGCAGCTTCAAGGAATCATTACACGTTTAAAAAATCTTCAAGAGCAAGCGAGTTCAGGTGAGCCAGCTCAACGCTTTTTTGAAGTTAATGGAGAAAGAAAGTGTCAGGTTACTTTTCACCCAAAAACAGAAACATTTGAACTAGAAGTATACAATGACAAAGAAAAACCGAAGAGATACCAATTCGACAACATCGATATGATTACTATTGAAATCTTTGATCTCATACAGTAACCACTTATACATAGAGGGACCATTTATTGGTCCCTTTTGTATGTAAAGAAGTTAAAAAGAGCAAACCCTTTCAAACTGTGATAAAATATATATAGCTGAAAACAAGAGATGAGGAGTTTTCGACGATGATAAGTCTTCACAGTGGGGAATTTTTAGAAATCAATATTAGAGATTTAATGATACCATCTGAACGTGTAGCACATGTGCAAGTTAAAAACAATTTAGAACATGCTTTATTGGTGTTAACGAAAAGTGGCTATACGGCTATACCAGTTCTTGATCCACATTATAAGCTTCATGGATTAATAGGTACTCCAATTATTATGGAGTCTATATTAGGTTTAGAGCGGATTGAGTTTGAGAAACTTGAGGAAAAGAAGGTTGAAGAGGTCATGAATAAAGATGTTCCTCGGATATCAATTGATGCTAGTATAAAAAGCTCTCTTGAAACTCTTATTGATCATCCGTTTATTTGTATCGAAAGTGCAGAGGGAATTTTTGAAGGAATTTTAACTCGCAGAACAGTTTTGTTCCACTTAAATAAGCATATAAAAAAATTAAATAAATAAAGATATGCTCCCTTTTGGGGGCTTTTTTCAATTATAATATAAGTAAAACTTATTAACCGAGGGATGTTGTGTCTACACTATCAGAGTTTCAATTATTATCCGTACTAGCAACTGAAATGAATATGAGAAAAGCCGCAGAGAGATTATTTGTTTCTCAGCCTGCTCTTTCCCAAAGATTACAAACGATTGAGAAAGAATGGGGAACTAAGCTATTTATTCGTTCACAAAAGGGATTAACACTTACTCCAGCAGGAGAGCTTGTTATTGAGTTTGCCAACGAAGTATTAGGGAAAGAAGAAAAAGTAAAAGAAGCGATTCACGGACTTGATACAGAGGTATATGGAACGTTAAAAATAGCTGTAGCCTCCATAGTAGGTCAAAACTGGCTTCCCAAAGTACTAAAGAAATACATGAACAGATATCCTCATGCAAAAATAGCTCTTATAACTGGCTGGAGCAGTGAAATTTCAAAGGCACTTTATGAAGATCAAGCCCATATCGGAATAATCCGTGGTACACCTGAATGGAAGGGTGTAAAGATGCATTTGTTCGAAGATAGTCTTTATTTAGTGGACAAGGTGATCACTAGCCCAGAACAAGTATTGAAAACAGATCGACCATTTATTCAATTTAAAAGCGATTCCAATTATTTTCAGGAAATCCAAGATTGGTGGTACCGGAATTTTCAAACCTCAACAAAAAGAACATTAGTCGTGGATCAGATTGAAACATGTAAACAAATGGCTCTGAATGGAATTGGCTTTGCCATATTACCTGCTATTACACTAAATCAGATGGATAACGATATATTTAAAATTCCATTACTTGATGAAGCTGGAATGCCCTTAAAACGGGACACTTGGCTTATGGGATATGAATCTTCCTTTAAGTTAAAACAAGTCCAAGCATTTGTGGAAATAATTAAAGAATTTATTAATGAAAGCTAAAGGGTTCCCACTTGTCTTGAATGCGGTTGTTTGTTAAAGTAATTTTTAGATTGTACAAATTGGAGGGAAAGATATGAAAATGATGGATGCAAACGAAATCATTTCGTTTATTCAAAATAGCAAAAAAGCAACACCAGTAAAGGTATACATAAAAGGTGATCTTGAAGGAGTTGACTTTGGGGCAAGCGCAAAGGCCTTTATCACTGGAAATACAGGAGTTGTATTTGGTGAGTGGAGCGAAGTTAGTGAAGCATTAGAAGCAAACAAAGGAAAAATTGAGGACTATGTTGTTGAAAATGACAGAAGAAACTCAGCTATTCCACTTTTAGATATGAAAAATATTAAGGCGCGTATTGAGCCAGGTGCTGTTATTCGTGATCAAGTTGAAATTGGTGACAATGCTGTTATCATGATGGGCGCATCTATTAATATTGGTGCGGTAGTTGGTGAAGGAACGATGATCGACATGAACGTTGTTTTAGGTGGACGAGCTACTGTAGGTAAAAACTGCCATATCGGTGCTGGATCTGTGTTAGCAGGCGTTATTGAACCACCTTCTGCAAGCCCTGTTGTGATCGAGGATGATGTTGTTATTGGAGCAAATGTTGTTGTCTTAGAAGGAATTCGCGTTGGAAAAGGTGCTCGTGTAGCTGCTGGTGCAGTGGTTATCGAGGACGTTCCAGCTGGTGCAGTAGTTGCAGGTGTTCCTGCACGTGTCATCAAACAAGCGGATGAGAAAACATTATCAAAAACGGAAGTAATCCAAGCATTACGTCAGCTATAATACATTTTTGAAAGCGTGGATTTCTATCCACGCTTTCTCCTTAAATAAAGGGGGAGAAGTAATGAGTAATCCGTTTGTTCAAATACGGAGAGACTTGCATCAAATCCCTGAGCTTGGCTTTCAGGAGTTTAAAACGCAGAAATATTTATTATCATATATTGAATCTTTGCCAAAAGAGCGGTTAGAAGTAAAGAAATGGGAAACAGGTTTATTCGTAAAGGTACATGGGCTAAATCCAAGAAAACTAATAGGTTATCGGGCTGATATTGATGGGCTGCCAATAATAGAAGAAACCGAGCTTCCTTTTCAGTCTACTCATGCTGAACAAATGCATGCTTGTGGCCATGACTTTCATATGAGTATTGGATTAGGAGTATTAACTAACATCGTCCACCAACCTATTCAGGATGATATGCTGTTTATATTTCAACCTGCTGAGGAGGGTCCCGGTGGGGCAGAACCTATGCTTAAGTCTAGGGAAATGCAAGAGTGGAAGCCCGATATGATTATTGCCCTGCATATTGCACCAGAGTATCCTGTTGGTACAATTGCAACAAGAGAAGGCCTTTTATTTGCTAATACATCTGAACTTTTTATAGACTTAGTCGGAAAAGGTGGACATGCCGCCTATCCTCACCAAACGAATGATATGGTAATTGCCGCTTGCAGCCTTGTAAGTCAACTACAAACGATTATCAGTAGAAATGTTGACCCATTGGATAGCGCAGTTATTACGATTGGAAAAATTACTGGTGGGACCGTTCAGAATGTCATTGCTGAGAAGGCTAGACTAGAAGGCACGATACGGACCCTCTCAGTTGATTCGATGAAAAAAGTGAAGAAAAGAATTGAGTCTATCATACAAGGGGTAGCTACTGGATACGAGTGCGAGGTTAAGATAGATTACGGTAGTATGTATCATCAAGTATATAATGACCATTCCTTAACAAGAGAATTTATGAATTTTGTAGAGGAACAATCCTCTGTTCACGTAATTGAATGTAAGGAAGCGATGACAGGAGAAGATTTTGGGTACATGCTAGAAGAGATACCTGGCTTCATGTTTTGGCTAGGGGTTGAGTCTAAGCATGGACTACATCATTCAAAATTAAATCCCAATGAAGATGCAATTGAGAAAGCGATTATGCTTCTAACCTCATACTTAAATTATAAAGGAAATTAAAATAAGAGAGTTTATTATACAAAAAAATAGGGCAAACCATATAGTGGGTTAGTTGCTGTTTTAATAACTCTTTTTTAACATCTATTCTTTCATAACAATTGACTCAAGCATTAGGTTACTACTATAATTGTATTTGTATTTTTTTTCACAATATCTACATATTTTTACACGGAGGGATTTATAATGGCAGAACGTATGGTAGGAAAACAAGCTCCACGCTTTGCGATGGATGCTGTACTTGCAAATAAGGAATTTGGTAAAGTAAGTCTTGAAGAAAACATGAAAAACGACAAGTGGACTGTCCTTTTCTTTTATCCTATGGATTTCACTTTCGTATGTCCTACAGAAATCACTGCATTGTCGGATCGTTACGATGAGTTCGAAGACCTTGATGCTGAAGTAATTGGTGTGTCTACTGACACCATTCACACTCACTTAGCTTGGATCAACACAGATCGTAAAGAAAACGGACTTGGCGATCTTAAATATCCTTTAGCTGCTGATACAAACCATGTTGTTTCACGCGAATATGGAGTATTAATTGAAGAAGAAGGTATTGCTTTACGTGGTCTATTCATCATCAGCCCAGAAGGTGAAATGATGTACTCTGTAGTAAACCACAACAATATCGGTCGTGACGTAGATGAAACATTACGTGTACTTCAAGCGCTACAAACTGGTGGTCTTTGCCCAGCAAACTGGAAGCCAGGTCAAAAAACTCTTTAATCAACAAAGTGGAAAAGGCCTTAACGTAATGTTAGGTCTTTTCTTTAAGTTATGAAAATTATTTACAGGGAGAGTTGTAAAATGAAACTTAGAGCGCCAATGCCAGAGTTAACTGGAGCAACCGAATGGTTAAATGGTGAGGTAACGAAAGCTGACTTAGTTGGAGAAAAACCTACATTAATTCACTTTTGGTCAGTAAGCTGCTATTTATGTAAAGAGGCAATGCCACAAGTGAATCAATTCCGTGATGAATATAAGGATAAATTAAATGTTCTCGCTGTTCATATGCCAAGAAGCGAAGAAGATCTAGATCTTGAAGCAATCAAGAAAACAGCTGACGAACACGGTATTACACAACCCATCTTTGTTGACAGCGAACATAAATTAACGGAAGAATTTGAAAATCAGTACGTACCTGCTTACTATGTGTTTGATAAAGATGGAAATCTTCGTCATTTCCAAGCTGGTGGAAGCGGTATGAAAATGCTAGAAAAACGCGTAAATCGTGTTTTAGATGAAATGGAAAAAGCGGAGTAAAAATTTTTAAAAGACTAGGATCCCTAGTCTTTTTTTATATGAAAAAATATTGTAAAAGGGTGGAAATTTATTTCGAAAACCGATATATTTATTACTATGCTCATGAATTTTTTAGAAATTCTGACAAATGAAGGGGGATTTTCATGGAGGTTTTTAAAAAGCTGAAAGAATTTTACTGGCCTTATAAAAGCTATTTCTTATGGTCAATGTCGTTTCTATTACTTATTACAGGAATCACTGTAATATACCCAATTATTCTTCAAATAACGATTGATGACATAGTGCTGGGGGGAAGGTACGAATGGATTCCAATCGTTAGCTTAGGTTTTGTGGGTGTTATGGTGATCAAGGGGATTGGAACGTATATTCATCAATATACAGGAGACTTGTTTGGAATAACCTCCGTTTATAAATTGAGAAATCGCCTTTATGAGAAACTGCAGTATTTACCGTTCCGCTATTACGATAATGCCAAAACGGGAGATCTTATGTCGAGGTTAACGGCAGATGTAGAAGGGTTTCGTTTTTTTCTTTCATTTGGGTTTTCAGAGTTGATTCGCTTTATCGTCTTAATTGGTATCACTTTTGGTGTTATGTTCTACTACTCTGTTCCACTAACCATTGTTACTTTGATCACGCTTCCGTTTTTAGCGGTTGTTGTTTATAAATTCGATCGAGCCGTTCATCCTGCATTTAGAGGAATTCGAAAATCCTTTGGGAAATTAAACACTAAAGTTCAAGAAAATATTAGTGGTATTAACACGGTGAAGTCATTATCAAGAGAGGACTTTGAAATCGGAAAGTTTAACCATTCAAATGGTGACTACAAGGATAAATATATTTTCACCTCCAATATCTGGGCAAAGTATTTTCCACTAATGGAGATGCTAGGTAATATTAGCGTTGTTTTATTGTTATCTTACGGGGGGTACCTCGTCATCCAAGAAGAGCTTAAACCTGGAGAGTTAGTGGCTTTTTACAGTTTGGTATGGTACATTATGTGGCCAATTATGAACATTGGGTTTGTGATTAATTTATTTTCACAATCAAAAGCTTCTGGGGAAAGGTTATTGGAGATCCTTGAAGCAGAGGGAGAGATTGAAGAGAATGAAGGGCAATTAATGGTTGATAGATTGCTAGGAAGGGTAGAATTTAAGAACGTTACCTTTAAATATACTGAGGATGATTCAGAGGCATTATACGATGTTTCTTTTGTAGCTGAGCCTGGAAAGAAAATTGGGCTACTAGGAGCTACTGGATCAGGTAAAACCACCATTACACAGCTCATCACTAGGTTTTATGACGTTAATGAAGGAGAAATATTAATTGACGGTGAGAAGGTAAACAATTTTGCATTTAAATCTCTAAGAAGCAACATTGGGTTTGTGTTACAGGAATCCTTTCTGTTTTCGTCTTCCATTAAAGCAAACATCTCTTATGGAAGACCGGAGGCGACAATGGAAGAGATCGTTGAGGCAGCGAAAAGGGCTCAAGCACATGATTTTATTATGGAGCTACCCGATGGCTACGACACAATGCTTGGGGAACGTGGAATGGGATTATCAGGAGGTCAAAAACAGCGAATCGCGATCGCAAGGGCGATTTGTGTGAACCCAAGTATACTGATCTTAGATGATGCTACAAGTGCTGTTGATATGGAAACCGAATTTAAAATACAGCAAGCCCTTCATGAGGTTATGAAAGGGAGAACAACATTTATCATAGCCCATAGAATTTCATCGCTTAAGCATGCTGATGAAATACTGGTTCTAGATAGAGGGAAAATTGTAGAACGTGGAGTCCATGAACAACTAGTAAATCAAAACGGACTTTATCAGCGCGTGTATGATATTCAATACCAAGATCAAAAGCAAATTATGCAATCGCATATCGGATAGGGGGATCATATGAATAAGAAACAACCACGTGTTAGTGAAAATGCAATAAAAAGATTTGAATATTCACAAGACCAGATAATTGATAAACCGTTTAACTGGGGTCAGATGCTGCGATTGTTCAGTTATATGAAACCTTATCGAAAAAATTTACTTCCCTTTTCAATGATTATGGTACTGATCAACACAGCAGTACGACTTATTATCCCATTGTTGATAGGGGTGTACACGTTAGACAGAGCAATCGTAAATAAGGATGCAAAACTCCTAACGACACTTGTAATTATCATTTCTGGTTTATATATGGCTTCTTACATAGCCAATTTCTTCCGGATAAAATGGATGAATCAGCTTGGGCAAAATGTCATATATGACCTAAGAAAACACCTCTTTACACATGTGCAAAATCTTTCACATCGGTTCTTTGACCAAAGATCAGCAGGTTCCATTCTTGTAAGAATTATGAATGATATTAATTCTCTTCAGGAGCTATTTACGAATGGAGTTATTAATCTATTAATGGATGTTATTCTTTTGATAGGTGTAGTGGTTATATTATTTACATTAAGTCCGGAATTAACATTAGCTATCATGGTCATTTTACCAATCATGTTCTTTATTTCTACAAGTCTTAGAAGGAATATTAGAAAATCATGGCAGGTTGTACGTCTCAAGCAGTCAAAACTCAACTCTCATCTGAATGAAAGTATACAAGGTATAAGAGTAACTCAGTCCTTTACACAGGAACAAGAAAACATGGCGTTTTTTGATGGTGTGAATACTGAGAATTTCCAAAGCTGGAGAGAGGCTTCTCAAAAAAATGCAATGTTCCGCCCAATGGTCGAATTAACGAATGCGGTCGGGACAGCTGTTCTTATCTGGTTTGGAGCAAATCTAATTCAAAATGAATCGATAACGATTGGTGAGTTTGTGTCCTTTGCCTTTTATCTAGGAATGTTTTGGGAGCCCATTTCAAGGCTTGGTCAAGTGTATAATCAATTGTTAATGGGGATGGCATCTTCTGAGCGTATTTTTGAATTCTTGGACGAAAAACCAATTGTGTCTCAAAAGGAAGCAGCATTTGAACTCAAAAATATTCAAGGTCAAATCATTTTTGATAAAGTTGAGTTTGCCTACGATTCAAATCGTAAAGCACTAAAAGGTATATCTTTAGAGATGAAAGCAGGTCAGACCGTTGCCTTGGTAGGGCATACTGGTTCAGGGAAGACAACAATTGCCAACCTAATTAGCCGGTTTTACGACCCCACTAGTGGTACAGTATCCATCGATGGTACAGATCTAAAGGATGTTTCGTTAAAAAGTTTAAGAAAACAAATAGGTGTAGTATTACAGGACACATTCATATTTTCCGGTACGATTATGGAAAATATATTATTCGGAAACCCAGAGGCTACGGAGGAAGAGGCAAAAGAAGCCGCAAGGGCAGTTGGTGCTAATGGATTTATTGAAAGACTTCCTAATGGGTATGAAACAGAGGTAGAGGAGAGAGGAAATGTTCTTTCCGTAGGGGAGAGACAGTTAATTTCCTTTGCTAGAGCCTTGCTTGCAGACCCTAAAATTCTTATTTTAGACGAAGCAACAGCAAGTATTGATACAGAGTCTGAACAAAAAATTCAAAATGCCTTAAAGACGTTATTAAAAAACCGTACAGCTGTAATTATCGCTCACCGTTTATCTACGATACGTGAAGCAGATCAAATTTTTGTTCTAGATCATGGTGAAATAATTGAGCAGGGTAATCATGAACAATTAATGGATTATCAAGGGGAATATTATTCACTAGTAAGAGCACAATTTACCATAAACACAGCGAGTTAAAGCTGCCCGCTCCCAACCTGAGATGGGGGCTTTTTCCTTTTGGTGCTTTGTGCTAAAATGGTAAAATACTTGAACAGTATTCGGAGGAACCTTTTATGAAAAAAGAATTTGCTGTCATTGGACTTGGACGTTTTGGAGGAAGTATTTGCCGTGCTCTTGCTGAAGAGGGTATGGAGGTTATGGCTATTGATAATAGTGAGGATCGAGTGAATGAGTTTTCAATGATTGCTTCTCATGCCGTAGTAGGCGATTCAACTGATGAGTCAGTTCTAAAAAGTCTTGGTATTCGTAATTTTGATCATGTGATCGTTGCTATTGGTGATGACATACAAGCAAGTATTTTAACTACTCTTATATTAAAAGAGCTTGGTGTAAATAATATTACGGTTAAAGCACAAAATGATTATCACGAGAAGGTACTTAGAAAAATTGGTGCAGACCATGTGGTTCATCCTGAGAGAGATATGGGGAAAAGAATTGCTCATAATATCATATCAAACAGTGTGTTAGATTATCTTGAGCTTTCGGATGAGCATAGTATTGTTGAGATTGTGGCAAGTGATCGTCTAGTAGGAAATACTATTATCGATTTGGATATTCGTGCGAAATACGGTATTAACATTGTTGCTATTAAGCGAGGAAACAATATCATTGTATCACCACAAGCAAATGAACCTATTGCAGCAAATGACGTCTTAATCGTTATTGGTGCAGATGTTGACATCAATCGTTTTGAAAAGAAAGTCATCCAATAAATAAAACAAAAGCCACTCATTTTAAGAGTGGCTTTTGTTTTATACCTCCATAATGATCGGCAAAATCATCGGACGACGTTTTGTTTTTTCATATAGGAAAGGAGATAATGTGTCAGTAATTTCATTTTTGATTTCTGACCATTGTGTTGTTTTTCTTTCCATCACCTTATTTAAATGCTTAGAAATTAGCGATTGAGCATCGTTAATCAGGTCACCAGACTCTCTCATATATACAAACCCGCGAGAGATGATATCAGGACCAGCAGCAATTTTAAAGTCCTTCATATTAATGCTAACAACTACAACAACTAGTCCTTCTTCAGAGAGGATACGACGGTCTCTTAAAACGATATTACCGATGTCACCGATTCCACTTCCATCGATATAAACATTTCCAGATGGAATCTTTCCAGCAACCTGTGCCGTATCTTCACTTAAAGCTAGAACCTCACCATTATCCATAATAAAGCAGTTTTCTTCTTCTACGCCACAATCCACTGCAAGTTTGGCGTGCATTTTTTGCATGCGATATTCTCCATGGATTGGCATGAAGAACTTAGGTTTAATCAGGCGTAGCATCAGCTTTTGTTCCTGTTGTCCACCGTGGCCAGAAGTGTGGATGTCATTTAATGAACCATGTATAACATCGGCTCCCGCACGGAAAAGCATATTGATGGTCCGGCTAACACTAACCGTGTTTCCTGGAATTGGTGAAGAAGAGAAGACAACCGTGTCTCCAGGAATGATTTGTATTTGTCGATGTGTTCCATTGGCAATTCGTGAAAGAGCTGCCATGGGCTCGCCTTGGCTCCCTGTACATAAAATGGTCACTTGATTAGCTGGAATACGATTAATTTGTTGTGGTTCAATAAATGTATCCTTTGGTGCACGAATATAACCTAATTCTTGTCCGATACGAATGGCTGCTTCCATACTTCTACCGAATACTGCAATTTTTCTACCCTGTGCTACGGCAGCTTCTGTTACTTGTTGAAGGCGGTGGATGTTAGAAGCAAAGGTAGCAAAAATAACGCGACCTTCTACCTTTCTAAATATATCCTGAATGCTTTCACCAACACGTCGCTCTGACATAGTGAAATCAGGGACTTCACTGTTTGTACTATCAGACAACAAACAAAGCACGCCATCTTTACCGATTTCCGCCATTTTAGTTAAATTAGCTGGTTCCCCGACAGGAGTGAAATCGAATTTAAAATCTCCAGTGTGGACGACTTGTCCTGGAGGTGTTTTCACTACTATTCCATATGAATCCGGAATACTATGGGTAGTTCTAAAGAAAGTAACCGATGTCTTTCTGAACTTAATGATGTCATCTTCTTTAATCTCGATTAGTTTAGCTGTACGAAGTAATCCGTGTTCTTCAAGCTTATTTTTGATTAAGCCAAGTGCTAGTTTACCGCCATAAATAGGAATATTTACTTCTCTTAATAAATAGGGGATCCCACCAATATGATCCTCATGTCCATGTGTAACAAAAAGACCTTTTATTTTGTCCACATTTTTTACTAGGTAAGTATAATCAGGAATTACGTAGTCAATTCCAAGTAGCTCGTCCTCTGGAAACTTAATACCGGCATCAATTAAGATAATTTCATCTTGGAATTGTACTGCATACGTATTCTTTCCGATTTCCCCAAGGCCGCCAAGGGCGAACACGGCCGTTTGATCGTTCTTTACAAATTTCATAAATTAATCAATCTCCAATACATTAAAATCTTCATTTTGTTGTTCATACTCTAAGAATGCACCCGTTACTGGTGTAACAAACTCGATATTGTATGGTCGGTCTGCCAATTTTGTACGGACTTCTCGTTCTGAATCCGCTTTAACATAAACGGTTTTTGTCTTTTCTCTTACAGGTACCTGTGTTTTGTCTTCTTGAAAATAAACTTTAAATATCATTTAAAATCTCTCCTTGTTCCGATAGTAACTTTTTCTATTATATCTAAAAATAACATGTATTTCATGTTTTTTCTTATTAAATAGTAGGATTATGTGTGATTAACCATTATTTTACATTGTTGCAAAAGAATATGTAGTGACAATGATTAACTTTACAATAAAGAAGTAGCCCTTCGCAAGTTTAGAAGGGCTCTCTCTTAGAAAAAATATATAGTATAAGATCTGGCTTGGGGAAGCCCCAAGCCAGGAAGGTGAAAAATTATGCAATTGTTTTTTTACGTAATAATTCGTTCCACTGCCTAACAAGCTTTTTTCTAAGCTTCTTTAACATGGTGGATCATCTCCTTACAAGTAATATTTAAACGATCCTTGTCCAAAGTAAAGAAAATTTGTCCCGGAAGCATTTCTTCTACTTATATTATATGCTCTTTTAACAAAATTTCTCGTGGATAAAGTTGGTATTTTAGTGAATTAATAAAAAAACTGCTGGTAGATTTACCAGCAGCCATGGTTATCTTTCTACGGCAATTGAATGCTCAGGTACGTAATATGGGTCTTTTTTGTTGATATGATCATAAAACATCACTCCGTTAAGGTGATCAATTTCATGTTGAAATACAATTGCCATAATTCCTTTTAATCTAAGTTTAACTTCTTTTCCTTGTAGGTCAAATGCTTTAACTGTAATTTTTGAATATCTTGTTACAAATCCGGGGAATGCTTCATCTACAGAGAGACATCCCTCACCAGATGTAAGATAGGCTTTTTCTACAGAATGGCTAATAATTTTGGGATTAAATAATGTATAGCTATGCTGTTGGTCTTTCTCATCTTTTGCATGAATTGCGATCATTCTTTTCGAAGCGTTTATCTGTGGTGCTGCAATTCCAATTCCAGCTCGCAATTGATATTTCATTGCGGTTTCTGGATTTTGGCTATTTATTAAATATTCATGCATACTTTTCAACAGTTCAATATCTTCTTGAGAGGGAGGCATGGAAACTTCCTCGGCTACTTTACGTAAGGTTGGATGTCCATCCCGTATGATATCATCCATAGTTATCATAAATACACGCTCCTAAGTTACAAGACTTCACTCGTCCGTTGTTTATCGATAATAGTCTATCAAAGTTTGGATTAAAAGTTAATCATCATTCCTGATTTTGTTTATTTAATACATATTTATGAATGTTTAGAAATATGATGTAAAAAAACGGACAAGCCTAGCCATTTTTTAAAAATAAAGCATTGTAATAGTATTGTCATTCGTCCCACTACTAGATATAGTTAAATTGTTATAGGAGGGCTAAATTGTGCGTAAAAATCAACTTTTATTAGGTATCTTATGTTTCGTTTTCATTCTGTTTTTGTCAGGCTGTAGTCCTTTTCAATCAACTCCCGAAAAAATTCACGAAGTATTGGAAGATGTAGTAGCAAAAGAAGCTTTGTTTGAAGAACAGCAGGAACCGTTAGTACTGTTAGAAAAGGACGAGCAACGAATATATGAAGAGATAATGGAACTAGGAACAAAGAATCTTAATGATATTGTAAAAAAGTCGGATGAAGCTATAGAAATAGTAGAAAAAAGACGGGTTCATATCGAAAATGAACAAAAAAGCCTAGAGGAATCAGAAGAAGAATTTAAACGAGTTAAACCTTTGATTGAGAAAATTGATGAGAAGCAAGTGAAAAATAAAGCAGACGAATTATTCTCAGTAATGACTGAAAGATATCGTACCCATGATGAGCTATATAAAGCATATACACAAGGCCTCGAGCAGGACAAAAATCTGTATAATATGCTAAAAGCAGAGGAAAGGTCTTTAGGAGAGCTTGAGGAACAAATAGTTAAAATAAATCAAATATACGAACAAGTTATTGCAGCCAATGAAAAATTTAATGATTTAACGAAGGATTATAATGATACAAAACATGCCTTTTATGAACTATCAGGACTAGATATAGAAGAGTCGACCAACTAAGGTCGGCTTTTTTTGATTTATAACAGGTCGATGAATAGGGAGATGTTATATAGTACAGCTGTGATTATTGATTGATACAGGAAATGATTATGATTAAAATAATAATTACTATGTATATATTTAAAAACTTACAGATTTAATATTTGACGCAGGTATTTTTAATGATGTAAACTAAGAAACGAATCAATTTATTGTATCAATTTTGTTGCATAAGTTAGTGATACAGAATATCATAAGCATGTAATCTACAATTTCTGTTTTTATAAACGAGATTTGTGGGAAACTACTTAATAAATAATAGCTTCTCTCTGTTTAAAACAGGTCAAATCTAATAATGATGATTATTTCTAAGAAGATTTGATTTTGGGTATCCTAATTTTTGTGCGTAATTAGCTTTTATTATTATTTTTCTACCAAAGAAAGGATTGGTGACTCCGATGGCTTCTAAAACGAAGAATCAAGGGTTCGATGCAACGAAGCAACTCGAGCAAATCTCTGAGCAGTTTCAAACTATTCAAGTGTTAAACGAAGAAGGAGAAGTAGTTAATAAAGCTGCAATGCCAGATCTAACTGATGAGCAGCTACAAGAATTAATGAGCCGTATGGTTTACACAAGAATTCTTGACCAACGTTCTATTTCATTAAATAGACAAGGTCGTTTAGGATTTTATGCTCCAACTGCAGGTCAAGAAGCATCACAACTTGCATCTCAATTTGCATTAGAAAAGGAAGACTTCATTCTTCCTGGTTATCGTGATGTTCCTCAAATGATTTGGCACGGACTTCCATTATATCAAGCGTTTTTATTCTCTCGTGGGCACTTCCATGGAAATCAAATTCCAGAAGGAGTAAACGTAATTTCGCCACAAATCATTATCGGAGCGCAAATCATTCAAGCTGCTGGCGTAGCTTTAGGAATGAAAAAGCGTGGAGCTAAATCTGTTGCGATCACTTACACAGGTGACGGTGGAGCTTCTCAAGGTGATTTCTATGAAGGAATTAACTTTGCAGGTGCATTTAAGGCACCAGCAATTTTCGTTGTACAAAACAACCGTTTTGCTATCTCTACACCAGTTGAAAAGCAATCTGCTGCAAAGACAATTGCTCAAAAGGCTGTAGCAGCTGGAATTCCTGGAATTCAAGTTGATGGAATGGATGCACTTGCTGTTTATTCAGCAGTAAAAGAAGCTCGTGAAAGAGCGATTAACGGTGAAGGTCCAACTCTTATTGAAACATTAACATACCGTTATGGTCCACACACAATGGCAGGAGACGATCCAACTAGATACCGTACTTCTGATTTAGATAACGAGTGGGAGAAGAAAGACCCATTAGTACGTTTCCGTAAATTCCTTGAGAAAAAAGGAATCTGGAATGAAGAGAAAGAAAACGAAGTAATTGAAAAAGCAAAAGAAGATATTAAAGAGGCAATCAAAAAAGCGGATGAGGCACCAAAACAGAAGGTTACTGACCTAATGGAAAATATGTATGAACAAATGCCTCAAAATCTTGAAGAGCAATACGCTATTTATAAAGAAAAGGAGTCGAAGTAAGCCATGGCGCAAATGACATTGATTCAAGCAATCACGGATGCGTTACGTATTGAATTGCGCAATGATCCGAACGTGTTACTATTCGGTGAAGACGTAGGAAATAACGGAGGAGTATTCCGTGCAACTGAGGGTCTTCAGAAGGAATTCGGAGAAGAGCGCGTATTTGATACACCACTTGCTGAATCTGGTATCGGTGGTTTAGCAATCGGTCTTGGTTTACAAGGTTTCCGTCCGATTATGGAAATTCAATTCTTCGGTTTTGTGTACGAAGTAATCGACTCTATTTCTGGTCAAATGGCTCGTATGCGTTACCGTTCAGGTGGACGTTACAATTCTCCTGTTACCATCCGTTCTCCATTCGGTGGTGGGGTTCATACACCTGAACTACATGCTGATAGCTTAGAGGGATTAATGACACAACAACCTGGTTTAAAAGTTGTTATTCCATCAACTCCTTACGATGCTAAAGGTTTATTATTATCAGCAATTCGTGATAATGACCCGGTAATCTTCCTTGAGCATATGAAGCTATACCGTTCATTCCGTCAAGAGGTTCCTGAAGAGGAGTATACAATTCCACTTGGAAAAGCTGATGTGAAGCGTGAGGGGAAAGACTTATCTATTATTACTTACGGAGCAATGGTACATGAATCATTAAAAGCTGCTGAAGAACTAGAAAAAGAAGGTTTCTCAGTAGAAGTTGTTGACTTACGTACACTTGCACCATTAGATATTGACGCTATCGTAGCTTCTGTAGAGAAAACAGGACGTGCAATTGTTGTTCAAGAAGCGCAAAAGCAAGCAGGGATTGCTGCTCAAGTTGTTGCTGAAATTAACGACCGTGCCATTCTTAGCTTAGAAGCTCCTGTATTACGTGTAGCTGGTCCTGATACTGTGTACCCGTTCTCTCAAGCGGAAACAGTTTGGTTACCTAACTATAAAGATGTAATTGAAACAGCAAAGAAAGTTTTAAACTTCTAAAATTATTAATAAAAGAGGGGAATGGGTCACCATTTTCCCTTTCCTTATTTGAAAAGTTCTGAATAAGCTCGTATCTATAGGAGGGTGAATACATGTCATTCCAATTTAAATTACCTGACATCGGTGAAGGTATCCATGAAGGTGAAATCGTTAAGTGGTTTGTAAAAGCTGGCGATAAAGTTCAAGAAGATGATGTACTTTGTGAAGTACAAAACGATAAAGCAGTTGTAGAAATTCCATCACCAGTTGCTGGTACAGTTGAAGAAGTTCTAGTAGGTGAAGGAACTGTTGCAACAGTAGGTCAAGTCCTTATTACATTTGATGCTCCTGGATATGAAAACCTTAAATTTAAAGGTGACGATCATGAAGAGGAAGCACCAAAGCAAGAAGAGCAAGCTCCTGCTGCAGAAGCTAGCACAACTAACAATGGTGTAGCAGAAACGCAGGCCTCTGTTGATCCTAATCGCCGTGTGGTTGCAATGCCTTCGGTAAGAAAATATGCTCGTGAAAAAGGTGTAAATATTACTTTAGTTGCTGGTTCTGGTAAGAACGGTCGCGTACTAAAAGAAGATATTGAAGCATTCTTAAACGGTGGAGCAGCTCCAGCTGCAGTAGAAACTGCACCAGCAGCCCCTGAAGTTGCTACTGAAGCAGCTCAAGAAACAGCTAAACCAGCAGCAACACCAATTCCACAAGGTCAATATCCAGAAACTCGTGAGAAGATGAGTGGAATTCGTAAAGCAATTGCAAAAGCTATGGTTAACTCTAAGCATACAGCTCCACACGTAACATTAATGGATGAAATTGATGTAGCGAAACTTGTTGCACACCGTAAGAAGTATAAAGATGTGGCAGCAAATAAAGGAATTAAATTAACATTCTTACCTTATGTAGTTAAGGCATTAACAAGTGCATTACGTGAATTCCCTGCTTTAAATACATCAATTGATGATGCAACAAGCGAAATCATTCACAAGCACTATTACAATATCGGAATCGCAGCAGATACTGAAAAAGGATTACTTGTTCCTGTTGTAAAGGATGCAGACCGTAAGTCACTATTCGCGATTTCTAATGATATCAATGAGCTTGCAGGAAAAGCACGTGACGGTAAGTTAGCTCCTGATGAAATGAAAGGTGCTTCTTGCACAATCACTAACATCGGTTCTGCTGGTGGTCAATGGTTTACTCCTGTAATTAACCATCCTGAGGTAGCAATTCTAGGGATTGGTCGTATTGCAGAAAAAGCAATCGTTGTAAATGGTGAGATTGTTGCTGCACCAGTATTAGCATTATCTTTAAGCTTTGACCATCGTATGATTGATGGAGCAACAGCTCAGCACGCACTTAACCATATTAAGCGCTTGTTGAACGATCCAGAACTATTGTTAATGGAGGCGTAAAAAAATGGTAGTTGGAGATTTCCCAATTGAAACAGATACACTTGTCGTTGGAGCTGGACCTGGTGGTTATGTAGCTGCTATCCGTGCTGCACAATTAGGACAAAAAGTAACAATCGTAGAAAAAGCCACTCTTGGTGGAGTTTGTTTAAATGTTGGTTGTATTCCTTCAAAAGCATTGATTGCTGCTGGTCACCGTTATGAAACAGCAAAGCATTCTGATGCTATTGGAATTACAGCTGAAAACGTAAAAGTAGATTTTTCAAAAGTTCAAGCTTGGAAAGCTGGAGTTGTTAAGAAGCTAACAGGCGGAGTAGAAGGACTTTTAAAAGGAAATAAGGTTGACATAGTTCGTGGAGAAGCTTATTTCGTTGATAACACAACTGTACGCGTAATGGATGAGAACTCTGCACAAACGTATAAGTTTAAAAACGCTATTATTGCAACAGGTTCACGTCCAATTGAATTACCTCAATTCAAATATACAAAGCGTGTACTTGATTCAACTGGAGCACTTGCTTTAGATGAGATTCCTAACCATATCGTTGTTATCGGTGGAGGATATATTGGTACTGAGCTTGGTGGAGCATACGCTAACTTTGGAACGAAGGTAACGATCTTAGAAGGCACTGATGAAATCCTAAACGGATTCGAAAAGCAAATGTCTGCTATTGTTAAGCGAAACCTAAAGAAAAAAGGTGCGGAAATCATTACAAAGGCACTTGCTAAAGGTGTAAAGGAAACAGATACAGGTGTAACAGTAACTTACGAAGTAAAGGGAGAAGAGCAATCTGTTGAAGCGGACTATGTGTTCGTAATGGTTGGTCGTCGTCCTAACACTGATGAGCTTGGTTTAGAGCAAGCTGGTGTTGAACTAGGAGAAAGAGGAATTATCAAGATCGACAAGCAATGTCGTACGAGTGTAAGCAATATTTATGCAATCGGTGATGTTGTAGAAGGTCCTCCGTTGGCTCACAAGGCATCATACGAAGGTAAAATAGCTGCTGAAGCGATTGCTGGCCACACGTCTGAAATCGATTATTTAGCTATCCCTGCAGTGGTATTCTCAGATCCTGAGTTAGCTTCAGTAGGATACACTGAGAAGCAAGCTAAAGATGAGGGAATTGATGTAATTGCAGCTAAGTTCCCATTCGCAGCTAACGGTCGTGCACTAGCACTAGACGCTGCTGAAGGCTTCTTAAAGCTTGTAACTCGTAAGGAAGATGGATTAGTTATCGGAGCACAAATCGCTGGACCTAGCGCATCTGATATGATTGCTGAATTAGGCCTAGCTATTGAAGCAGGAATGACAGCAGAAGACTTAGCAATGACGATCCATGCTCATCCTACTTTAGGTGAGATCACGATGGAAGCTGCTGAAGTTGCACTTGGAAATCCAATTCATATTGTAAAATAACAAAAATAGACCTGCTTCCTTATGGATGCAGGTCTTATTTTTCGTCTAGAACTTTTGCTATGGGCTGGACAATCTCTTCTACAGTTTCTTCTCCGTTCACTGTGGCTACTATTTCATTATTATAAACTACGAAAATGGCTGGATTTTCTTTTATCGTAAGAAAGTCAAGATACTCATCTGAGCGATTGGGATTAATCGTCTTCATGTTTTTAACGGCCTCAGGATAGGTCTTTTTTAATTCTATTAAGGCATCATAATAGGCGGCTTCAAATTTATACTCCGATTCATCAGAAAGGAAAACTAGTTGTTTGACATCTTTATCAAAGGGTAAAACATCATTAGATTTTGAACGATCACAGGAGACGATAATCGGTAAGAGCATAATCACTATAAACATAGATAACCCTTTCAATATATCGCCTCCATTTTCTTTTTGTAATTTTTGAACATATTTTACCATACAGTTGGGAATTTTTATTCAATGTCATCTATTTGTTACAGAAATGAAAAATAGAATGAGAAGTTTAAACATAAAATAAAGTAGGACAAGTGAGAATAGAAGAATAGAGCGGTGGTGAACAGTATGAAGGTTTACATTGTAATTATCATACAATTGATGATATGGAGTGGATACACTCTGACAGAATGGCTTTCAAAACATGATCAACTAATCTACAATATCCTAATGTTTTTTGTCTTTTTCTATTTAGCTATTTCTACTGGAAACCATATTATTCGTTCACCTAAAAAGACAATAATAGTAACAATGATAAGTTTGATGCTTTACAGTTCTTTTCATTTGACCATGACATTTTTCGTCTATTAATGATAAAAAAGCAAGTGGCTAATAGGATAGCTACTTGCTTTTACATTAAACTTATTTTCTTGGGTAGTAGTACATAATTCGACCATTAAATAAATGAAGTTCTGCTTGAAGCTTTTTAGCTACAAATTTACAAAACTCATTTGCTTTTCCTTTATCCCCAAAAGTCGAGGATTCTGGAAGTGTAACTTGAATATATGTTTGTTTGTTCTCATTTCCATCTGTATCTACAATGGTCTCCTGGTCTACCCCTAATAAAATCGCATGATACCTATCTTGATCAGAATACAAATAAAACCAGGTTCCTTTTCCTGAGGGATCTTCCTTTATTTCATAAGGAAAGGCTGATGCCTCATACTGCCAATCAAGTTGCTTTCCCGTCTTTGAAGTTATGTCCTTATAATAGTGAAAAAGCTCTTTTATTTCATCTGTGGTAACGTTTTCTTTTGTTGATGCTGGCACGAGCTTTATGTATGCGTTAGTAGCCACCATAATCCCCCCATTATTGTACGAAAATATACATATTTCTTTGCTCATCTTCATTCTAGCATTGTATAAAATTAAAGTACAACAAGTTATCGTATTAAGTTGTGGTTGCTTTTCTTTGGGTCTGTGAGATATAATAAAATTCTAAATATTAAGAAAATACAGGAGGTGGCAATAATGGATTTTTTTGACAAGCTCTATGATGAGCACGAAAAGGTCAGAGTTCGATTTGTCGGTTTTGCTACAGAACAAACGCGCTATGACTTTGGAATTGTTTACACAGATATGTTTTTTGGTAAGCCTCTCGTAATATGTATGCAAACAGGCCGCTCAACACTCCTCGACCCTAAAGACCTCGATGATATCGAATACATTCAGTCAGCATTTAGAATAAAAGACCTCCAACAAGCGAAGGATTTAGTTGAATTCTTTTCAGAGGCCTTACCAGAAACACCTTTTCAAACACAATATGAATAAAGTGTACTTTGTACAGACCAAAAAGGTCTGTAATTTTTTTGTTTTTATAGTCAACATAATTTTTTAATGTGTTATACAATTTAAGGTTGATAAATTAATAATGTTATATTATTATTAATATAAAGATGTTGAAGCGTTTTCAATACTTGTGATTAAATACGAATAAAGGGGAATGGGAAAATGGGAACTATCGTATGTCAAGCTTGTAATTCAACGATTGATCATTTTGAGGATGAAAAAGTTACCGTTCTTTATGCGAAGTCACATTGTAGAGATTGCTGTCATACTCACGGGGAAGAAGAGAAGTAAATTATATGTAATTGTAATTACACATATGAATTTGTGATTGTAAATAAAGAGCGAGGGGATAACCCTCGCTCTCTTTTCATTCTATTTTATAGCCTTCTGTTCCTTAATGACTCGTAAATATCGAAGGTCAAAATCTTCCGGCCCTTGTACAGGAAGACCAACTTCCATATTTTTTCGAATATATGTTAAGTTATCCTCAGTTATGATCTCTCCTGGAATAAAAATTGGAATACCAGGTGGGTAGACCATGATGAATTCGGCGATAATTCTTCCTTCCGATTCATCAAAAGGCACAAGCTCTGTTTTTGCGTAAAAAGCATCACGTGGTGTCAATGCTAATAATGGAATATCTGGTAATAGTACTTCTGCTTTTACCATTTCATTATTTTTAATTGGTTGAGATGCCAGTTCTCTTAATGCACCTATCAAAAGATCTGCTTCTCTTTTCGTGTCACCTGGTGTTACGATGCACAGAATATTGTATAAGTCAGACATTTCTACTTCTATATTGTGGTTTTCACGAAGCCATTTTTCTACATCAAAACCAGATAAACCAAGCTCCTTAACAGAAATTATTAGCTTTGTAGGGTCGTAATCATACACTGCATCCAACTGCAGGATTTCTTCTCCAACGCAATGAAGATGTTGGGTTGTATTTACTTCTCGACGAATATATTGAGCCAAGTCAATGGTTTGACTAATCAACTCTTTGCCTTCGGTTGCAAGTCTCTTCCGTGCTACGTCTAGGGAAGCTAGTAACAGGTAAGAAGTTGATGTAGTTGTCAGCATACTTAATATGGATTGTACGCGTTTTGGATTAATAAGATTTCCTTTAATATTTAGAACAGAGCTTTGTGTCATGGAGCCTCCGAGCTTATGAACACTTGTCGCAGCCATATCTGCACCAGCTTGCATGGCTGATAAAGGAAGATCATCATGGAAGTGGATATGTACCCCATGGGCTTCATCCACAAGGACTGGTACATTGTACGAATGAGCAATTTCAACAATTTTCCTTAGATCGGCAGCCATTCCAAAGTATGTTGGGTTGATAACCAAAACACCTTTAGCATCTGGGTGCTGTTCTAGTGCACGTGCAACCGAATCTGTTGTAATACCATGTGAAATTCCTAACTTCTCATCGATGGCTGGATGGATAAAAATTGGTGTTGCACCAGAAAAAACAATCGCTGACATAACTGATTTATGAACGTTTCTAGGTACTATGATTTTATCTCCAGGTCCACAAACTGTCATGACCATTGTCATAATAGCACCGCTAGTCCCTTGAACAGAGAAGAAAGTTTGATCCGCATCAAAAGCTTCAGCAGCGAGGTCCTGTGCTTGCTTAATCATTCCTTTTGGTTGATGAAGGTCATCAAGTGGACCAATATTAATCAGGTCAATTGACAACGCATTATCACCTATAAAATTTCTAAATTCCGGATCAATCCCTGTTCCTTTTTTATGCCCAGGAATATGGAATTGAACTGGATCCTTTTTTGCATGCTCTATAAGTCCGCTAAATAACGGTGTTTCGTATTGAGACAACGTATTTCCACACCTCTTTAATTAATAGTCAGGTTATTTCACCCATAAAACAAGTGAAATTATAGCATTATTCACTTTCCTTGCATAGAAAAACCTATTCCTATTTCATTATTATGTCAGATTGCTATGTAACTTATTTTTAGGGTACACTTTAAGAGAAATTAAATGTAACGGAGTGAATGTATTTTGGAATATCAATACCCGATTGACCATACATGGTCAACTGATGAAATTATCGATGTTATTAAGTTTTTTGAGTTTGTTGAGGCTGCTTATGAAAAAGGAGTAGGTCGAGACGAATTTATGAAATCGTATCGCAGATTTAAGGAGATTGTTCCGAGTAAATCAGAAGAAAAAAAGATATGTGATGAATTTGCTGAGTCAAGTGGATATTCCACGTACTTAACTGTAAAAAAAGCAAAAGAAGGCAATTCAGAAAAAATAAAAATGAAATAAGTAAAGGGAGCCAACGGAGAATGCAACTCCTTCGTGGCTCCCTTTTATTTAATTGCCCATTTTTTTCGAAAACTGTTTACGCTAATTTATACAGGGGTAATAATGTCTTAAAGACACCCTCAACTTCTGTTAGGAAATCGTCAGCAGACATGTTAATCGCATCGTTTTTCTCTATATGGATCCCACATAATATTTCTGCCTTTTTAACCGTCTGTAATCGCTCGAACATGAGTCGGAGGTCTTCTTTTTTTAGTTGCTGATGCGTTGTAGCACCTGGCTTCATATGGTCCTCAGACCAAACGAAATGCTTTGGTGTATTTTTGTAAATAGAAGATAGTTTTTTCTCTAATGTCTTTCCGAAATCTGCTTTATTTGGAGCTTCGTAAATCATGGCAAACCAAACAAAAACATGAGATTCCCAGAGGCCAATTTGAAAATGTGGAAGCATTTTATATCCTCTTGAACTACTTGAAAAGGCTACCCATGTATCTTTAGGAGGATTAATCGTTCGCCTTGCATGCTTTGCTACATGCGGGAACATTTCATTAGTAGTTAAAGCCGATAAAGTAGGAGAAAAATGTTCTCCAAGTGCTTCAAGCTTTGGTCTAATTGTAGTCTTTAAAGCATCCATTCTTGCATCCAAACCATCTATTGTAAAAACTTCAAAGTCCTCTTCAGTAAATCCAGTAAATTGCATTGTTTTTCCTCCCATAAATAAATCTCTCTGTAGATAATTGTAGCATATGGTAGAAAGAACGAGAAATATGTAGACTTTTGCATAGAAAATAAAAAATGTTAGGCAAAAGCGCAAATTAGTTGCATCAAAAGCATTTTGTTCATATTATAATAGTAAAAATTATCTGAAAATTATCATTACAAAAAGGGGTGTTTTACTATGAAACAGCTGATTGGCTCAGCGAAAAAGAATAACGCAGAAAGAGAAAGAACGGCTGTTCTACGTTTGGAAATGGATTATGAACTTGCTACATTATTTGAAGCTATGACGGAGAAAAATGAAAAGAAGAAAACACAAGTGAAAGAAAAACTAGAAAGAATCAGAATGGAACTTGTAAAGTTAAAGGCATTGTAATTTTGTAAGGATGGTATAGATGGATGGATTTTAAAAAAATACAAAGGGAATCATAAAGGCGAACATTAAGTGCATACTTATGATCGCCTATTTTATTTCTCACATTCGTATCAGTTGTTTGTTGATTCTAATTGTTTTACTCTATAAGAATAAAGATATTTACATAGGAAAGAGATGATATGCATGGATATTAATGCAGTGGACATATTTGCAAAACAATTGGTTAAAGAAGCGGGTGAACTTATAAAAAAATCATTTTCAAAAGTACTAAACATTGAAACCAAATCACATGCCAACGACCTCGTTACAAATATGGATAAGGAGATTGAAGAATATTTCATACATAAGCTAAAAAGCCATTTCCCAGACCATCGTGTGTTAGGAGAAGAGGGAGTAGGTAGTAACCCTAAAGAATTGTCAGGTGTAGTTTGGATCATTGATCCCATTGATGGTACGATGAATTTTATTCATCAACAAAGAAACTTTGCTATATCGGTTGGGATTTATGAAAATGGTGTTGGTATGATTGGTCTCATATATGATGTTGTCCATGATGAATTGTATCATGCTAAGAAGGGGGAGGGTGCTTATATTAATGATAAACCACTTTCTCCCCTTTCACCTGTGAGGGTAGAGGAGGCAGTCATTGGGATAAATAGTACGTGGGTCACTCAGAACCGAAGAATTGATAGCAGTATTCTGTCTCCACTTGTCAGAGCGGTGAGAGGAACGAGATCATACGGTTCAGCAGCGCTAGAAATGGCATATGTGGCTGCTGGGAGACTGGATTCATATATGACCCTTCGATTATCTCCATGGGATTTCGCAGCAGGAATTATTTTGGTGGAAGAGGTTGGAGGAAAGTGTACGACTTTAAAGGGTGAGAAGCTTAATTTGCTCGGAGAAAATTCTGTGTTTATTGCGAATGCAAGTTTTCACGAAGCAGTGCTTAAGGATTATTTACATAATGGAAATTGGTAACATTCATTACCGAAAAATGCTTGAATCGGATGCTACATTATTACATGATTTTACAAAATTTGATTCTCTGTGGAAAAGGATTGAAATGGAACATTGGACAGCTAAAGAATATATGAACAAATATTTTTATGGAGAATGGAGAGTGTGGCAGCAAGAGGAAAGAGATGTAGCTATCACTTATCATTTGGAGTGTGCACCATCTAACAATAAGCCTTGGATTGGTATGGTAATTATAAACCCAAACGAGCGAAGGCAAGGTTTAGGTATAAGGATAATGCAGCATTTAAAAGAAGAATTGCGAGAAAAAGGGCATAAGGCGATTTTTGCAGGAGTACCAGTTGAAGCTGATATGTGGATTCAATTTTTATCAGACTGTTATTTTGAACAGTTTAAAGTTGAAAAAGATGAACAAAATCAAATGTTTTTAATCATGGTTTCTCCGTTGCAATAAAAAAGGGTTGGCAAATGCCAACCCTTTTAAAGTTTTCCTTGTTCTCGCATTTTTTTCTTAGTAGTAAATCCAAAGCCCATTACGATAACAAGTGCAGCTAACGAAGCAAGGATACCCCCTATGCTACGATAACTAATAGCTATTCCCGTTCCCATCATACAGGCTGCTGAAGCAAAAGCAAAAAATAATAATGGCCACTTAATTGATTTCAAGATAAAACCTCCTTGAGCGAGGTATTAGAATGTATTTGTTTTGTTAAAAATAAAATGAATACGCTCCCTTCATTATTTTACACAAAATATTACTAGGTTTCCACTTCGAATATGATATAATGTTTCAGTTATGACTAAAAAAGTTAAATAAAAGTTTATATAAAAATGTAGGAGTGAACATGTTGAACTTAAGAACAGACATTAGAAATATTGCGATTATTGCCCACGTTGACCACGGAAAAACAACACTGGTTGACCAATTATTAAAACAATCAGGAACGTTCCGTACAAATGAGCACGTGGAAGAGCGTGCGATGGATTCGAATGATTTAGAAAGAGAACGTGGTATTACGATCCTTGCTAAAAATACAGCAATCCAATATAAAGATACTCGAATCAATATCCTTGATACACCGGGCCACGCTGACTTTGGTGGAGAAGTAGAACGTATCATGAAGATGGTTGATGGTGTACTACTTGTTGTTGATGCTTACGAGGGCTGTATGCCACAAACACGCTTTGTATTGAAAAAAGCATTAGAGCAAAATCTTACACCAATTGTTGTTGTTAATAAGATTGACCGTGATTTCGCTCGACCAGCTGAAGTTATTGACGAAGTAATTGATTTATTTATTGAATTAGAAGCTTCAGAAGAACAATTAGAATTCCCTGTTATTTACGCTTCAGCAATTAATGGAACAGCAAGTGTGACTCCTGATAAGCAGGATGAGAACATGGAATCTTTATATGAGGCAATTGTCGAGAATATTCCTGCTCCAGTTGACAACCGTGAGGAACCTCTTCAATTCCAGGTAGCACTATTAGATTACAATGACTATGTTGGAAGAATTGGTATCGGCCGTGTGTTCCGTGGGACGATGAAGGTTGGACAACAGGTTGCCCTTATGAAGCTTGATGGTTCAGTAAAGCAATTCCGCGTAACAAAAATCTTTGGTTTCTTCGGCCTAAAGCGTCAGGAAATCCAAGAAGCTTTCGCAGGAGATCTGATCGCTGTTTCAGGTATGGAAGATATTAACGTTGGGGAAACGGTATGTCCTGTAGAGCACCAAGAGCCACTTCCTGTGTTACGAATTGACGAGCCAACACTTCAAATGACTTTCCTTGTTAATAATAGTCCATTTGCTGGAAAAGAAGGGAAATTCGTAACTGCTCGTAAAATTGAAGAAAGACTTCGTGCTCAACTTCAAACAGACGTGAGCTTACGTGTAGACAACACTGATTCACCTGATGCATGGGTTGTTTCAGGACGTGGGGAACTACATCTTTCTATTCTTATCGAGAACATGCGTCGTGAAGGCTATGAGCTTCAAGTATCAAAGCCTGAGGTTATCGTAAGAGACATTGATGGAGTCCGTTGTGAGCCTGTAGAACGTGTTCAAATTGACGTACCTGAGGAGCATACTGGTTCAATTATGGAATCAATGGGTGCTCGTAAAGGTGAAATGGTTGATATGATTAATAATGGTAGTGGACAAGTGCGTTTAATATTCATGGTTCCTGCCAGAGGATTAATCGGTTATACAACTGAATTCTTAACATTAACTCGTGGATACGGTATTATCAATCACAGTTTTGACAGCTACCAACCGATGGCACAAGGTCAAGTCGGCGGAAGACGTCAAGGAGTACTTGTTTCAATGGAATCAGGTAAAGCATCTTCTTACGGCATTATGGGTGTTGAAGACCGTGGAACCATTTTTGTTGAGCCAGGTACTGAGATTTATGAAGGAATGATTGTTGGTGAACATACACGTGAAAATGATATTACGGTTAATATCACGAAGGTAAAGCAAGCGACAAATATTCGTTCTGCAAATAAAGATCAAACAACAACTATGAAAAAGCCAAGAATTATGACACTTGAGGAATCACTTGAATACCTAAATGAAGACGAGTATTGTGAAGTAACTCCTGAATCAATTCGTCTCCGCAAAAAGATTCTTGATAAGAACGAGAGAGAAAGAATCGCTAAGAAGAAAAAAATGGCGGAAATGAGCTAAGCTATTAAAGGAGAGGGGTAGCGTGGAAGGACTACAAGGGTTTTCACCTAGTCTTAGATTTTTTATCGAACTAACCGATGTAAAAACGGGTACATGGCTTCAGTTTGTGACATTAATTATTTTGACAGTAATTGTTTACAAATTAGGTTTTGCAAAGAAACTGTCCATTTTAAAAAATGTTGTCATATACACTTGTTTAGTTTTAGGCTGCTTTGTTTTGTTGATTTTCTCCTACGGTCTCCCAATTGTGGAGGGATTAGCTGTAGCAGCGCTCATTCTCATCATATATAAAATCCGCCTGCATCAAGAGAAAAAGCATAATCAAGTGGATGTAGAGGAGTAATCAAATGAAATCACTACAAGATACACTCTATAACTGGCTTACGATTAAAGTCGTAGTTGATGAACGCCCGGACGATACTGCTGCAGTGGATACAGAGAAAATGTTTTATGATATGCTTGTTGAAGATCAAGGTATAAAAAATATTGAGGTTACCACTGATGCAGTTATGTATTACGTTCATTACGATTTAGGTGGGGAAAGAAAGTCAAATCGATTCCCAAGAGAGCTCATTGAAGTCATGTTAAACCAAATCAATGAGTCACCAGAAAGATACGCAAATTACCCAGAATAAAAAAATCCGCTCCGTTACTAATAACGGGGCGGATTTTTTTAACCATCTCGGTTTACCAATCATCTTCCTCATCTTTCGGCTTATAAAGCCTAAAGTTTCCGGTTGCAATTCTTTCCTTTGTGCGAGTAGCAATTCTTTCTTCACATTCTTTACACATGAAGGTATGTATCGGACGATTCCGAAGTCGTTTCGCTTGAAAGGAGTCACCTGGTATAGATTCAATCTTATCGCAAATTACACATTTTACTCTCATATTCGGTACACCTCAACATTTATCTTCTTTCTGTATTGTATAGTAAAATTTTCTATATGGATAGGACTAGCAGTACAAAATGGGTTTCAAGGTTGAAACTACCATTAAGTAGTTATAATATAGAAATATAAGGAGGGAATGGTATGCCTAACCAAGTTGAACAAAAATTAATTCAGCCACTGTTTGATGCCTTGCAAAAAGAGCGTTTTGTAACGCTTTCAACAGTAGACTTTGAAACAGGGGGACCGAATGTAAGTGCCATCTCTTGGATTTTAGCAAAGACCGATGAAAAAATCTATTTTGCTGTAGATAATCGTTCGAGAATTGTACAAAACATTCAAAAAAACAATCAAGTCGTTGTAAACTTAATTGTGAATGAATCAACTTATTCAATAAGTGGAGAAGCAAGTGTTAAGATGGAAAAAATAAATGATGTACCACTAAAGCTTGCTTTAATAGAAATTTCCATTAAAGAAGTGCGAGACGTTATGTTCTATGGTTCAAAAATAACTGTTGAGCCAGAATATGATAAAACATATGACAAAGCGGCAGCAACACGTCTTGATAATCAAGTAATGGATGCAATGAGAAAAGCTTAGCCTTCTGGGCTAAGCTTTTGTTAGTTATTAATCCTTATGACCTTGTGATTGTTTTTCTTGTGCTTTATCTAACTCTTTTGTTTCTCCTTCATTCAGCTTGTTTTTTGATTCCTCGGTTGCTTTATTTGCATTTGGATCGATAATATCTGCTGGAACCTCTGGCATTAAACGACCGGATATATCAGCTAATTCATTTACAATTCCTTGAATAGGCTCTCCACTTTGAATGTCTTCTTGAATTTCTCTTAATCGCGCGGTCATATCTGGATCGGCGATAACCACTGCTCTTGCACCATGTGGATCATTCTTCAAACTTTCAGCAACAGTATATTTAATTGACCCTACTTGAGATCTGTCGATGTCTTCATTTACATCAATACCAACAATCGCATATCTTCCTAAAACAACAGCCGTGGCATCATTCACACTAGGGATAGAAGTCGCTAGATCAACAAGATGTTTGGAAACCTCTTGGCCCGTTTCGCGGTCAATATTAGGTATGGTACTATTTTTGACATTTATGGTACGTGCTTCTTCGTTCTGGTTTGCTTTAGATTTTGTATTATCCTGACTTCCGCACGCGGAAATAAACAAGCAGCATGCCAGTATAGCAAGGGTTTTCTTCATAAAGTCCACCTCCGATTAATGTTTGGTTACCGTTTATTGTGCAAAAATTCTTCTATCTTTATACAAGAAAACATATAGTTTACCAAAGCTCTTTTCTTAAGCAGAAATTTTGGCAAGGACATGTGGTTAATTCAAATTACTATAGAATTAAGAGGAGCAGGAGGCATCAGTTTGAGTAAAATTTACGTATTAGATACCAATGTCTTGTTACAAGACCCATATTCCATCTTTTCCTTTGAGGACAATGAGGTGGTAATACCAGCCGTAGTACTAGAGGAAGTGGATTCGAAAAAAAGGTATATGGATGAAATCGGAAGAAATGCAAGACAAGTATCAAGGCTCATTGATAATTTAAGACAAACTGGAAAATTACATGAAAAAATTCCACTTGAAAATGGTGGAGTGATTAGAATTGAGTTGAATCATCGATCCTTTCATCAGCTCCAGGATATTTTTGTTGAGAAAACAAATGATAACAGGATACTTGCTGTAGCCAAAAATTTATCTTTAGAAGAAGAAACAAAAGAAAATGGTCGACTTGTAATCTTGGTCAGTAAAGATGCATTAGTACGAGTAAAAGCTGATGCAATCGGTTTGAATTCAGAAGATTTTTTAAGTGATCGAGTCATAGAAAATGATGCCATATATACTGGCTATGCAGAATTATTTGTCGCCGTGGATGTGTTAAATCAGTTTTATGAAAAGGGAGAAATTCCAATATCATTATTTTCTACGTATTCTTTTTATCCAAATCAGTTCTTGGTGCTTAAGGATGCAATGGGATCTTCGCAATCAGCACTTGGTATGGTCGATTCAAAGAGACAAAGAATTAAAAAGCTAGTGTTTGATCATGATCATATATGGGGAATTCGCTCAAGAAATGTTCAGCAGACTATGGCGATTGAGTTGCTTCTAAGAAAAGACCTTCCACTTGTGACTTTAATCGGTAAGGCAGGAACAGGGAAGACTCTTCTGGCACTCGCTGCAGGATTAATGCAGACGGAAGATTTCGGGGAATATAAGAAGTTATTAGTGGCTAGACCGATTGTTCCTGTTGGGAAAGACCTTGGATTTTTACCAGGTGAAAAGGAAGAAAAGCTACGGCCATGGATGCAGCCCATCTATGATAATTTAGAATACTTATTTAATGTGAAAAAGCCTGGGGAGCTTGATGCCATTCTTGCAGGCATGGGGTCGATTGAAGTAGAGGCTCTTACTTATATAAGAGGAAGAAGTATACCTGAGCAGTTCATTATTATTGATGAAGCCCAAAATTTAACAAAACATGAAGTGAAGACCATTCTTACGAGAGTTGGAGAAAAAAGTAAAATCGTGCTGATGGGCGACCCTGAGCAAATTGACCATCCATATCTTGATGCATATAACAATGGCCTTACATATGTAGTCGAGAGGTTTAAGGACCAATCGATATCCGGCCATGTAAAGTTATTTAAGGGAGAGAGATCTGGTCTTGCACAATTAGCAGCTGATCTTTTATAAGTAAAGTGATTTTTTTTACTCTTAAATGGCACAAGCATTAACAAGCTATCAAATAAAAGAAGGTTGAGCCTTCTTTTATTCGATAGCTACCGCACGGATATTTTTTATTGGCTGATGTTTATTAGAACCGTCTCCGTAAAAGGCATACACGGGTCCATCTTTTGTTAATGGCTTACCATCCTTTGAGAAACCTAAAATTAGTTCTTGCCCTACAGCTAGTGGCATAGATACCTCGCCATCTGTGGTCACGAGTGTTAAGTTTTTTGCATCATCTTTAATCTCTGCATTTTTTAAAAATGGCTTCAGCGGCATTCCAAATGTACCCGTCAGAACCTTTTCTTTTTCAAATTTTTTCTCGGTCTTTAAAGTGGGAGGAAAAACAGCTCCCTCCATTATTTCACGGTCCCAATGCTTGGACATGCTTTTTTTATATTCTTCCAAATCATCTACTTCTACTTGACTTTCCTCAAAATAGGTAGTTAAATCTACTCTACGATCGTCAAATATCCATACTCCAGGGTCTAAGGTGATTGTGAATTTTACTTTCCCTTGGATTGGTACAATATTTTCCATAACAGTTCCCCCTTTGTATCCTTAGTATAGACGTAAAGAGGATAAAAGTCATTTTTGGAGGATATTCAAAATTTTGGAGGATATTCAAAATTCCCTGAATCTTTCTACGGGTTCTCCTGTTTATCCTTGCAATTTTCCTCTTAAACGTATAAAATTTATAGATAGGATAAACGCTCGGAAACGGGGGGACTAAGTTGGCGTCTGACATGGTTTTAGATCATAAAGAAAGAGCAAATGCCTTATTAAAGGCTGACGCTGATAAAATTCTAAAGTTAATTAAAGTACAAATGGATAACTTAACGATGCCTCAGTGTCCGTTATATGAAGAGGTTCTGGATACACAAATGTTTGGTCTATCTCGTGAAATAGATTTTGCTGTTCGCCTTGGCTTGATTGAAGAAAAAGAAGGTAAGGCGATTTTAGGAGAATTAGAAAGAGAACTATCAGCCCTTCATGAAGCATCGCAAAGAAAATAACGTACTTTCGAAAGCTCAAACTTTCTCGAGAGAGACTGTTTGAGTTTTTTTATAAAGTATTTTTTCTGAAAATTTGATATTATTAAGATAATAATTTTTAGTTGTACTTTTCTTCACATCAAATGCAGGAAATTCAATGTTATAATATAATACATATTACGACTTAGAAGATGAGGAAGAGGGTTACATGTTTAAAAAAATATTAAAATCTTATGATTATTCGTTAATCCTAGTTGTGGTATTGTTATCTATATTTGGACTAGTTATGATATATAGTTCAAGTATGGTTACAGCTATTCAAAGGTATGGATATGAAAGTGATCATTTTTATGATCGTCAAAAACTATTTTTAGTAGTTGGTGCTGTTTTATTTCTTTTCTTTTCTGTATTTCCTTACAAAATTATGCTTAGCAATCGTTTTTTAGTTCCTGTTGTGTTATTTTCATTTGCATTACTCATTTTCATATTTCCATTCGGTCATTCCGCGGGAAATGCTCAAAGTTGGTATAAGATAGGTCCGCTAAGCCTGCAACCATCTGAATTTGTAAAGGTAAGTGCTATAGTTTACTTATCAGCAGTGTATGCAAAGAAACAATCGTATATTAATCAGTTCAATCATGGTGTACTACCACCACTTGCTTTTATCATCATTGCTTGTTTTTTAATTGCACTTCAGCCTGACTTTGGAACAGCTGCTCTAATAGTAGCTATTTCAGGCGTGATCATCCTCTCGTCTGGAATGAATATCAAAAATATAGGAAAATTAGTTATGTTGGGTGCGATTCCATCTATCCCAATGCTTATATTATTTCAGGATAAAATATTTTCCTCCGTACGTGTCGGAAGGTTTGAAGCATTTTTTAATCCTTTTGCTGAAGAGATAGCCCAAAAGGAAGGCTATCATATGGTTAATTCGTTCCTTGCCTTAGGGGCTGGTGGCATTAAAGGTCTAGGGTTGGGACAAAGTGTCCAAAAATTAGGGTATTTACCTGAGCCCCATACGGACTTTATAATGGCTGTAATATCTGAGGAACTTGGAATATTTGGAGTTGCATTTGTATTGTTCGGCTTAGGTTTTATCGTCCTAAAAGGAATTTACATTGGTTTAAAAGGAAAGGATGCTTTTGGTAGTTTGCTAGCAATCGGAATTGCGGGGATGATAGGTATACAATCATTTGTAAACTTAGCAGGGGTTTCGGGAGTCATTCCGTTAACAGGAGTTCCATTGCCGTTTATTAGTTATGGAGGCTCATCTATTCTGCAACTCTCCATTGCTATGGGCATCTTAGTGAATGTTTCTATGTTCGTTAATTATGAGAAAAAGTTTAAGGAAACGAATGATCAGAAAGTAGAAACGATTCATCCTAATAACCGATTTGAAGGCGTTCAAATAAAAAAATAAGCGCTCTTGGTTTCTTGACCAAGCGCTTTTTATAAATACAATATAGTATAAATATACAGAATGGGGTGTTTTACTTGCAAAGAAAGATTAATAAGGTATTAGTTGCAAACCGAGGAGAAATAGCTATACGTGTGTTTAGAGCTTGTACAGAGCTTAATATACGAACAGTTGCTATATATTCAAGAGAAGATTCTGGTGCATATCATCGTTATAAAGCCGATGAAGCATACCTCGTCGGTGAAGGTAAAAAACCGATTGATGCTTATTTGGACATTGAAGGGATTATTAACATTGCGAAGCATAGTGATGTCGATGCCATTCACCCAGGTTATGGATTTCTTTCAGAAAACATTCATTTTGCAAGAAGATGTGAAGAAGAAGGAATTATCTTTATTGGTCCAAAATCAAAGCATCTCGACATGTTTGGAGACAAGGTAAAAGCTAGAACACAAGCCCAAGCTGCAAGGATTCCAGTTATTCCTGGTAGCGATGGTCCTGTAAATAGCTTAGAAGAAGTTATTGCATTTGGGAAAGAGTATCACTATCCAATCATCATTAAAGCATCACTCGGTGGTGGTGGAAGAGGTATGCGTATCGTTAGGCACTTAGAAGAAGTAAAGGAAGCCTACACGAGAGCAAAATCTGAAGCAAAAGCAGCGTTTGGAAATGATGAGGTTTACGTAGAAAAGTATATTGAAAAGCCGAAGCATATCGAGGTTCAAATTATCGGAGATGAGTTTGGTAATATTGTCCACCTTTATGAAAGAGATTGCTCGGTACAACGTCGTCATCAAAAGGTAGTAGAGGTTGCACCATGTATTTCTATATCAGAAGAACTTAGAGATAGAATTTGTGCCGCAGCTGTTGATTTAATGAAAAATGTAGATTATTTAAATGCTGGAACAGTAGAATTCCTTGTTTCAGGTGACGAATTTTACTTCATTGAAGTAAACCCGCGCGTACAAGTTGAGCATACCATTACTGAGATGATCACTGGTGTTGATATTGTTCAAACACAAATATTGGTTGCAGAAGGACATGAGCTACATGAAGAAACGATAGGTATTCCTAAGCAAGAAGATATTCGTATTATGGGATATGCGATACAATCTCGTGTCACGACTGAAGATCCGTTGAACAATTTCATGCCTGATACAGGAAGATTAATGACGTACCGTTCAGGTGGTGGTTTTGGAGTAAGATTAGATGCGGGTAACGGTTTCCAAGGAGCGATTATTACTCCATACTATGATTCCTTGCTTGTTAAGCTATCTACCCATGCCTTAACGTATGAACAAGCTTGTGCCAAAATGGTAAGAAATCTTCAAGAGTTCCGTATCCGTGGAATTAAAACGAATATTCCTTTCTTGGAGAATGTTGTAAAGCACAAAGATTTCCGCAGTGGAAATTACGATACATCCTTTATTGATTCTTCACCTGAGTTATTTATGTTCCCAGTCCGTAAAGACAGAGGGACAAAAATGCTATCTTATATTGGGAATGTCACAATTAACGGATTCCCAGGAATTGAGAAAAAGAAAAAGCCTGTTTTTGATAAGCCAAGAATCCCATTAACAGATTCATTAAGTGTTCAAAGTGGAACAAAGCAAATTCTTGATGAAAGAGGAGCAGAAGGCTTAGTAAAGTGGATTAAAGAGCAACCTGAAGTTCTTTTAACAGATACTACTTTTAGAGATGCTCATCAGTCCTTGTTAGCTACTCGTGTTCGTACGACAGATTTAAAGCATATCGCAGAGCCGACATCGTTATTACTACCTGATATGTTTTCTATGGAGATGTGGGGTGGAGCAACGTTTGATGTTGCGTACAATTTCTTAAAGGAAGATCCATGGGATAGACTTTTAACTTTAAGAAAGCAGATTCCAAATGTATTATTCCAAATGCTACTTCGAGCTTCAAATGCTGTTGGTTATAAAAATTATCCAGACAATGTGATTCGTGAGTTTGTAGAGAAATCTGCTTATGCAGGTATCGACGTATTCCGTATTTTTGATAGTCTGAACTGGGTTAAAGGAATGGAAGTAGCTATCCAAGCCGTAAGAGATACGGGGAAAATAGCTGAAGCAGCGATTTGTTATACAGGAGATATCCTTGATACATCAAGACCGAAGTATAACTTAAACTACTATAAGGATTTGGCTAAAGAACTTCAAAATCAAGGGGCACATATTTTAGCTATTAAAGATATGGCAGGGTTATTAAAGCCACAAGCTGCATATCAATTAATTTCTGAATTAAAAGAAACCATTGATATTCCGATTCACCTACACACTCATGATACAAGTGGTAATGGGATATTTACGTATGCAAAAGCCATTGAGGCTGGTGTAGATATTGTAGATACAGCATTAAGTACAATGGCAGGATTAACGTCACAGCCAAGTGCAAACACATTGTACTATGCACTTGAAGGCAATGATCGTAAGCCGAAGGTAGATATTAAAGCGTTAGAACAGCTTTCTTACTACTGGGAAGATGTGAGAAAGTACTACCACGATTTCGAAAGTGGAATGATGTCTCCTCATACAGAAGTGTATCAGCACGAAATGCCAGGTGGTCAATATAGCAATCTTCAACAACAAGCAAAGGCAGTTGGCCTTGCTGACCAGTGGGAAGATGTGAAGGAAATGTATGCGCGAGTAAATCATATGTTTGGTGATATCGTTAAAGTTACTCCGTCTTCAAAAGTCGTAGGTGATATGGCGTTATATATGGTTCAAAACGACCTAACGGAAGAGGATGTCCTTTCTAAAGGAGATAGTCTCGATTTCCCTAATTCGGTTGTAGAATTATTTGAAGGATACTTAGGACAGCCTGTTGGACGCTTCCCAGAAAAACTTCAAAAAGTGATCCTTAAAGGTCGTGAGCCAATCACGGTAAGACCTGGAGAACTATTAGAGGATGTTGATTTTACAGCTTTAAAAGAAAAGTTATTCAAAGAATTAGGAAGACCTGTAACGAGCTTTGATGCCATTGCTTATGCATTATATCCAAAGGTATTTAAAGACTATACGACTATGGTTGAGCAGTTTGGCGATATTTCGGTGTTAGATACACCTACTTTCCTATATGGCATGAGACTAGGAGAGGAAATAGAAGTCGAAATTGAAACAGGTAAAACATTAATCGTGAAGCTTATCTCTATTGGTCAGCCTCAAGCTGATGGTACTCGTGTTGTCTACTTTGAGTTAAATGGACAACCGAGAGAGGTTGTTATTAAGGACGAAAGTATTAAGTCCACTGTTGCCACTAAGATTAAAGCTGATCCGAAGAAAGAAACACATATCGGTGCTTCCATGCCAGGGACAGTAATTAAAGTGTTAGTCTCAAAAGACGAAAAGGTCGAAAAAGGAGATCACTTAATGATTACAGAAGCTATGAAAATGGAAACGACGGTTCAAGCTCCGTACTCAGGCTTTGTTAAAGACATTTATGTATCAAATGGAGAAGCAATTCAAACAGGCGATCTCCTTATCGAGTTACAAAAGTAAACAGTAAAAAGGTGTTGCACTTAAGTGCAACACCTTTTTTTACAGCGAGTGATTATTTTTCTTGTTAAGAGCAATCTGATTCTTTTTACTTCGAGTAACGAGGAGGATAAAATAGCTTAATACCCCGAATAAGCAAGAGATAAAAAATGCATGTGCTAAGGCGACCGTTAAGTTAAGTCGAGTGAAAACGATTAAGGCTCCAGTCATTACTTGAAGGGATACTAGTATAAACGCTATCGTCCAACCCCAAACAATAACTTTCTCATGTTTGAAATGTTTATAAGCTAATAGAGTAATATATCCAATCCAAAGAAAAATTAAGCCAGCCGCAAATCTGTGCCCCATCTGTACCCATTCGTAAAAATTTGTGGGTAAGCCAATTGAGTTATTTAAACAAAATGGCCAGTCTCTACATACTAGGCTAGCATTCACATGCCTTACTAGAGCGCCAGTGTAAACGACTACATAACTGTATACGCTAACTCCAATAATATGCTTACGCAAACGTGTATCAATGATTAATTTATGAGCTTCAAAACGCTTGTCTACTTCAAAAATAAGGAGTGTTAAAAGTAAGACAGCTGCGAATGAAATTAATGAGATACCAAAATGTAAAGCTAGTACAAAATCTGACTGTCCCCAAACAACAGCGGCAGCACCAATTAATCCTTGTAATACGAGGAAGAAAAAAGATAATGCCGACAAAAATTTTGTCTCACGGATATGACCAATCGTTTTCCAAGACCAGATGGATAATACCAATACCATTAAGCCGACAACACCAGAAACCACACGGTGAGCAAGTTCAATAATTAACTCTAGTGATATGTCAGTTGGAATAAGCTGTCCATTACATAAAGGCCAAGAACGACCACAACCCATTCCAGACTCCGTTTTTGTGACAAGAGCTCCTCCTAATAGAATCAATAACATACCAATCGTTGTAAGGACAGAAAACCATTTCAAGGCTCTGTTCAAAAAAATCACCTTCTCATCCAAGTTCACAAATTTGTCATAAGATTCTATTGACATGTATAATGAACAGTATAATAATAACCACATTTTAATATATCTTTATCATAACGAATTAGTAGGAAAAAAAATAGAAGTTAATATGAGAAATACTGCATTTTTGATACTACACAATCTACCGAGTTTTTACAATATATATTAAGTATTTAACACTATGAGTAAATTGGAAACTAATGGATTGTTTTTCGGATATAATTCTACGGGTGATCAAGATACATATTGGAGTTGCTTTTAATGAGATCACACGACCAATTAATCGCATAAATATTATTTTAACAAAATAAATAGCCTGTTTTACGAAACAAATCAGGACACAAATAATTCAAAAATAATTCAAAAATAATTCAAAAAAAGTTCACAAAAATGGAGCGAAGTATGATTTAATAGATTGAGGAAATGTTATTTTTCTACACAAATATTTAACATTATTTCCACTATTAAGATAATGAAAACTATTGGCAGAATATTGACTAAAATCGGTGATATTCGTTTTTTATTACAATATAGCATTAGAACTAATAATGTACTATAGTTATTGTAGTGTCGTGTGACCTGATTTGTTTATAGGGAAAGGAGGAGAGAAAATGGCGGGTTCAAGATCAATAAGTGAAGCAACGATAAACGGTGATGATAACGGCATTGAGATACCAAAGACAAATGCTTGGAAGGATTTCCTTGCTTTGATCAAAATTGGAATCGTAAACTCCAACTTAATTACTACCTTTACTGGACTTTGGTTAGCGCTTCACTTTGGAGAGAAAAGCTTCTTATCAAATCTAGATATTGTTTTTTATACATTAATTGGATCTTCGCTCATTATAGCAGGATCCTGTGCCATAAATAATTACTATGATAGAGATATTGATCCTCTAATGGAACGAACAAAGGATAGACCAACTGTAACGGGAAACATACAACCACGAAAAGTCATTATTATGGGGTTAGTTCTAATTACAGTAGGTACTATTTTTCTTGCGTTAACAACATTAACAGCTGTTGTTATTGGACTTGTAGGAGTGTTTAGCTATGTTGTACTTTATACGATGTGGTCCAAACGTCAGCTTGTTTCAAATACCATCATAGGAAGTATATCGGGTGCCGTACCACCACTTATTGGTTGGTCAGCGGTTGATGGAGATTTGGGTATCATGGCATGGAGTTTATTCCTAATAATGTTTGCATGGCAACCACCTCATTTTTATGCACTAGCGATGAGAAGGGTAGAAGAATATAGAGCTGCTAGCATTCCTATGTTACCGGTTGTTAAAGGATTCGAAACAACAAAAAAACATATCATTCTATGGATTGTTGCGTTGTTGCCGCTTCCATTCCTACTGACTAGCTTAGGGCTTCCATTTCTTATTTTAGCGTCAGTATTAAATGTTGGATGGTTAGTTACTGGTTTATATGGCTATAAGAAAAAGGACGATATGAAATGGGCAAAGATCATGTTTGTCTATTCACTACAATATCTAACTATTCTCTTTGTTGCTATGGTAATTGTCACACTAATATAAAATATGTTTGTTAGAAAAACCTTACCCTCCTGTCTGAGGGTGAGGTTGTCTATAAATTTTTTTACTGATCAAACATTTCAGGGAAGAAATATTTTACGAAAGAGGGGTTTGATTAAGCTATGAAAAGGCTTGCGAAATGGCGAATGATTTCAATGTTTGCAATCATAACGCTACTACTTTCCGGATGTGGTGAACCGTTCTTGTCAACGCTTCAGCCAGCCGGTGAGGTTGCTAAAGAGCAATTTGATTTAATGATGTTATCTGTGGCGATAATGGTAGGGGTAATTATCGTCGTAACCTTGATCTTCACGATCGTGGTTGTAAAGTTCCGCCGTAAGGATAATAGCATTCCAAAGCAGGTGGAAGGAAGTCATAAGTTAGAAATTATTTGGACTGTTATCCCAATTATTCTACTTCTTATTCTAGCTGTTCCAACAGTAGCTTCTACATTCAAGTTTGCAGATGTATCAGAAATGGATAAGAAAAATGAAGATGGTAAAACGGATGCATTGGTAATTAATGTCCGTGCGAATCTTTACTGGTGGGAATTTGAGTATCCAAACGAAGAAATTATTACGAGTCAGGACCTAGTAGTTCCAACAGGACAAAAGGTGTACTTTAACTTAAAGGCATCAGATGTAAAGCACTCGTTCTGGATTCCTGCTGTTGGTGGGAAAATGGATACAAACACTGACAACGTAAACCGTTTTTATTTGCAATTTGATGAGCAAAAAGCAAATGAGGCTGGAGATTTATTTTACGGGAAATGTGCAGAGCTTTGCGGCCCTTCTCATGCTTTAATGGACTTTAAAGTTAAAGCGATTTCACCAGATGAGTTTGATCAATGGGTTGCAGATATGCAATCTGTAAAAGAACCTGAAAAGGCTGAAACACCACTTGCACAACAAGGCCAAGAAGTCTTTAATAACAGCTGTATTGGTTGTCATGCCGTCACACCAGCAACCGGTGCTCCGGAAGCTGCACGACTTGGACCAAATTTAACAAACTTTGGTGAAAGATCACGTATCGCTGGGGTACTAGATCATTCAGAAGAAGAACTTAAAAACTGGATATCTGATCCTGAAGCTTATAAGCCTGGGAACAAAATGACAAATGCATACAACAAATTAACTCCAGAAGAATTAGATGCTGTAGCAGAATACTTAATGAACTTAAAGGTACAGGATTAATAGGGGACTTTGTTAAAAGGGAGGTAGAATTGTGAGTACCTATGCTCAGAAAAAGGGGTTCGGAGCGACTGTTTGGGATTACTTAACTACAGTAGACCATAAAAAAATCGCTATCCTTTACTTAATTGCTGGTGGACTATTCTTTGTTTTAGGTGGTCTAGAGGCAATGTTTATTCGTATCCAGCTTGCAGTACCAAACAATGATTTTGTAAGCGCTGGATTATATAACGAGATTTTAACCATGCATGGAACAACGATGATTTTCTTAGCAGCCATGCCACTGTTATTTGCTTTTATGAATGCCATTATGCCACTTCAAATTGGAGCACGTGACGTTGCGTTTCCTTTTGTAAATGCACTTGGTTTCTGGTTATTCTTTTTTGGTGGTATCTTCTTAAACCTATCGTGGTTCTTAGGTGGTGCACCAGATGCTGGTTGGACTTCTTATGCATCTCTATCGATGGCATCTGAGGGACACGGTATAGATTTTTATGCATTAGGATTGCAGATCTCTGGTGCGGGTACGTTAATGGGGGGGATTAACTTCCTTGTAACGATTATCAACATGCGTGCACCTGGGATGACTTATATGAGAATGCCATTGTTTACATGGTCTACATTTGTGGCATCAGCACTTATCCTATTTGCTTTTCCTCCACTTACTGTGGGACTGTTCTTGCTGATTTTTGACCGTATGTTCGGTTCAAACTTCTTTGATGTTGCAAATGGTGGAAACACTGTCATTTGGGAGCATTTATTCTGGATCTTCGGACACCCAGAGGTTTATATTTTAGTATTACCTGCATTTGGTATTTTCTCGGAAATTTTTGCTACTTTTTCGAGAAAGCGTCTGTTTGGATATTCATCAATGGTGTTCGCTACAGTTCTAATTGGATTCTTAGGATTCATGGTATGGGCTCACCATATGTTCACAACAGGATTAGGTCCGATTGCAAATGCAATCTTTGCCGTTGCCACAATGGCAATTGCTGTTCCAACTGGTATAAAAATCTTTAACTGGCTCTTCACAATGTGGGGAGGAAGCATCAAGTTCACAACACCTATGCTTTATGCAGTTGCATTTATTCCATCGTTCGTAGGTGGAGGGGTAACTGGGGTTATGCTTGCCTCAGCAGCAGCTGACTACCAATACCATGATTCCTATTTCGTAGTTGCCCATTTCCACTATGTTATTGTTGGTGGAGTTGTATTTGGTCTTTTAGCAGCGACCCATTTCTATTGGCCAAAAATGTTTGGAACAATGTTAAACGAAACATTAGGAAAAATCACGTTCTGGTTATTCTTAATTGGATTCCACTTAACATTCTTTATCCAGCATTTCCTAGGATTAATGGGGATGCCGAGACGTATTTTCACATTTTTACCTAACCAAGGTTTGGATGCTGGGAACTTAATCAGTACGATTGGTGCATTCTTTATGGCGATTGCTACATTAATTCTGTTAATTAACATTGTGATCACTAGTGTGAAAAATGAAAAGGTTGGAAATGATCCTTGGGAAGATGGGCGTACACTTGAGTGGGCAATTCCGTCACCACCACCTTTCTATAACTTTAAACAGCTTCCGCTTGTTCGTGGATTAGATCCACTATGGATTGAAAAAATGGAAGGCAAAAAGGGTATGACTCCGGCTGAGCCGCTTGGTGATATCCATATGCCAAACAATTCATTTACTCCATTTATGATTTCACTTGGATTATTTGTCGCCGCTTTTGGTGCACTTTATCGTGAAGATTATAACTGGGGTGTAATGGTTCTTATTGCAGGAATGGGCATTACGTTATTATCAATGTTTGTACGTTCTGTTAAGGATGATCATGGCTTCCATATTCATAAGGAAGATCTATTAAATGATGATGATAAGGGGGGGAAGGCATAATGCATGTAGAAGATAAGTTTACTGCTGAAACATGGCCTGCCGCACCTGAAAAGCAAACCCTTGAAGGAAAGAATAAATTTTTAGGTTTTTGGTTATTTCTAGGCGGAGAAACGGTTCTCTTTGCATCACTTTTTGCAACTTACTTAGCATTAAAGGATAAGGTTCCGAATGCTGAACATGCACTAGCAAAGGATCTTTTTGAATTGCCAATTGTATTTGTGGCAACGATGCTACTTTTAACTAGTTCTTTAACAAGTGTATATGCAATGTACCACATGAAAAACTTCAATTTCAAAAAGATGCAGCTATGGTTAGGCTTAACTGTGCTGTTAGGATTTGCATTTTTGCTTCTTGAAATTTACGAGTTCAATCACTATGTACATGAATATCATCATACATTTACTAGTAGTGCATTTGGATCTGCCTTTTATACTCTTGTTGGCTTCCACGGAGGTCACGTGGCTTTCGGTCTTTTATGGATCGTAACCTTAATGGTGAGAAATGCAAAGCGTGGGTTAGATTTGTACAATGCTCCAAAGTTTTATGTTGCAAGTCTTTACTGGCACTTTATTGACGTGGTGTGGGTATTTATCTTCACGGTAGTATATTTAATGGGAATGGTGGGATAAACTGATGGCAAGTGAACAAACACATTCAGGTAACCCTAGAGTAGACATTGAATATCGTAAAAAGAAAAGTGCAGAGGAAATGCGCTATCAAATCGTATCATTTTCTATGATGATCTTTTTGACTTTAGTAGCATTTATTGCTGTAGGCTATGGTGACTTTTCGGCATGGTTTATCGTTCCTTTCATTCTTTTGTTAGCAATCGTGCAAGTAGTCTTTCAATTATATTACTTCATGCATATGAGTCATAAGGGACATGAAGCGCCAGCGCTTTTCCTATATTCTGGTTTATTAGTTGGGTTAATAACAATATTAGCTTTTATGACCATTATTTGGTGGTAAATGAGTGAAAGAAAATCGGCCTCCTGAGCCGATTTTCTTTTTGCACTAAATATAGGAAAACCTCATTTATTGTAGAATCCATTACAAATCAGGTATAATATAACTGACTTAAAAATAACGAGGTGATCGCCATTGTCGCTTGATATATTTGGCTTTAGAGCATTATGGAGTCCGTTTTTTCTTATCCTATTACTTGTGATTTTAGCTAGTTATTTTCTCGTAACTACGAAGTACCGAACTCATTTTCAACAATCAGAAGCATTAACGAGAAAACAATGGATCAGCTTTGCTTCAGCCATTTTACTATTATATGTGGTGAAGGGATCTCCCATTGATTTGCTAGGGCATATAATGTTTTATGTCCATATGATCCAGATGGCAATTCTATATTTAGTGATTCCGATTCTATTTATTTATGGAATTCCTCCATGGGTATGGAGATCTATACTAACTAGACCAATTATCAAACCATTGTTCGATTTTTTCACAAAACCTCTTATTGCACTTATTCTTTTTAATGGAGTGTTCTCTTTTTACCACGTGCCTAATATTTTTGATATTGTAAAAACAGATATGTGGTTGCACGCGGTCTATACTTCCATACTATTTTTATTAGCAATTTGTATGTGGTGGCCACTAGTGAACGAATTAGAAGAGTATGAAACATTAAACGGGTTAAAAAAGGTAGGTTATATTTTTGCAGATGGTATTTTGTTAACTCCAGCTTGTGCATTAATTATCTTTGCAGATACACCGATGTATTCTACTTTTTCTGATCCCAACGCATGGGCTAGTGCACTTGAATTATGCGTCCCATCAACGACACTAGCTTCTTTGAATTTAAGTGGGCCAGAAATGTTTAATTCGATGTCGCTTCTTGAGGATCAACAAACAGGCGGAGTGTTAATGAAGGTAATTCAAGAGGTTGTGTACGGACTGATCTTAGCACAAGTGTTCTTTAGTTGGTTCAAAAAGGAACAAACGATTGATGAGTTACCTACAAGTCAAACTAGCTTTCAACCTGAGCCTACTAAATAAAATAAGTTATTAAGAGGAGAAACAAATGGAGTTTACATTACCTATATTACCTACAATCAGTACAACCTTTATTGTGCTAAGTGGTCTAACTGTTGCCATTGGATGGTGGCAAATCAAGCAGCGTAAAATACAGGCCCATCAAAAAACGATGTTTTTAGCAGCTATATTTGCTATTATCTTCTTTATCATCTATGCTAGCAGAACTATTTTTATTGGTAACACAGCGTTTGGTGGACCAGAGGATATTAAAATATACTATACAATCTTTTTGATCTTCCATATTACGTTGGCGACGGTTGGAGCAGTATTAGGGATTATATCGTTGTATACAGGCTATAAAAAACAACTAGAAAAGCATCGGAAACTTGGACCCATTACAAGCGTTGTATGGTTTTTTACAGCTATAACCGGTGTAGCAGTTTATCTGCTATTATACGTTTTTTACCACGGAGGAGAAACTACCTCAGTTATCAAAGCGATCCTAGGGTTTTAAAGCAGCAAAAAGCGCTACAAGTACTGTAGCGCTTTTTTTGAATAAATTATATAGAAGTTTGTTAAGGGGTGGGAAAGATGGAATATGTTGTGTTAACAGAAAAGGATTATGAAGAAGCCATGAAATTGTCGATGTATGCTTTTCAATACAAGGTAAATGAGGAAGATATACCTAAAAGAAAACAAATGTTAAAATCACACGATATTCTTGCTGTTAAAGATGGACAAAAGCTTGTTGCAAAATTACACATGATCCCATTTTCTATTTATATTAACGATAAAAAGTTTCAAATGGGAGGTATTGCTGGGGTTTCCACGTATCCAGAATATCGTCGGCACGGCTTTGTGAAACAACTCATTACTGACGCCTTAAAATATATGAACCAGAAACAGCAATACATATCTTTTCTTCACCCTTTTGATGTTGGCTTTTACCGTAGATTTGGTTGGGAGACTTTTGCAGATAACAAAAAGGTAACGATTGAAAAAAAAGATTTGGTTATGTTGCCTTCCTACCAAGGCAGAGTGTTAAGGGATATTCCTGAGCATGAAAGAGCACAAATTGAAAGAGTTTATGAGTCTTTTGCGACATCTCATAGTGGTATGCTTGTTCGTACACAAGATTGGTGGAATGACCATGTTTACAGCGAGGATCATATAGCTGCGTATGTGAATGACAATGGTGAGTACGAGGGTTATATTGTATATTCAGTGAAAAATAAAGAGTTGGAAGTCATTGAAATCATTACTATTACCCATCAGGCAGCGATTGGTCTGTGGAATTTTATCTGTCAGCATGACTCCATGGTAGATAAGGTAGTAGTTAACACTTCGTCTTTTGATTTATTCCCATACTACTTAAAACAACCAAAACAAAAGACTGAAGTCCACCCATACTTTATGGCTAGAATTGTTAATGTAGAAGAGTTTCTAAAATCCTACTCTTTTAGTTCAACTGGTGAAAAGGTATTTATTCATGTGAATGATGAATACTGTAGATGGAATATTGGTTCGTATTTACTTGCCGATGATACTATAACTGCTTTCAAGGAGAAAGAAGGAAGTGTCTGTGCACATTCACCTAAGGTAGGATTGCAAATGGACATAGGAACATTGTCTACTCTTTTGTTAGGATATAAAACGACTGAAGAGTTGTATCACATTGGGGAAATTACAGGAAGCTTAGAAGATATAAAGAAGCTAGAGAGGAAAATTCCAAGATTGCGCCCATTTTTTCCTGATTTCTTTTAATATATATAAAAAGCGCAGACTTCACAAATATGAAGACCGCGCTTTTTTAAATTTTAAAATTCAGCTTAATTATTCCGGCTTCTTTTGCCGAATTAAATGCAATTAATAGTAAAGGGCCAATAATAAACCCTAGTATTCCGAACAACTTTAGACCTAGGTACATGGCTATTAAAGTAGATAATGGTGAAAGGCCGATATGTGTTCCCATCACTTTTGGTTCGACTGTTCGGCGAATAATTAACAAAATAACTGCTAAAATAGCAAGTTTTGTACCTAATACTACATCACCGGTAATGAAATGAAATAAAGCCCAGGGTGCCATAATTACTATAGAACCGATGATAGGGATAAAATCAATAATCCAAATGATGGTGGCCATTAATAAAGCTACTTTTGGAGTGATAATGAATAAACCGATTAATGTAACTAAGAAAATGATTACAGAAACAAGAAATTGAGCTTTTACAAAACCTATTACAACAAATGATAGACGAGAGGTCATAAAATGAACTTTATCAGCTGTTTTCTCAGTTAAATGACTGTATAAAGAAGTTTTTAACCTTGGTAAATCTAATAAGAAAAGAAATAGTGCGATCAGATAGACTAAAAAACTGACAAGATAGCTAGGGATATTTGTAAGTAATGACCGGACATTATCGATGTTTACATAAGCTACTAAATCATTTTTCGTTTGGTTAAGAAAAGTTTGTACTTGGCTGCTAATTCCATCTACTATTTCTTTCGGTAATTCTTTTGCTGCTGAGGTTAATTTCTCTTCTGTATCTAACCAAGCTCGATTTATTTCATTTATTAGCTGTGGAGCGTATTCAACTACTTGAATGGCTTCTGTTATTACCTTTGTAACAATGAAGTAGCCGGTAACGCCCACAAAGAGCAAAAAGCCCATAAATACAACTAAGACAGATACTTTCTGATTAAGTTTGGTATGATTTTGTAGCATTCGTACGAGCGGTTCAAGAAATAAAGCAGTTATAAATGCAGTAATTAAAGGTATAGAAACAGGTAGGATAAGATATAACAAAAGGGCTGCAATACAGACTCCTAGAATAATGAAAAAATAACGTTTCTTAAAAAAGCTTAGTAACAAAAGATGTTCTCCTTCCATAAATAAAAAATATTTGTTCATTTCGGAACACTTAAATTATAGTATGCATTTAATAAAATAACCAATGAAAATAATAAAAATATGAAGTTATAAATTTTTGAGGTGTTTATTAGACGAGCCTAAAGGAGGGATTATGTTGATAAGTATATGTATGTTTGAGCAAAACGAAAGCAATCGAGCCGTTCACAACATTATTTCAGCAATAGTCGAGTCTAATATTAATGAAAGCAATGACTATGTCCTACTCAATAAAAGAGGAAATATCATTGATCGCATTCAAGGGCCATTCCATCCGACAAAAAATCAAACGTACGAAGTGATACTGAAAGAAAGCATGGTTGGTATCATTTTAAGATTAAGTGCCATTAATTATAGAGGAATTATTGGAAAAATAGAAAATTTACAAGCTGCAATTCAAGAAGAAGTGTACTTGTTGACTGGGTATAATGTAAGTTATATTGATGTGAAACTTAGATAAAAAAAAGACGCAAAAAAGCGTCTTTTTATTTAGCGAATTTATCCACTTCAACTTTAACTTCATTTAGAAGTTTTTCGCATTGACTGACTAGTCCTTTTGGAAAGGTTTCCCCTTCACCGTATTCTACACCGTGTGGATAATAATGCTTCCCTAATAGTGGTGTCATTAATTGAACGGTTGCTTTGTGTGCGCCAACATCACCTTCTACAGCATATCCGAATACACGAAGGTAGAAAGTTCCTTCTTTTAGGATAAACTTACGGTCGTATGTTACTCTTTCATAGTCCCATTGTCCTTCACGAACTAATCCATGATCAAGCATAACTTCGTCCAAACGATTTAAATCCGCTTTAACGCTCTCAAGATCAACATTTTCAAACTTCATTATTTTCCCTCCTACAAAACACGATACCCGTCTACTTGAAACTGAACTTTTCACTATGTAATGATAACTTCTTCATGTTTAATAATAGTAGAAATTATAGGAAGTTGCAATGAGAACGTTCACAAAAGTCAGATATGTTTCCCTTGTGTACAATACGGGAATAGTTGACCATACAAAAGGGAACGATAAAACTGACAGATATTTTTTAGGAGGGCACAGGATGAAGACCATAAAAGAATTAATGACTAAGGAAGTTGAATGCTGTACGCTTCTGGATAATGTGTACGAGGTTGCACTTAAAATGAAAGAATTAAACGTAGGTGCAATTCCAATTGTTGATGATGATAAGTTAATCGGAATGATTACAGATCGTGATATTGTCGTTAGAGGAGTGGCAGAAAAACATCCTGGTTCGACAAAAGTAGAAGATATCATGAGTAAGCAGATCATAACTGTATCACCTGAAACAACTGCTAGAGACGCGGCCGAATTAATGGCCAAGCATCAAATTCGCCGTCTTCCTGTGACAGAAGGAAAAAAACTAGTAGGAATAGTAGCTCTAGGGGATTTGGCTGTTGAGAAGATTACCGACTATCAAGCCGGTCATGCCTTATCTGACATTTCCGAACATACTTCTTCTGACATGCATTAATGAAGGCACCTTTTGGTGTCTTTATTTTATTTATGTACAGAGCTTGGTAGGTTATAATAGGATAAATAACTACCATATTAAGCTATTTAATTTTCTATGAAATACTATACTATTTATGTCATGCTTGCATACAATGATAGAAAGAATGATAGAGAGGAGGATGGCCTCTGAGAAGTTTAGGAAGAATATTGATATTGATTACTGCAATATTAGGAATTGTATTTTATTTTAATATTCAAGATGGTAACGAGGAGATACTCTTAGAAGACGGGACGCAAAAGAGAGGAAGTAACCAGGACTTATCAAATAATACGAGCGATGAAGGAACAAACTCGGACAGACCAACAGAGGGAGTGTCAACTTATATCGGAATGTCTATAGAAAGCTTGGAGGAAAGCTTAGGTCAACCTAACAGAGTAGATCAGACTTATTATGGGTTTGATTGGTGGATCTATAATGCTGACCCTGCCAATTATTCTCAGATTGGTGTGAAAGATGGGAAGGTAGTAACTGTTTATGCCATCGGTTCGGAAGTGAATATAAGTCCCTTCAAAATAGGACAACATGTAGATGAAATTTTTTCTTCAAGTTATGTAGAAACAGAAATAGGGTTGGAATATGAAGGAAGTTCTTACCAATTTGAGCTATCAGAGTCGGATCTAAATACAAGACCATTGTTAAAAATGGGGGACATCTTCGTTCAACTGTATATTGATAAATTCACGGCAACATTATCTAGCTTTAGGGTAATGGATGCAGAAACTTTATTGAAGTTAAGACCTTATGAATTGGTTTATTTTGGTGAGTTACAAGAAATTGAACCTAGAGAGATGGCACCAGATGAAAAAGTCGAGGATGCAAATGAAAAGCAAATATTTGATATTACGAATATTATGAGAATGAGATTTGGATTGGCTACTTTACAATGGGATGGGAATACGGCAAACGTAGCTTATGGACATAGTAAGGATATGGAAGAGAGCAATACTTTTTCGCATACATCTGAAAAGTTTGGGGAACTCTCCGATCGCTTAGAGGCCGGGGAGGTATTTTATCAGGTAGCTGGTGAGAATATTGCCGCAAACTATGCTGATGCACCAGCAGTAATGGAAGGTTGGTTAAATAGTAAAGGTCACCGGGAAAGCTTATTAAACGAAGACTTTACACATATCGGTGTAGGTGTATATAAAAAATATTACACGCAAAACTTTATCCAAGCATGGGAAGAATGACGAAAAGGAGCTGAGTGCTCCTTTTTATTTTTTTTGAATAATTTCATATCTACCAAAACGAAAATGGCCTTCCTTCCAATTACCGTACACACGCACTTCATCACCAAGCTGAAAATCATCATTCGTAAGGAATTTCCCTTTTACAATTGGAGTAATCTTTGAGACTGGAGTGGTTGTTTGATTATTTATAAGTGTGAGTTCGACAATATGTACATATCGATGATAATAAAACCGTTCTTTTCTTATATTTATTTGATGAATCTTTCCTGTTACAATCGCTTCTTCATATACTTGCTCTAGTGCTAACCATTGCTCCGTATGAGATTGTAACTCTCGCTTTGAAATAATATAAAAGTAAATAATAATGATAGGTATTACAATGGCAGTTACCAAAATCGGTTCACCCTAAATTCTTTTTTCAATCACAAGAAAACTACCTGTCCCAATGGCAATCTTAACACCATCTGAACGATGAATTTCTGCGGACAATACGAGTGTTTTTGAGCCTTTATGTTCCATTTTCGCTCTACAGACCATATGTTCTCCGATTCCAGCGGAAATATAATTTATATTCAGCTGGGTAGTGACGGCACCATAGCCATCAGGAACAAGTGAATTTGCTAATACACCCATTGCCGTATCAAGCAAAGTCGCAGTAATTCCTCCATGAACAATATGCAAAGTATTATATAAAAGAGGAGAAATGGGTATGGTTATTTCACAGTCAATATCCGTTATTTTACGTTCCATTTGCAAAAGACTAGAGATAAACGTTGTATTATTTCCTGATTTCCAAAGTTGAAAACCTTTAAGAAGCTGTTCGAGCAGTTCTAAGTCATGCTCGGTCGCATGAAGAGCAATGTCTTGGATTTGTTTTTGAATATTCTCCATTATATCCCTCCCTTTACCTTTCCTATCCGTTCCATTTTATCATGAAATCTAAGGTGCACATATTTTTCTTTTTATCATATCGTATTATAGGCATTCGTTTATATTGAGGTGAAATATAATGGCCAAAAAGCAACTGCATCCTTCTATCGAAAAGTTCAAGGAGTATGTTCGATCCCACCCTGAACTCATTAAACAGGTTAGAAGCGGGACAAATACGTGGCAAGAGTTATATGAGGAATGGTATCTATTCGGTGAGGATGATTCTAAAGGAAATAAGAACGTTGATGAACGTAAAAAATCAACGCAAGCTTCAAAGGAAGAATCGTCTCCTAAGGAAGAATCATCGAAAAAGGATTGGATGTCAACCGTACTAGGTGCTGTGAAGAATATGGATCCAAACCAGCTTCAACATCATATCGTGAGTATTAGTTCTGCCTTAGGTGCGATTCAAGGTGTAATTTCCTCTCTACACGGAGGGAGTAGCGTCCAGAATCCGCCTAAAAAAAATGTAAGCCCACCATCACATCCGTTTCAATTTAGGCAAGACTAGAAGGGGGCTATTGGATGCGAGAAGAAATAAATGAATATTTACGTATGCAACCACAATTAAAACAGTTCTTAAGGGAACAGCCAATTTGGTATAGAAAGCTCGGAAGAAATCCACATGATATACAAAGCTTTGAAATATCGGCATTACACCACTTTAAAAAGACCATTCCGCATCGTGTGGAGCAATTCAATCATAGTATACAAATGGCGAATATGATGATGAGTATGTTTCAAGCTATGAATAGCAACCAATAAGAAGCCTTCACTTTACGAAAGTTTGAAGGCTTTTTGGTTGCACTTTGACTAAGTTTGCTGATAATTGCACAAAATATGTAAAATTGTGTGATTGGGGGCAGCTGAGTTGGTAAGGAAAATGGTCTTTGTTTTTCTGATTGTACTTCTGTTAAATGCATGTCATAAAGATATCCCAGATCCTGAAGTAAAAAGAGAAATATCCATTGTACCTATGCACACTGTAAGAGCAGAAAATGATGTGGTCGTGTTAGGAATGAAATCAGAACATTCATTTTCAGTTCAGCACCATGTTAAGGAAAATAATGTTTATGTTGAGTGCTTTATTCCAGATATTTCGTTTACGAATCGTAATACGAGCTTAATTGTCTCAGTGGATGGGAAACAAAAAAAAGTAGTAACAACAGCTGCTTTTATTATTAAAGGGCTCTCAAAAGGCTCCCATCAAATTCAATTACAAGTAGTTGAAAAAAATCAAAAAAGAGAAGATATGAAAAAAGATTTTGATGTTCTGATTCGGTAGAAGTAAAAAGTTCATTTCTGTGCTTATTCATGGTAAAATATGAATCGGAGGTGAGCGGATTGCTTGCTACATCAGAATGTATAGAAATTTTAGAGTATGCGGATGAATTAGCTAAAATGGTGCTCGAGTCAACAGTGGTTGAGGCTTATTATATATGCTTGAATAATGTACAAAAAGATAAAGAAACACAAAAAAAAGTTAAAGCGTTTATACAAATGAAAGATCGTTATGAAGAAGTTGAACGCTTTGGAAGATATCATCCTGACTATAAAACGGTCATGATGGAAATCCGTAATTTGAAAAGAGAAGTTGATCTCGACCTCAATATAGCTGAATTCAAAAAAGCGGAGAATGATCTCCAAGCACTTCTTGATGAAATAAGTGTACTCATTGGCCGGTCAGTATCTGACTTTATCAAGGTTCCAACCGGAAATCCATTCTTTGAATCGAGTTGTGGTGGAGGCTGTAGCACAGGCGGAAGCTGTGGATGCTCATAAACTAACTGTAAGCATAGGAGAATTCCTATGCTTTTTTTATATAAATGTATGTGTTAGAATAAAAAGACAATTGTGTAATTAAAAAGGAGTAAAGCGATGCTAGGTCAACGTCAAGGAATTATTGTATGGCTATTTTCTCTTAAGCAAGCGAAAATGCTTCGCAAATTTGGGAATGTTCATTATGTATCAAAAAGATTGAAGTACGTGGTCTTATATTGCAACCAAGATGAAACCGAAACGATCATGGGAAAAATAAAAAGCTACTCCTTTGTCAAAAAAGTCGAGCCATCCTTTAAACCTTTCTTAAAGGTTGAATACGAAAATTCGAGACCAGATAAAGCAAAGGAATACGACTATAAAATGGGGATTTAAAAGATCAGGAGGGATACCCCTTCCTGATCTTTTATTGTAATGGAGCGATATAATGATTTAAACGTAAGATACCGATTACGTATTGATAGAATAATTCCTTTTCCGAAAATGCAGTAGAAGGTTTTACATCAAATTGGATGATTTCTTTTCCGTATTCAAAAGCTAATTTTTCGAATAATTCAAAACGCTTGTTTCTTGTCACATGTGGATTTGGAATTCCTTCACGACATACATATAGTGGTTGGAAGTTTCCAGGGTCCGTGGGTTTTAAAACAACGATTAATGAAGTTACAGATCTTTTATTTATTTCTGTATGTAACGCCATGAAATGCATGAGTCGATGTTTATTTACTTTGGCAATTTCTAGTAATTCATATATATCTGAATAGCCCTCTCCTAATTCAATAAACCTTTGGATCAATAAAATGACCTCCTTTTTAGTTACATTGGACTTGCAGAATGGTGTCGAATTAAGTCAAGTTTCGTAATATATTCAAAAAATCTGTGTGACGTTATTTCTTCTATCTGCTATTGTAATGGTAAGAGATTTTAGAGATTTTAACAAGGGGAATAGATATGTGGAAGATACCATTCACATTTTTTATCATATTATCAGCTGTCATCAGTGGCTTGTTATTTTGGCAATGGGATGCCTATTCTAAGGAAATGGAACAGCCTGCTGACACGGAGCTTGCTAATCAAAAGATTTCTATAAAAACAGAAACTGACATGTTAATTATCACACAAAAGCTAAGTGGTCTTACTGGAAAAAAGGAAATCCCTTTTGCTCTTCCTAGTGAAGTAATTAACTGGAAATGTCTTCTTGAGGATGGAAGTGAATGTGAAAAACAGCAAGAAAGTGTAACCTCAATAAAACCCGATAATAAAGGAAATATTCAAATACAATTCACACTACCGATAAAATCTAACGAAAAAGCTTTCCTTTTCAATCAATGGTTAGCTTCATTTTCAAATGTTCAAGTGACAGATACAAAGGTCGAGCTTATTGATTCGACAAAGAGAAATGGAACATGGGTAATGGGTATTCCCTTAATAGGAAACAAAAAGCTTGATCTTATTGATTACTATGTTTTTGAGGGCCAATTGGCTAACCCCTCCCTTTATTGGCAGGCAGGTTCTTTATTGCAAGAAAAAGTCGACACGAAGCTTATGATTTACTCAGAGCAGGATGGTAATCTGGATCAAACATATACCTCCCTACAGCAGATCTCAAACAGACCCCACATAACAGTGGTAATAACGAACCAGCTACAAGAGGGCAATGGCAATGGAATGATTATTTCTCGTCCAGACATAAAACCAGAAATGCTAGAAAAGAAACTACTTTACTCATTACTAAAATTAAAGTTTGACAATCTTCCAATAGAACAAAGCTGGTTAGTTGATCTTCATGTGTCAATGTTATTAAACAGTGAAAGTCAAATTTCTAAGAGTAATCAAATAATGCAAGAATTAAAATTGAAGCTAACTGAAGCGGAGCTAGAGAGCTATCTCCAAGTATTTTTGTCAGAAGAAATTTTTTATACTCCTCAAAAGTTAGATGAAATACTGGCAAGTGTTACGGGGAAACCAACTACCTTCTTTGATGATAATAAAAAAGAAGATATGAATTTGATACCGTTGTATTTCTTAGAAAAGAGAAGTATATCTGTAAAGGGCAAAATTCAGAAAGATCTTCACATTATTTATATGGGTGATCAAAAGCTTTTCCCATTTGTTGAAACATTATCATCGCTAGGTTTTCAGGTAAAGGTTCTTTCTGATAATGAGACCTTACTGCTTACAAAGGGACTAAATAGTTATCGCTTTTACGTTAACCAAAATATATTTATTTATAATGAAGAAGACTATGGACTGTTAGAAAATCCACTGACAAAAATTAATCAAACCATTTATATTAATTATCAATGGTTAACCTCATTGTTTAACATACAAATTGAAGAGGATGAAAATACGGTCTATCTGAAAGAATCAACAGAATAAAAAAAGAAAACCCTGCAGAAAATTTTCTGCAGGGTCCTTCTATATCCTACTGGATAGAAGGCAAAGGGAGAGGAGAAACCGGAGGAAGAACTTATGGGGAAACGTAAGTCTTCTCCGCGGTTGGCAACAACATCTCGAATAGATGTTGTTATTTACATTATTTCCACTCCTTGGATGGATATACACGGAAAATTGATATTTTCTTTATAAGTTACAACTATTGGCTTCAAAAGGACATTATGATAGGATAAGAAGGAAATTTACATGAAAATGAATTGATAGTGGTGAGTGAGACAATGAGGGTTGTATCAGGTGAATATAAAGGGAAATCATTGAAAGCGGTTCCTGGGAACTCGACAAGACCTACTACAGATAAAGTGAAAGAATCGATTTTTAATATCATTGGACCTTATTTCAGTGGTGGAATAGGACTGGATTTGTTTGCTGGTAGTGGTGGGCTTGGTATTGAAGCGCTAAGTCGCGGAGTAGAAAAAGTAATCTTTGTCGATCGTGATGGAAAGGCAATTGCTACAATTAAGGAGAACCTACAAACATGTGGGGTGTTAGATCAATCAGAGGTATATAGAAACGATGCGGATCGAGCTTTAAAGGCCATAATAAAAAGGGAGATCATGTTTGACTTTATTTTTCTTGATCCTCCATATAAAAAACAACAACTTGAGCACTTGCTAGAAACCATACAAACTGAAAACCTCCTAACGAATAATGGAATTGTTGTTTGTGAGCACTCAAAGGATGTTTTCCTTCCTGTTGAGATAGGACGTTTGAAGCAAGTGAAATTCGAGAATTATGGGATTATTTCCATTTCAATTTATACTCTTAAATCGGAAGAAGAATAGGGAGTGACATCTTATGGCAAGTATTGCTGTTTGTCCAGGAAGTTTTGACCCGATTACATATGGCCATCTAGATATTATTACAAGAGGGGCAAAAGTATTTGACGAGGTTTTTGTTGTAGTATTAAGTAATTCATCTAAAAAACCTCTATTTTCAGTTGAAGAACGTACGGAAATGATCCGAGAAGTAACAAAGCACTTACCGAATGTTAAGGTGGACTCGTTTCAGGGGTTGCTCGTGGACTATGCTAGTTCAGTTGGAGCAAGTGCCATTATTCGTGGATTACGAGCTGTTTCAGACTTTGAGTATGAAATGCAAATCACTAGTATGAATAGAGTTTTAAATGACCAAATTGAGACATTCTTTATCATGACGAATAGTCAGTATTCTTTCTTAAGCTCAAGTATTGTAAAAGAAGTGGCAAAATACAAAGGTAAAATTTCTGAATTGGTTCCACCTCTAGTAGAAAAAGCACTAATGGAGAAGAACACGGTCAAATGAATACATAAGAAAACGAGCACCTAGAAGTGCTCGTTTTCATTTTACATTTAACCTTCTTGTATAAACAAAAATATAGATTACTAGAGAAACAATGGTCACGAGTGGACCGATTTGTGCTAGGTAAGAATACGTGTTTAAAAAAGCCCATGATCCTGTTTCTAGGACAGACACGGGGATAGCGTTCGAGGGTTGGTCACTTTTTGCTAATCCTTCGTATACCGTTCCCCAAAGCAAAAAGGCATATATAGCAGCGAAAAAACCGTGCATAATACGAGCAATAAAAAAAGGCTTAAAAGCAATATCGGTTTGAGAGGTAATACTTGCTACTTGTGCCTGTACACTAAATCCGCTAAAGGCAAGAATAAAGCTAGTAATGATTGCTTGTTGCATAAGAGTTGCTTCCTGAACCTGACTCGTTAGCTGACTTCCCAAGGTAATCTCAAACAATCCAGAAATATAGGGAATGCTTAATACATCGGGTAAATGTAAGCTAACTAGGAGAAACTCAACAAACTGACCTAAGAAGGCTGTGATGTGCAAATGGAACAGAAGCTTGTTTATCACCGAAAATAAAATGATAAACCCGCCAATCATAAGTAATGTCTGCACGGATGACATGACGGCATCTCCTAGCAGTCGTCCTAAAGGTCTTTGTTCTTTCAATCTTGTTCGATGCAGCTCTCTTAAAGCGAGAATAATAGAGAATTTCTGCTCTTTAGTACGCTTTTTCTCCTCTGTATCATTTCCGTAAAATCTCATAATTAAGCCAACTGAAATATTGCCAAGATAGTGAGCTAGAGCCAATAGAAAACCGAGTTTGGCATTTCCGAAAAAACCTATGGAAACAGCGCCAAATATAAAGAGGGGGTTTGAGCAATTCGTAAATGAAACTAATCTTTCTGCTTCTACTTTAGTTAATTGTCCTTCCTGCCTTAATCTTGCGGTGAGTTTAGCTCCTGAAGGGTATCCCGATGCCATCCCCATTGCCCAAACAAAGCCTCCAACACCAGGTACCTTAAATAGTGGACGCATAAGGGGCTCAAGTAATACTCCAATAAACTTAACAACTCCAAAACCTATAAGCATTTCTGATACGATAAAAAAAGGAAGTAAAGATGGAAAGACAATTTCCCACCACATGTCTAAGCCGCGAATAGACGCATCAACAGACTCTTGTGGGAAAGCTATTAATGAAATAGCCATTAATGTTACAGATAGTGCTAATACAACGGTTTTCAGTCTGGATCGAAACACACCTATATCCTCCCTTGAAGGTGAACTTACTGTGCAAGTATGGAAAGAAGTGATAAAATATGAGAAAAGTGGGGACCCCTACATGGAAGGTACAAATAGGATTTCTTTTATAGGTCTTGTCCTCATAAATCAATATACTCATACAAAATGAAAATAGACCATAAGATTAGAATAGGTAACGCAATCTTTTTAAAGGGGGAGGAGTACTTGTCTCGTCCGAAAATAGGATTAGCACTCGGTTCTGGTGGGGCAAGAGGCTTTGCCCATTTAGGTGTAATTAAAGTATTACAAGCCGAAAGTATCCCTATTGATTATGTTGCTGGAAGCAGCATGGGGGCACTAGTGGGCTGTTTTTATGGAGCAGGATTAGATGTAGAGAGACTATACAAACTATCAAAAGCCTTTAAAAGAAAATATTATTTAGATTATACTGTACCAAAAATGGGCTTTGTGGCTGGAAAACGAGTAAAGGAGCTTATCCGGGTATTTACTCATGGGAAAAATATTGAAGAGTTAGACATTCCGGTTGCGGTGATAGCTACTGATTTAATGACTGGAGAAAAGGTTGTTTTCAAGGAGGGATCCATAGCAGATGCAGTTCGAGCAAGCATCTCTATTCCAGGAATCTTTGTGCCAGAAAAGCATAATGGTCGCTTGCTTGTAGACGGTGGCGTTGTTGACCGTATCCCCGTTTCTGTCGTGGAAGAAATGGGTGCAGATATTATCGTTGCTGTTGATGTTAGTCCAGTAAAATCTACAGCAGAAATTACCACGATTTATGATGTGATAATGCAAAGTATAGATATTATGCAAATGGAACTTGTTTCAAATCGTGAGGTAAAATCCGATGTTATGATTCGTCCTCCTGTACAAATGTATAATTCTCGCGCGTTTACAAATATCGAGGAGATTATCGCTATCGGAGAGGAGGAGGCTCTTAAAGCTGTACCAAAGATTAAAGAGCTGTTAAGTAATTGGAAGGGGTACTAGAATAAATGAACAAAAAATGGATCGGGCGTATCTTACTATATACAATTGTCATTGCCTTACTAGTCGGCGCCTTTTATTCACTACCATATTATATAACAAAGCCCGGAATGGCAAAGGAACTTGAACCCATTATTGAAGTGCAAGGTGGGTACGAGGAAGAAGGAAGCTTTATGCTTACTACGGTTGTCATGGGGCAAGCAAATATTTATACGTATATGTTAGCAAAAATAAGTGAATACCAAGAAATTTATCCTTTATCAGCCATTCGAGCGGAAGAGGAAAGTGATGAGGAATATAAAGTAAGGCAATTGCATTCTATGTCTACCTCTAAGCTTGCCGCAATTGAGGTAGCTTATAAAAAAGCGAATAAACCGATCTCATTTGAATATAAAGGAGTTTATGTATTAAGTGTTATGGATGGAATGCCTGCCATGGGGCAATTAGAGCCTGGTGATCGAATTTTTCAAGTAGATAAACTTAACTTTAAATCATCAGAAGAATTTATCAACTATGTAAGTAAAAAACAAGCAGGCGATACAATCACTTTATATTTTGAACGTAATGAGAAGGAAGAAAATGTTACTCTTCCATTAAAAGCATTTGAAGCAGATCAAACAAAAGTAGGAGTAGGAATTGGATTAGTGGACGATAAAGAAATTATTGTGGAGCCAGAGGTCACAGTTGAGACAAGTGATATAGGGGGCCCTTCAGCTGGACTTATGTTCTCTCTTGAAATATATAACCAATTGGTAAAAGAGGATTTAACAAAAGGTTACAATATCGCAGGGACTGGAACAATCGATGCAAACGGTACGGTCGGACGTATTGGAGGTATTGAACAAAAGGTTATTGCTGCTGATAAAGCAGATGCAGATATTTTCTTTGCTCCAAATGAGGATGGTGCTGATGCCTCAAACTATATAGCAGCCGTCCAAACAGCAAAGGATATTGAAACAGATATGAAAATCGTACCTATTGATACATTTGAAGATACAATAACGTATCTAGAAGGATTAGAGAAAAAAGAAGAATAGCCACGAGCTATTCTTCTTTTTTTGAAATGAACATTGGTGATTGTGAATATTCTAAGGATAATGCACGATAACGATAGTTTTTTTCCAAACCGAGTGAATATGTTTTGGCAGCCTTAATATCAAGTTCAATCTCTTTTCCATTGTAGGAGGCAAGTCTTGAGACTATCGGCAGACTACTGTGCTTTTTCCACTTGTTTAAGTACTGCCTTCCCAAATCTGTCATACCGAGCAAGCGAAGATAGCTAGCTCGGTCGCTCATGGCCCTCATTTGCTCTTTATTTGTATATGTCAAGATATGAACGCAAAGCCGTTGCAAACGTGTCCATGTATACCTTTTTGTTTTTAGCAAGGTCATAAACTCGGAAAATGAATTTGCTTTATCAACCATTTGTAAGATTCGATTTTCTATTCCCTCTTCTACTTCGTAAATTCTAGCGAGTTCACTCTTTTCAGTTGTGAGTAAACGATATTGAAGAAGAGGCCAATAGTCTTCCCATTGAAGAAAGTGCCCAAACAGTTTCTTATAGTCCACAAGTTCTGTGTAGGTGGTGTTAGGGACATAAGAGGAAAGCTCATTCAATTTTCCGTCATTCGAAAAGATAGATTTACGAATACTTGTCGCACTTGCAATATCAGTAGAGGATAATTCTGGATCGTGATAACCCGCATTTTTTCTCGCTATAGTTAGCGGTGTTAAGCTTAAGTTTAACTCTTCGATTGCTCGAATATATTGAAAGCCAAGAATATTGTTAGGTTTTGATAGGTCCATCATCTGACTTGAAGGCTTAAGCTCTTGGAAAGCGGAAGAAGTTGCTCTTGGATAACTCATTCCCTCATCCATATTCTTTTTGATTAGATGGTCATACGTTTCTTGATGTGTATGAATAAAACGTAGGGTAGAATAAAAGTCTTCTATGTGACCAGATTCACTACCAAAGCAGACATAATCACAACCTGCAGCTGCTAAAAGGTCAATTGCTCCACGCGCAAAGATTTCCGCCTTTTGGGTTGCAAAAGCGTAAGGCAGTTCAAAGACAATATCCACACCACCTAATAATGCCATCCTAGCTCGATGCCATTTTGATAAAAGGGCAGGTTCTCCACGCTGTAAAAAAGGTCCGCTCATGACAGCGATGACCACATCAGCACCTGACAAAATTTTTGATTGTTCCACATGGTAGAAATGTCCGTTATGAAATGGGTTGTACTCAACTATTACTCCAACAGCTTTCATAAAAAACTCCTTGATTTTATTGTGAAAAATAAAGATAATAAGCAAATAATGATTTTTTACGATTAAGAACGATGTTTAATGTCTACATTATAGTGTAAAGAAAAAATATTGACAAATAATTATATGAAAGCTATAATTACCTTTGTTGCCTTGAGGTGATTCGTATGAAATGGACATTAAGTCAGTTACAAAAATATCGAAGCAAGGACTTTCCTGTCGATGAAACAGTTAATATGGAAGAGATTATAAAGATTGATCCTACCATACGTCGCGTATCACCAATTCGTGTGACGGGACGGGCTGATATAGATTCGTCAAAAGTAACCTTTCATTTAAAAATAAAGGGTTATCTCGTGTTGCCTTGTTCTCGTACGTTAGTTGACGTGAATTTTCCAATTGATGTCGAAACAACAGAAACTTTCCTCTTAAAAGGACTCGATTATGAGCTTGAAGAGGAAGTTCATCAAGTAAAAGGTGAAGTGATTGATCTTTTACCGGTCATACAAGAAATCCTTTTGCTAGAAGTACCCATGCAAGTATTTTGTGAAGACTATACTGGGACGGATGGTGCTCCTCAATCTGGTAAAGATTGGGAAGTTATTCATGAACAGGATAAGCAGGATAAGATTGATCCTCGTCTAGCGGGACTTGCGAAATTACTGGATCAAAATGATCCTTCTTCACAATGAATGTGAAGAAGACAAGAAACATTTGAGGCTCAAGGAAACTTGGACTTCATAACTTTCTTAATACTCTTTAAGGAGGTGGGAAGAATGGCTGTACCTTTTAGAAGAACATCTAAAACTGCGAAAAGAAAGCGTCGTACTCACTTTAAACTACAAGTACCTGGTATGGTAGCATGCCCAAACTGTGGTGAAATGAAACTTGCTCACCGTGTATGTAAAGCTTGTGGAACATACAAAGGAAAAGAAGTTGTAAACGACTAATTTGAATGGCGTAAGCGTCTTACTTAATAGTAAGGCGCTTTTTGCATTTTTGTTTTATTTACTCTTTTATCTGCAGGAGGGATTTCTTTGGCTTACGAGATTATAGAATTAAAAGAAGGCTTTTTACAATTTGTTATCAAACGGCATGAAAGAAGAAATGCAGTGAATTTTGAAGTGATGGACGGTCTTCAAAAAGCTATTGATGAGGTGAAGAAATCCAACCATTTAGGACTGGTTATAACAGGTGAAGGAGATAAAGCGTTTTGTTCTGGTGGGGATTTGTCTGTTTTTCATAAATTAAAGACAGAGGAAGAAGCATACGCTATGCTCTCAAGAATGGCAGATATTCTATTTGACTTGTTTATGCTTCCAAAGCCGACTATTGCTTTATTAAACGGAATAGCGATTGGTGGAGGTTGTGAAATAGCAACGGCATGTGATTTCCGATTTGCTCATTTAAGTGTTACAGCTGGATTTGTACAAGGAAATCTAGCCATTACAACTGGGTGGGGTGGGGGAACGATGCTCTTTGAGAAACTACCTTCTAGTCAAGCTCTATCAATGCTTATGAAAGCAAAGATATATGAAGCTTCAGAGTTAAAAGAAATGGGTTTTGTTGATTATATGTATAAAGGCAGTCATATAGAAGGCTTGCGAGCAGGATTAGAGACGATACCGTCCATAGAGACTGATGTACTTCGAGCTTACAAGCAAATTGTTCTTAGTAGAAGAGATCCACTTAAATTGAAGGAGCAAGTGAAAAGGGAAGTTCGACAATGTTCCATTCTATGGGAAAAAGACGCCCATCATGAGAAGGTGAACCATTTCATCAACAGAAAAAAATAGTAATTTATAAACATTTTTAACGGTTAAAAGAGAATTTGTTTCGAAACCTCTTATATTATCAGTCTATCTTTCCTAGTAGAAGCATATGAATGAATAAAAAACACTAGGAGGGATTTGACAATGCCAACAAATCGTCAAGATGCTTGGTCACAAGATGAAGATTTGCTACTTGCTGAAGTAGTTTTACGTAATATTAGGGAAGGTGGAACACAGCTGCAAGCATTTGAGGAAGTAGGAAAACAGCTTTCAAGAACTGCTGCTGCTTGCGGATTCAGATGGAACTCATACGTACGTAAGCAATACAAATCTGGAATTGAAATAGCAAAAAAACAGAGAAAAGAACTAAAGAAGAATGCTATTGCTCCAAGTGAGCTTGAGGAATTTGAAGAAAGTGCTTTAACTGAGCAACCTGCAGTCGAAGTACAGCAGACTCGCTCCTATCAAATAGAATTTAATGACCTTGTTGCTTTCTTAAAGGAACTGTACGATAAAGCAGATTCAAGTCAAAAGGAAGAGCATGATAACTATAAAAAGCACATACAAGAATTAGAAAAACAGCTTTATTATTTAGCGGCAGAAAATGAGAAGCTTGAAAAGGAATTAAAGCTTATTGAACAAGATTATAAAGCGCTTATAGATATTATGGAGAGAGCTAGAAAGATGGTCGTTTTACACGAAGAAGATCGGCAGAAAAAATAAATTATAATCAGATAAAGCGGACAAATGTCCGCTTTTCTATTTATTCCTTTTCCAAATCGCTTGACCAGATTAATGGGTTTTCACCAAAGTCCCGTCCAAGATCGTATTCAACTGGTTGGAATCCCATATGAACCCAAAAGTCTCTAGAATTTACTCTCGGGTTTGTCTTAATCGGAAGACCGAAATTTTTGGCAAATGCTACTAAAGCAGAACCGTACCCTTTGTGCTGGTAATCTGGTAAAACTTCAAGCTTCCATAGCTCTAAATAGTCACATGGTGGTTCAAAGTAGCGGTTGTATTTAGCGTCTACTTGATACAAGCTCATACGTGCTACAAGCTTATCACCAAAATAAATTCCGTAAAAAGGAGATTCACTATCATTCTCTATAATATTTGCCTCTAAATCCTCTACCATCGAGAGCTCTTGTAATCCATATTCCTTAAACTTTTTAAACTCTTCTAGTGTTTTATAATTTACTTTTAGTTTTACAACCTTGTACCCCATATACCTTCCCCCTTGTCTTGTTGCAGTGAAATTCGTTTTATTTTGTATAAGTTTATTTCCCCTTGAATAAACATGAATGGAATCTTCACTACTGCAAATGAACTAGAATTGCTTTAATTATATAACAAATTAACGAAAAATTCTGCTTAATATTTAAGAAAACGCTTTCAAGATTAGAAGGAAATTGGCATTCTAATGAAGAAATGATCTTAGATGCTTCAAATGTCCAATTAGAAAGGGGAACAAAGATGCAAAAGATTCTTATTGCTAATCGGGGAGAGATAGCTTCAAGAATTATAAAAACATGCAACAAGATGGGTATACAAACCATTGCTATTTATTCAGACGCAGACAAGGATTTACCTTTTGTATCCGAGGCAACAATTTCCTATCGAATCGGTGAAGCTCCTGTCGGTAAGTCATATATGAATCAAAAAGCAATTTTACAGATAGCTAAAAAAGAGAAGGTAGATGCTGTCCATCCTGGGTATGGGTTTTTATCAGAAAATGCTAGCTTTGCCGAAGAAATTAGAAAAGAAAGTTTTATTTTTATTGGACCGAATCCCAATACCATACAAATGATGGGAGATAAAATCCTTTCACGTGAAAAAATGTTGGAAGCAGGGATTCCCGTTGTACCTGGTAGTAATGAAGCGCTTACGACAGAAGAAGACGCAATAGCAGTAGCAAATTCAATAGGTTATCCTGTGATTTTAAAAGCAAGCGGAGGTGGTGGTGGGATCGGAATGGTCCGGTGTGATGACGAAAAAACTCTCCGAAAAAACCTGGAAACTACCCAAAAAAGAGCAAAAACTTATTTTGCAAATGAGAAAGTATATGTTGAAAAGTACATACAATACGCACGCCATATAGAAGTCCAAATATTTGGTGACAAGGCAGGGAATATTGTTCATTTATTCGAAAGGGATTGTTCGATTCAACGTCGTCATCAAAAGGTTATAGAAGAATCACCTTCTCCATTTTTATCAAAGAGTGTTAAAGAGAAAATGCTCCAAGCGGCTGTACGGGCAGCAAAAGCAGTAGGGTATGAGAATGCTGGAACAGTAGAATTTATCGTTGATGAAGAGGAGAATTATTATTTCCTTGAGATGAATACAAGATTACAAGTCGAGCATCCAGTTACAGAAGCCATAACTGGCTTAGATCTTGTAGAATGGCAAATTCTCGTGGCGAGGGGAGAAACATTGCCTTATAAGCAGGAGGAGCTGGAATCAAAAGGGCATGCCATTGAATTTAGATTATATGCAGAAGATCCTGTGACCTTTATGCCTTCACCAGGGCATATTGAGGTATTGGATTGGGGGAAAGGTGATACGAGAGTGGACTTTGGATATAAAGCGGGTGTAGCGGTAACTCCTTATTATGATCCAATGATCGCGAAATGTATTGTTCATGCGGAAAATAGAGATGAAGCTATTGAAAAAGCAACAGTTTTTTTTAATCAATTTCAATTACAAGGAATAAAAACCAATGCTCCATTATTTAAGCATATTTTAAACGACACTGACTTTAAAACCGGCAAGTATTTTACTAATTACTTATCTATAAAAAGATTTAACTAACAAGGGGGAGTTTTTATGGTGCAAATTACATCTACTATGGCGGGGACAATTCTTCAAATCAACATCTCAGTTGGTGATCAAGTTGAAAACAATCAAGAAATTGCTATCCTGGAATCAATGAAAATGGAAATTCCTGTGGAAAGTCAAGAAGCGGGAAGAGTGAAGGAGATAAAGGTTGCTGAGGGTGATTTTGTTAATGAAGGAGACGTCTTAATCGTACTGGAATAAAGAGATAAGGCCATTAACCAGACGAGGAGGGAAAAAGATGGAGAAGCATTTTTCGGAACAATTAGGGGAAAGAATTAGGAAGATTGAAGACGGTGGTCACAAGAAGTATCATGAGAAACTTGAGGAACAAAAAAAGCTTTTTGTCAGAAAGAGATTAGAGCTTTTATTTGATGAGGGCATTTATGAGGAGGATGGAAAGTTTGCCAATTGTAAAAAGGAGGATCTTCCAGCAGATGGTGTTATTACAGCTTTAGGGAAGATTAAGGGGCGGACGGTTTGTGTCATGGCCAATGACTCCACTGTGAAAGCTGGTTCATGGGGAGCTAGAACGGTAGAAAAGATTATACGAATTCAGGAAGTGGCTGAGAAATTAAAGGTTCCCCTTCTGTACTTGGTTGATTCAGCAGGGGCTCGGATTACTGATCAACTTGACATGTTTCCAAATCGCCGGGGGGCAGGTAAAATATTCCATAATCAAGTGAAACTATCAGGGATGATCCCTCAAATTTGTATTTTGTTTGGTCCATCTGCAGCAGGTGGAGCTTATATTCCTGCGTTCTGTGATATTGTAATTATGGTCGATGGAAATGCCTCGATGTACCTTGGGTCACCACGTATGGCAGAAAAGGTTATTGGTGAAAAGGTTACATTAGAGGAGATGGGCGGAGCAAGAATGCATTGTTCGGTCAGCGGCTGTGGGGATGTACTTGCTCAAAGTGAAGGTGATGCAATTGAACAGGCTATTACCTATTTGCAATATTTCCCACAAAACTTTCAGGGAAAGCCAAGCATAATCAAAGCCGTGGATGCAAAATTTGAAAAGCATCTCGAGGAGATTATACCCTCAAATCAAAATGCACCATTTAATATGTATGACTGTATTGATACATTGGTGGATGAAGGAAGCTTCTTTGAGATAAAAAAACTGTTTGCAAGGGAACTTATTACCGGATTGGCTAGGATGAATGGCAGGGTGGTGGGTATTATTGCCAATCAGCCAAAGGTGAAGGGGGGCGTCTTGTTTATTGATTCAGCTGATAAAGGAGCAAAGTTCATTCAATTATGCGACGCGTTTCATATCCCATTATTATTTTTAGCAGATGTTCCAGGCTTTATGATTGGTACAAAAGTAGAAAGAGCTGGAATTATTCGCCACGGAGCTAAATTAATTGCCGCCATGAGTTCAGCTACCGTTCCAAAAATCTCCGTCATAGTTAGGAAAGCTTATGGTGCTGGATTATACGCGATGGCTGGTCCTGCATTTGAACCGGATTATTGTGTGGCGTTACCAACAGCTCAAATTGCCGTCATGGGTCCTGAGGCGGCGGTAAACGCAGTATACTCGAATAAGATTAATGAGATCTCTGATCCTAAAGAGCGGTTAGCCTTTGTGAAAGAGAAGCATGAGGAATATAAAGAGCATATTGATATTTACAAATTAGCTTCCGAATTAATTGTTGATGACATTGTAGGGGCGAATGATTTGCGACAGGTGTTGAGTCAGAGATTTTCCATGTATGAAACAAAGGATGTTGTATTCAGCACAAGAAAGCATCCGGTGTATCCTGTGTGATAAAGGCCTCTCTTCTGGAGGTCTTTTTTGATACGAATGACCTTTCTAATACCTTCTTTCAGTTTATTCTGGTAAACTAATAGTAATATTGACGCATCGAGGGAGATAGAATGAAAATTGCGATCATTGGCGGTGGAGCAATAGGTCTTTTGTTCGCTTCTTACTTACAAGAAGAAAATGATGTAATCCTTTACACGAGGTCAGAGAATCAGAGTGAAAGTATACGTACGAATGGGTTGGTAAGGAAAAATGGTGAAGAATCGTTCTGTTTGCCTATAAACGTTCGACCGATTAGTCAATGGGACGAAACTGGAATTGAACTTGTAATTCTGTGTGTGAAGGAATATATGTTAGATAAAATAGTAAAGAACCTAACTTTTTCTGCCAACATACCATTATTGTTTGTTCAGAATGGAATGGGACATTTAGCTCTTCTAAAAAAAATAAATACAAGATCCCTATTTATAGGTTCTGTTGAGCATGGAGCATTAAAAGTAAATAACCATACGGTGAATCATACAGGTATTGGGGTAACGAAACTAGCAATATTTCGAACGGTTGAAGCAGACCGGTGGATACTTGATGAACTTATCTTACAGTCCATAAAGAATTTTCCTGCTCAATTTGAACAGGATTACATGGTCATGCTAACGAAAAAACTCGTTGTGAATGCGGTAATAAATCCTTTAACAGCTATATTAGGTGTTACCAATGGAAGTCTTTTAACAAATAAATACTATCTAATGTTATTTGAACAGTTGTTTGATGAGATTTGTCTTGCACTAAGTTTAGACTCTCATACTTATCATGAAAATCTTGTTCACGTGTGTAAAAATACAGCGCAAAATGAGTCGTCTATGCTGAAGGATGTAAAAAATGGAAGAAGAACAGAAATTGATGCCATTCTCGGGTATGTTCTAAAGGAAGCACAAAGGAAGGAAATAAAAGTGCCGCTCACTTTAGCCTTTTATCATTGCATTAAAGGCAAAGAAATAAAGGAGGAGGGGATGTAAATGGGAAGCTTTTTTGCTACAGTATTTGCCACATTAGTGACCGTTCCAATTATAGGGTATTTTGTTGTCTTTGTTATTGCTAAGCAGATTACAAAAAAACATAGAAAAGCAGTTCATATTGCTTTGGATATCACTACGGTGCTTTTTATCCTTTCAGTTCATTATCTTATTGTTACGATCTGGGATTTTTCATTACTGTGGTTAATTCTTATATTAATGATTGCCATGGCCATTTTATCTTTACTCCTTCAGTACAAATTAAATGAAGAAGTTGATTTGAAAAAAGTGTTCCGGGGATTTTGGAGGTTCAATTTCTTATTATTTTTTTCTACCTATATCATATTAATATGCGTAGGTATCTTTTTAAGTGTAACAGAATCAATTAGGTGAACGAATTCATGTTGAAGATGCAAAGGTTTTTATTTTCCATAAACACAGTGCTATACTGAAGATTAGAAATACTGTAAAGAGAAAGGAAGTACATAAATGGAGATGGTTAATCTCTTTCTCCCATCAACGAATCAGTTTGCTACCGATTATAGTACTGGGAATTCATTCATACGTCCGTTATTTCATTATCAATTTCAAGAAAATGAGAGCTACAAGAAAAGAGTAAAGGATCTAGAAAATATAAGTTTTAAAAGGGAAGAGCTTGCTGACTATATTGGGGAGTATATGAGTAAGTTCCCTAGTTCGAACGAGGTTGATACATCAATTTCTAAATTAAGAAATCCTGATAGTGTGGTGGTCATTGGAGGACAACAAGCTGGTATATTAACCGGACCTCTATACAGTATACATAAGATCCTCTCTATTATTTTGTTTGCTAAGAAGCAGGAAGCAGAACTGTCTGTTCCGGTTGTTCCGGTTTTCTGGATAGCGGGTGAGGACCACGACTATGATGAAGTGAATCATATTTTTGTAGAAAAAGACAATCAACTCGAAAAGTCAATCTACCCTGAGAAGCTTCTTGATAAACGAATGGTTTCTAATATTGAGATCAAGAAGGATGTTTTAAGAAATTGGGTTACTGACATCATCTCCTCCTATGGCGAGACGGAACACACGAATTCCCTGCTTCATTTTGCAGATGCTGCGATTGAGAAGTCAGTAACGTTAGTTGACTTTTTTGCACATATTACGATGAGTCTGTTTAAAGATTATGGTTTACTTATTGTGGATTCCGGCGATAAGGGATTAAGAAAACTGGAAAAAGAATACTTTATTAATCAAATTAAAAGTACAAAAGAGATCACCGAAAAGGTAAAAAAGAAGCAGCGAGAACTCGAAGGCATAGGAATGGCACAAACGATTGTAATTAACGATCATTGTGCAAACCTCTTTTATTATGATGAAAATACTCATGAGAGAATTTTATTAGATTATATTCCAGAACGACAACAATTTATAGGTGCGTCTGGTTCTATCTCTTTTTCCTACGATGAAATGCTAGAAATTGCTAGTGAGTTTCCTGAACGCTTAAGCAATAATGTCGTTACGAGACCACTTATGCAAGAGTGCTTGTTTCCAACATTAGCGTTTATTGCAGGACCAGGAGAGATTGCGTACTGGGCTGAATTAAAAGAATTGTTTGAGCATTTTGATATGAAAATGCCACCGATTGTTCCACGGCTAAACATTAGTTTGATTGAACGAAATGTGAGCTCAGACATAGAAGAGCTAGGGTTAAAGCTAGAAGACGTGTTAACTGCTGGAACGAAAAAACAAAAGGAATTATTTCTAGATGCCAACCGTGACAGTAGTTTTCAGACATTGTTTGCTCAAACAAAAGACCAGCTAGTCGAAAACTACCTGAAAATTGAGAGAAAGACCGAGCAACATTATAAGGGCATGCTTACATTGTTGAAAAAAAATGAAAGCTTACTTTTAAAGCAAATTGATTTTATGGAAAATCGACTTGAACTTGCGTTGCTACAAAAGCATGAAGTGGTTATAGAAAAATATAATCGAATCGAACGTAAACTGAAGCCTTCCGGTTCACCGCAAGAAAGAATCTGGAACCTCTTTTATTTTCTTAACCATTACGGACTCTCGTTTGTTGATGAATTATTAACACAACCGTATTTGTTTGATGGAAGTCACCAAGTGGTAAAATTATAAACTAGGAAAGACCTTGTCGTTATGATAAGGTCTTTTTTGTCGGTTTTTATAAATTTTTATATGATTTTAAAGCTTTTTATAAGAAAAAGGGGAATCATTCTCATTCTATTTTTGCAGGAAAATAACAGTGGGGGGAGAATTTATAAAAACATGTGGAGGAAAGTGGGGGATTGTGGTACATTTAGGGTAGAGAGTGGGGGTAGCGGGCATGTTTATGGGTGAATACCATCATAATGTTGATACGAAGGGACGTCTAATTGTGCCTGCAAAGTTTCGTGAACACTTAGGAGAAACCTTTGTGCTAACGCGCGGCTTAGATCAATGTTTATTTGGTTATCCTCTTAGTGAATGGGATCAGATTGAGGAAAAGCTCAAAGGGTTACCATTAACTAAAAAAGACGCTCGTGCATTTACCCGTTTTTTCTTCTCAGGTGCGACTGAATGTGAAGTGGATAAACAAGGAAGAATAAACATTGCTACTCCACTAATGCAATACGCAAAGCTTGAAAAAGAATGCGTCGTTCTCGGAGTCTCAAACCGAATTGAAATTTGGAGTAAGACATTATGGGAAGAATACTTTACAGAATCTGAGCAATCTTTTGCTGAAATTGCAGAGAATATGATTGGATTTGATATTTAAGGATTCTATTCATGGGCGTAATTCGAAAGGTGGACAACAATGTTTGAACATACTACCGTGCTTTTGCACGAAACTGTTGATGGACTCAATATTAAACCAGATGGTATATATGTGGACTGTACAATGGGTGGAGCGGGGCATAGTGCGCTTATCCTATCCAAGTTGTCAAAGGAAGGAAGATTATTTGCCTTTGACCAAGATGACGTTGCCATTGGAAATGCAAAGGGAAAATTAGCTGCATATGAAGGGCAATTAACTATTGTGAAAAGTAATTTTCGATACCTGCAAGAGGAATTACACAAGCTAGGAATTGAAAAGGTTGATGGAGTTCTATATGATTTAGGCGTTTCCTCCCCACAATTAGACACACCAGAACGAGGATTTAGTTATCACCATGATGCCCCTTTAGACATGAGAATGGATCAACAGGCAGACCTCTCCGCATATGACGTTATTAATTCCTGGAGTTTTGAAGAGCTTGTGAAAATATTTTTTAAATATGGAGAAGAAAAATTCTCTAAACAAATTGCTAGGAAAATTGAGGCGGCAAGAGAAATAAAGCCAATCTCAACAACAGGAGAGCTAGTGGACTTGATTAAAGAGGGAATACCTGCTCCAGCTCGAAGAAAAGGTGGACATCCAGCTAAACGAATTTTTCAAGCAATCCGAATTGCAGTAAATGACGAATTAGGTGTATTTGAAGATTCGTTAAATCAAGCGATTGATTTACTGAACCCTGGTGGAAGAATTAGTGTCATTACTTTCCACTCATTAGAGGACCGGATTTGTAAGGTGATATTTAAGAAGGCGAGTGACACACCAGACCTTCCAAAAGGATTGCCTATTATCCCGGATGAGTTCAAACCAGAACTAAAGTTAATTACGAGAAAACCAATTGTGCCATCAGAAGAAGAATTAGAACAAAACAATCGAGCACGTTCGGCAAAGTTACGTATTGCCGAAAAGCTGTAAACCTATCTAGGAGGGAATAGGATGAGTAACTTAGCAAGGAAGCTTCAGCAGGAACAGCAGCAACAAACCGTACAAGCACCTCAAAAGGTAAGAAAGACCAACTCATGGTTGTCTCCTGGAGAGAAAATCCTTGGTGTCACTTTTTGTGCCGCTCTATGCTTTGGTGCCGTACATATTATTTCAAATCAAGCGGCGATTTATGAGTTAAATAAGGATATACAAAATACCTCTGTTAAATTAGAGGACCAGCAGAAGATTAATAATGACTTAAGAATGCAAGTGGGAGAGTTAAGCACTCCAGATCGAATCCGTAGCATGGCAGAAAAGCTTGGATTAAAGCTTAATGACAATAATGTTAAGGTTGTGCAGGAGTAATGACAAAGAAACAGCCCAATATGAATGTGGGAGCAGCGATATTATTTATAATATTTAGCCTGCTCTTTTTTGTCTTAATTTTTCGGTATGTAACGATTTTGGCAACAGGAGAAGTGCACGGGCAGAATTTGTCTGCTTTAGCTCAGCAAAAATATGAGAAAGAGGCAACAATTGAGGCTACAAGAGGAACGATCTATGACAACAATGGTGAAGTGATTGCAGAAGATACAGCTTCCTTCAAGTTAGTTGCGATTTTGGATGAAACATTAACCACTAGTCCTAAAAATCCAAGACATGTCGTTGATAAAGAAAAGACGGCTAGAGAATTGTCAAAAGTGATTGATTTAGAAGAATCAGAGATTTATAGAATTCTTTCTAAAGAGGGTGCTAAGCAGGTAGAGTTCGGAACGAAGGGTAGAGATATTTCAATTCAAGTAAAAACGGAAATTGAAAATCTAAAACTTCCAGGAATTACATTTATACGTGGATCAAAGCGTTTTTATCCAAACGGCATTTTTTCCTCTCACGTAGTTGGCTATGTGGATGTGGATGAAGAAACGAATCAAACGGTAGGGCAACTTGGAATTGAAAAATCAATGAACGAGGAATTAACCGGAATTAATGGGAAAGTAAATTACCCGGGTGACTTTTGGGGATATATCCTACCCGGCGGTGAGGAAAATGTAACAGCTGCTAAAGATGGATATGATATTTATTTAACACTCGATAAAAAGATCCAGACACTTCTGGAGGATGCTATGAACAAAGTGGTTGAACAGTATGATCCAGCTAAAATGGTCGCGGTAGTAGCTGATCCAAAGACCGGTGAAATTTTAGCGATGGCGCAAAGACCAACGTTCCATCCAACAACAAGAGAAGGGATTTCTGACACGTGGCATAACGAAGTGATTGAAAACTCATTTGAACCAGGATCGACCATGAAAATTTTCACACTTGCTGCGGCTGTTCAGGAAGGTGTTTTTAATCCGAATGAGGGGTACCAATCAGGTTCATATAAACCAACGGAAAATTCGCAAAGGATTCACGACCATAATGGTAGCGGGTGGGGTACGATTTCCTATTTAGAAGGATTACAAAGATCATCGAATGTAGCGTTTGCTAAACTTGTGAAGGAAAAGATCGGGTATGATACGTTTCGAGAGTATTTAACGAAGTTTGGATTTGATCAGCCAACTGGGATTGACCTTCCAAACGAAACGAGTGGAAAGATCGTTTACCAATACCCAATCGATAAAATTACAACAGGATATGGACAAGGTACAGCCATTACACCCATTCAGCAAATTCAAGCAGCGACTGCCATTGCAAACGGTGGTAAAATGGTGAAACCGCATGTTATTGATAAGATAGTAGACCCAACCTCTGGAAAGATAATTCAACAAACAGAAACAGAAGTTGTTGGAACACCAATCTCAGAGCAAACCGCGAACCAGGTTCTTGAGTATCTAGAGACAGTTGTAAGTTCTCCAAAGGGAACTGGGTATAACCGATACAATATTGAGGGCTATCAAGTGGCTGGGAAAACAGGTACTGCGAGTATGACACAAAATGGTGTGTACTTAAATGGGAAGAATGACTATGTGTTCTCGTTTTTAGGAATGGCACCTGCAGATGATCCACGATTAATTATTTATGTTGCGGTACAGCAGCCGAAAGTAGACCATTATTCAGAAGGGTCTGTACCAGTTTCCATGATTTTTAATCCGGTGATGAAAAATAGTCTTCAGTATTTAAATATTGAACCAGCTGAGCAAGAAGAGGTAGAGCCAATTACTGTTCCAGATTTCTTAAATAAAAATGTTGGAGAAACTGAAGAGCAAGTAACTAGTTTTGGAGCTCATACCATTGTTATTGGAAATGGAACAAATGTAATTGCACAATCTCCACAAGCAGGGGAGAAAATACTTGCTGGAGAAAAGGTGTTCGTTGTAACAGATGGAGACTTGACAATGCCAGATGTTACAGGCTGGTCCTTAAGAGATGTTGTAAAGATTGCCTCGCTTGCTGATTTACAATTGAGTACGACTGGCAGCGGCTATGTAACAAAGCAAAATATTAGTGTAGGAAGCGTTGTGGTAGCGGGTGATCATTTAGTGATTCACTTAAAGGCACCGACAGAAGAAGAAACAAAGCTTGGTGATGATGCTTCTGAAGAAACGGGAACAGAAACAGAGGAAGGCACAGAAGAAAAAGCAGAAGAAGATGAATCAGAATAAGCTTAGAACGTACAAGTGATGCTTGTGCGTTCTATTTTTTTTTGTACAAGCATATAGTGGAACGAGCCATATATGTTGTTAGGAGGTTCTAACGAAGATGCGAGTGTCAAATGTTACAGTACGAAAAAGACTAACGATCTCACTTTTAGTAGGGTTTCTCATTTTCTTTATTATTGATGTAAGGCTAGGGTATGTACAATTTGCATTAGGAAATATTTTAACCGATGGAGCGAAAGATCTTTGGAGTCGGAATATTCCTTTTGAACCCGAGCGTGGTGAAATTGTCGATCGTAACGGTGTTGCACTCGCTACAAATAAAAGTGCACCGACCGTTTATGTCGTGCCAAGACAGGTGAAAGATCCTGCGAAAACATCAGAGCAGCTAGCTGCCGTATTAAACTTTTCAAAAGAGAAGGCGTACCAATATGTAACAAAGAAAGCGTCGATCGTAAGAATTAATGAGGGGCGAAAAATTACCCATGAAAAGGCGAATGAAGTTCGTGACTTGAACTTAGAAGGCGTGTATATCGGAGAAGATTCAAAGCGCCACTATCCGTTTGGGAACTATTTATCTCATGTTCTCGGTTTTACAGGGAGTGATAATCAGGGATTAACAGGACTTGAAGCGTATTATGACAAAGAGCTCATGGGGGAAGAAGGTTCTGTAAAATTCTATGCAAATGCCAAAGGACAAAGAATGAATGATATGGCAGATGACTATGAGGCTCCTGTGGATGGATTGGATTTGAAACTAACCATTGATTCAAAGGTACAAACGATAGTAGAAAGAGAGTTGGATAATGCGCAGGCACAATATAATCCTGACGGTATGATAGCTATAGCTATGGACCCGAATACCGGAGAGATTTTGGCTATGTCAAGTCGGCCAGGATTTGATCCAGCAGAGTTCCAAGAAGTGAATCCTGAAGTGTATAACCGAAATCTCCCTGTTTGGAGTACGTATGAGCCAGGGTCTACCTTTAAGGTTATAACGCTAGCAGCTGCACTTGAAGAGGGGAAAGTAGATTTAGAGAATGATCACTTTCATGACTCTGGATCGGTCAAGGTTGGTGGAGCAACTCTAAGATGCTGGAAACGAGGGGGACATGGTTCACAAACCTATTTGGAGGTTGTACAAAATTCCTGTAACCCAGGTTTTGTTCAATTAGGTGAAAGTCTCGGGAAAGATACATTATTTAAGTATATAAAGGATTTTGGATTTGGACAGAAAACAGGAATTGACTTACAAGGAGAAGGAAGGGGGATCCTATTTAATCTAGATCGAGTCGGACCAGTTGAATTAGCTACGACTGCATTTGGTCAAGGGGTATCAGTTACACCTATTCAACAGGTTGCTGCGATATCGGCGGCGATTAACGGTGGTACATTATACACCCCTTATATTGCGAAGGAATTAGTTGATCCGCGAACCGGTGAAGTTGTAATGAAAAAGTCACCAGTAGCGAAACGAAAGGTAATTTCAGAAGAAACTTCAGAGAAGATCCGATATGCTCTTGAAAGTGTTGTGGCACAAGGATCAGGAGGAAGAGCCTTTGTTGAAGGCTACCGAGTGGGTGGTAAAACAGGAACAGCGCAAAAGGTAAAGGACGGAAGGTATATGGAAAATAATCATATCGTTTCTTTTATTGGATTTGCGCCAGCGGACGACCCACAACTCGTTGTGTATGTGGCTGTTGACAATCCTAAGGGAACTACTCAGTTTGGGGGAGTTGTATCCGCGCCAATCGTAGGCAGCATTATGGGTGATAGTTTGAGAGCTTTAGGAGTAGAACCTAGAAAGGGTCAGCTAGAAAAAGAGTACAAGTGGCCAGATGTACCAATGATTGAGGTTCCTGATGTAGTAGGGATGACCAAAACAGAACTTGGCGATTTATTTGTTAATTTAAAAATTGAAACCTCTGGAGAGGGTAATGTTGTGGTAAAACAAACACCGGAAGCAGGGGTAAAGTTAAAAGAAGGATCAACCATTCGATTGTATTTTGATAATGTGGAACAGAAGGAAGACGACAAAGAGAAAGAAGAATAGACTGATTCAGTGTGAAGGCGGCGAAGTTTTTTCGCCGTCTTTTCAAAATGCTACATTATAGAATAGCGAAAAAGGATAACTTCATGTAAAATAGATGGGCGCATGCTTTTTTTTGGAAGTAGGTTAAATTATGAGAGGATTTGAGGAAATGAAACTACATACACTGGTCAATCACCTTCAACCGCTTGTTCCTTTCGAGGGTGAAAATCCAGACATATTACACATACATAATGACAATCGTAAAGTAACAGAAGGTAGTTTATTTATTTGTATAAAAGGCTTTACTGTCGATGGTCATGATTTTGCTGAGAATGCGGTTAAGTCTGGTGCAGTAGCTGTTATAGCAGAAAGACCATTACAAGTGAACGTACCTGTTGTAATTGTAAAAGATACAAAACGTGCAATGGCAATTATAGCAGATGCTTTTTATGGACAGCCAAGTCAGAAAATGAAAGTTGTTGGTATCACCGGGACAAACGGGAAAACAACAACGAGTCATATTGTCGACCATATTTTGAAAGAGGCAGGCAAAAAAACCGGGCTGATTGGGACCATGTATACGAAAATTGGAGAAGATGTTCTTGAAACAAAAAATACCACACCTGAAAGCTTAATCTTACAGAATATCTTTCACCAAATGATTGAAAAGCAAGTTGATTGTGCTGTTATGGAGGTTTCCTCTCATGCGCTAGTGGAAGGAAGAGTTCATGGCACAGACTTTGATGTTGCTGTGTTTACAAATTTATCACAGGATCATTTAGATTTTCATGGATCGATGGAGGAGTACAAAAGAGCAAAAGGTTTATTGTTTGCCCAGTTAGGGAATAAATTTACACTCAATCAACCGAAATATGCTGTACTGAATGCTGATGATGAAGCTAGTGTACAGTACGCTCATTCCACTTCGGCACATATCCTAACATATGGAATTCAACAGGATGCAGATATTAAAGCGACCAATATTTCCATGTCAGCTAAAGGCACCTCTTTCTTATTAACTACTCCTATCGGCTCAACTAACGTGACGATCAAACTTGTTGGGAAATTTAATGTATATAATGTACTCGCCGCTATAGGTGCAACACTGGCACTTGGAATTCCATTATCTGTTATAACCGACGCTTTAAGCATGATGGAAGGTGTAGCAGGAAGATTTGAACTTGTCGATGCAGGGCAAAACTTTACGGTTATAGTAGATTACTCGCATACACCTGATAGTTTACAGAACGCACTTGAGACCATTAAAGAATTTGCTTTAGGGAAGACTCATGTGGTCGTTGGCTGCGGAGGGGACCGCGACCGTACAAAGAGACCATTGATGGCAAGAATCGCATGTGATTATGCTGATGAAACCATTTTTACTTCCGATAATCCAAGAAGTGAGGATCCATTTGAGATTTTAAAAGAGATGGAATCAGGGGTTATAGGAAGAAAATATAAAGTCCTCGAAAATCGAAAGCAGGCAATTTACGAGGCGATTACTCAAGCTGAGAAAAATGATATTATTCTCATTGCTGGAAAAGGTCATGAAACCTATCAGCAAATTGGCAAGGATATTCACCATTTTGACGACAGACTCGTTGCAAAGGAAGCCATTTTAGAACAAAATAAAGCGTAAAGCAAGAAAGGCTAGAATTCACATGATATTATACAAATTTCCACATGAAAAACTTCTGAATACAAAGGAACAAACATATGATATTGCTGTACTACATAAACAGCTTATTCATACTAGTGTTTCCGTGATGGAAAAAGTGGGGGGAAAGTGATGGAGCAAGTTATATTATTCACGATATTAGTGGGATTTCTCATTTCGGTCATCCTATCCCCAATTTTGATTCCGTTTTTAAGAAGGTTGAAATTCGGACAAAGCATTAGAGAAGAAGGACCTAAATCGCATCAAAAGAAATCAGGTACTCCGACGATGGGTGGAACGATGATTTTATTATCTATCGTTGTTACAACTATTGTGATGACATCGAAATATTCGGAGCTTTCCGTACAAACATACTTACTACTTTTTGTAACAATAGGGTTTGGTCTTTTAGGATTTTTAGATGACTTTATTAAAGTGGTCATGAAGAGGAATCTAGGGTTAACTTCTAAACAAAAGCTATTTGGACAAATCGTAATCTCGTTTATTTTTTACTTTATTTTAAGACAAAATGAATTTTCAACAACAGTCTCCATTCCGCTAACAGATATTAGTTTTGACCTTGGTTGGATGTATGTTTTTTTTATCATTTTCTGGTTGGTCGGGTTTTCAAATGCAGTAAATTTAACAGACGGTCTAGATGGCCTAGTTTCGGGAACAGCAGCTATTGCTTTTGGAGCTTTTGCTGTATTGTCTTGGTACCAGGGAGCATATGATGTAGCCATTTTCTCTTTGGCAGTTGTTGGTGCTGTACTAGGATTTCTTGTGTTTAATGCACATCCCGCTAAAGTGTTCATGGGAGATACGGGTTCTCTTGCTTTAGGAGGAGCGATCGCTACCATTGCTATCTTAACTAAGTTAGAAATTCTGCTAATAATCATCGGAGGAATATTTGTTGTTGAAACATTGTCTGTGATTTTGCAGGTAATCTCCTTTAAAACAACGGGTAAAAGAATATTCCGTATGAGTCCTTTGCATCATCATTATGAGTTAATTGGTTGGTCTGAATGGAGAGTAGTTGTCACGTTCTGGACAGTTGGGTTATTATGTGCAGTATTAGGAATCTATATCGAGGTGTGGTTGTAATTGAGAGATATTAAAGATTATGTTCATAAAAAAGTACTTGTACTTGGTTTAGCGAAGAGTGGGGTCGGTGCAGCAAATTTGTTGCACCGTTTAGGTGCGTTTGTCACTGTAAATGATAATAAGCCATTATCTGAGAACCCTGAAGCTCAAGGGTTGCTTGAACAAGGAATTACAGTTATTTGTGGAAGTCACCCAGTCGAGCTTTTAGATGATGGCTTTGAGCTTATCGTAAAGAACCCAGGTATTCCTTATCATAATGAGATGATCCAAGTGGCCATTGAAAAAGGAATTCCTATTATTACTGAGGTGGAGCTTGCGTATCAAATTTCAGAAGCTCCTTTTATTGCCATAACAGGTACAAATGGAAAAACAACAACAACCACTCTTATTTTTGAAATGTTAAAGGCGGGAAATAAAGCGCCTTTAATTGCGGGGAACATTGGAACTGTTGCATCAGAAGTGGCTCAGGAAGCAACATCTGAAAATACGATTGTTATTGAACTATCATCGTTTCAGCTAATGGGAATTACAACATTTAAGCCGAGGATTGCTGTACTCACTAATCTGTATGATGCTCATTTAGACTATCATGGTACCAGAGGAGAGTATTGGAGTGCGAAAGCAAATATAACGAAGTACCAAACAGATGAAGATTACTTTATCGTGAATGGAGATCAAGAGAGCACATTCGAAATAGGCCAAAGAAGCAACGCGGTCTGTGTTCCTTTTTCTACAAAACAATTTCAACCAAATGGTGCCTATGTATTAGATGATTATCTGTACTTTAAAGAAGAAAAGATTATTGAAATCTCTGATATTGTTTTACCCGGTGAGCATAACCTTGAAAATATCCTTTCAGCAGTAGCAGCTGCAAAGCTTACAAATGTTTCAAACGAAGCAATCGTCGAGGTACTGACCACCTTTACTGGTGTTAAGCATCGTCTTCAATATATTGGAGAAATCGAAGGGCGTAAGTTTTATAATGATTCAAAAGCAACGAATATATTAGCAACAGAAAAAGCTTTATCTGCATTTAAAACACCTATTGTGTTACTTGCCGGAGGATTGGATCGTGGAAACGGGTTTGACGAGTTAATTCCATTCTTACAAAATGTGAAAACTGTTGTCACGTTTGGACAAACGGCTCCTAAAATTGAGGAGGCAGCACAGAAGGCAGGAATAAAAACAATAGTCCGTGTCGATAATGTGGAAAAAGCCGTACCTGTTGCCTTTACACACTCAAGTCCAGGAGATGTGATCCTCTTATCACCTGCATGTGCTAGCTGGGATCAATACAAAACTTTTGAGGTTAGAGGAGACATTTTTATCAATGCGGTGCATAAGCTTAAGTAAGGGCTTGTCTTATGGAGACTATTGAACGTAATGGTATCTAATTAAGGTGTAATCCTCACTGTAAGCCCTAAAACTTGCATTCGAGGTGTGTTCTTTTGCCGACTAAAAAAGCTACTCCAGATCTGATATTATTGATTGTAACATTTACCCTATTAGCGACCGGATTAATTATGGTTTATAGTGCGAGTGCCATTTGGGCTGACTATAAATTTGACGATTCCTTTTATTTTGCCAAACGACAAATGTTGTTTGCTGGGGTCGGAATTGTGGCCATGTTCTTCATTATGAATGTCGATTATTGGACGTGGCGAACTTTCGCAAAAATGATCATAATCATCTGTTTTGTCCTTCTTGTTCTTGTACTCATCCCAGGGATAGGAAATGTAAGAAACGGCTCCCGAAGCTGGATTGGAGTTGGGGCGTTTTCTATTCAGCCTTCAGAGTTTATGAAGCTCGCGATGATTGCGTTTTTAGCAAAGTTTCTTTCGGAAAATCAAAAAAAGATTACTTCTTTTAGAAAAGGTCTAATGCCATCCCTTGGCTTAGTATTCCTAGCCTTCGGGATGATTATGCTACAGCCAGATTTAGGGACTGGAACGGTGATGGTTGGAACATCTGTTGTCATGATTTTTATCGCTGGTGCTAGAATTGGCCATTTTGTGGGCTTAGGATTGCTAGGGGTTATTGGGTTTGTTGGGCTTGTTATATCAGCCCCTTATCGGATTAAGAGGATTACCTCCTTTTTAGATCCATGGGAGGACCCACTCGGCAGTGGTTTTCAAATCATTCAATCTCTATATGCGATTGGTCCAGGTGGATTATTCGGTTTGGGATTAGGGCAAAGTAGACAAAAGTTCTTCTATCTACCTGAACCACAAACTGATTTTATCTTTGCTATCTTGGCGGAGGAATTGGGTTTCATTGGAGGCTCTTTTGTTCTCCTTTTATTCGCTTTATTATTATGGCGTGGAATTCGAATTGCTTTAGGTGCTCCAGATTTATTTGGTAGTTTTTTAGCAGTTGGAATTGTTGCAATGGTCGCTATTCAAGTAATGATTAACGTGGGTGTAGTTACAGGATTGATGCCGGTTACTGGAATTACTCTTCCGTTTCTAAGCTATGGAGGTTCTTCCTTAACACTCATGCTTATGGCCATTGGGGTGCTACTAAACGTTAGTAAACACTCGAAATTATGAGATAGGTATGCTAAGAACCCTGTAATTCATGCAGGGTTCTCTTCTGTTTATTATTACATTTAGATGACAATCGTTCGTTGTTTTTCGATTTGTCGTTTGAAATATAGTAAAATGGGGTAAAACGTGAGGGTGATTTTTTTCAGATTACATCATGACTATCATCTGTGAATAGTTGATTTTTCAACGTTAAGGAGAGTGGAAAGAATTGCGTATAGTTGTAAGTGGTGGTGGAACCGGTGGTCATATTTATCCGGCTCTAGCCCTTATTAGAGAGATACAAAAGGAACATAAAAATGCTGAGTTTTTATATATCGGTACCGAAAAAGGATTAGAAAACACCATTGTTAGAAGAGAAAATATTCCTTTTCAATCAATACATATTACTGGGTTTAAACGTAAGCTTTCAATAGATAATGTGAAAACGGTATTTAGATTTTTAAAGGGTGTTCAAAAAAGTAAGCAATATTTAAAAGAATTTAAAGCAGATGTTGTCATAGGAACAGGCGGGTACGTATGCGGTCCTGTTGTTTATGCTGCTTCTAAGCTCGGAATTCCAACCATCATACATGAACAAAACAGTGTGCCAGGATTAACGAATAAATTTTTAAGTCGATATGTTGATAAGGTTGCTATTTGTTTTGAAGAAGCCAAAAGCTATTTTCCTCAAGAAAAGGTGGAGCTTACAGGGAATCCTAGGGCATCTGAAGTATTAAATAAGGATGGAATTAAGGGAAAGCTGTCTGTTGGTTTAAAAACGAATGTCCCATCAGTGCTAGTAGTAGGTGGAAGTCGTGGGGCGCGACCAATCAATGAAGCGATTTTAAAATCATTATCAGTGCTTAGTGAAAAACCTTATCAGGTATTATATGTAACTGGAGAGGTGCACTATGATGAAGTACTTAAAGAAGTGGAATTGGTAGGTAATCCTGATAACGTAATTGTTAAGCCTTTTATTCATAATATGCCAGAAGTGCTTGCAGGAATGGATTTAATTGTTGCTCGAGCAGGTGCAACGACGTTAGCTGAATTGACATCATTAGGAGTACCAAGCATACTAGTTCCTAGCCCCTATGTAACAAACAATCACCAGGAAAAAAATGCTCGCGCCTTAAGTGATCATGGTGCTGCCATACTAATGCTGGAAAAAGACTTAACGGCTACTAAATTAATAGAGCAAATGGATTCTCTCTTACTTCATAAAGAGAGCTTAAAAGAAATGAAGCAAGCGGCCTATAAATTAGGAATTCGTGATGCGGCCCAGAGACTGTATCAATTAATGGAGACGTTATTAAAAGAAAGAAACAGTCGATAATGAATCCTTAGTTTGTAGCCTAGATTTGACACGATGCATAAGATAAAATAACTCCGACTGAAAGGGGAGGTAGGAATGATTGGATTAGCTGAAGAACTAAAGCAATCTAAGATTGGAACGGTTAAAGAAAATGAGCCAATGGCGAATCATACAACGATTAAGATTGGTGGACCTGCAGAACTTTTTGTAGAGCCCTCATCAGTAGAAAACTTAGAAACGACCATGAATTTGATCCGAAAGTACAAAGTACAGTGGATTGCTATTGGAAGAGGGTCAAACTTACTCGTGGCTGATCGAGGAATTTCCGGTGTGGTCATTAAACTTGGTTCAGGGTTAGATAAGGTTGAGATAAATGGTACTACACTTACGGTTGGTGGTGGACACTCACTTGTGAGCTTGGCCACCTCAATCAGTAGAAAAGGGCTATCAGGATTAGAGTTTGCTAGTGGGATTCCTGGATCTGTCGGTGGGGCAGTGTTCATGAATGCCGGGGCACACGGATCTGATATTTCAAAGATACTTGACAAAGCGCTTGTACTATTTGAAGACGGTTCATTAGAATGGGTTTCGAATGAGCAAATGGAATTTTCTTATCGAACCTCTGTGCTGCAAAAAAAACGTCCAGGAGTTGTTGTTGAAGCAGTATTTTCATTGAAAGAAGGAAACAAGGATTCTATTTTTAGTGAAATGCAAAAGAACAAGGACTACCGAAAAGAGACACAACCTTGGAATTTCCCGTGTGCAGGCAGTATTTTTCGAAATCCACTGCCAAATTATGCAGGTAAGTTGATTGAGGTTGCTGGCCTAAAGGGTTACCAAATCGGTGGGGCTAAGATATCAGAGATGCATGGGAATTTCATTGTAAATACAGGAAATGCAAAGGCAGATGATGTTTTACAGTTAATTCAGCATGTCAAGGATACAATATATGACTTGTATGAAGTAAAAATGGAAACAGAAGTTGAAATAATAGGAATAAAATAGGATGAATGTCCCCCTTACAAAGTATCACTATATGATATAATAAATACTTGGGAAATTACTTATTACCTAAAAATAACGGCATGATTTCTCGTGCCGTTGTTTTCACTTATAAAAAATTATTGGATTATCAATTTATTACTCAAAATATAGTTGCATTGGTGAGGTGATTGGATTGGATCAAGGGAAAATAGTCTCGATTGAAGAACGGATTCCCAAGTTGAAACAACAAAGACGAAAAAAGGCTAATAGAAGACTGGTCACTTTATTAAGTTTATTCTTCTTGTTAATCGTTTGTGTCGTTTATTTCCAATCACCGTTAAGTCATATTAAAAGGATAAGTGTTTCTGGTAATGACTTATACAAGGCTGAACATCTAGTGGAAAGCAGTGGCTTGTCCACTGGTATGAATATTTGGAAGCTCGATAAAAAAGAAGTGGAAAAGGAAATAGAAAAGCTTCCGGAAATAAAAACAGCAACAGTAAAATGGTCATTCCCTAATAATGTATTAATCACTGTAAAGGAATATGATCGAATAGCAGTTATTGCAAAAGAAAATTCGTTTATTCCCGTTTTAGAGAATGGTGAAATACTTGAGGATGAGGGAAGTACGAGCTCACCTTCTAATGCTCCAATATTAATTGGTTTTACAGAAGGAGAGATACTTGAAGAGATGGTTAGTAGCTTGAAAGAGCTCCCGTTTGAAATTCTTTACTCCATTTCTGAAGTGAATTACACACCGAAAGAAACGGATCGTTTCCATATTTCTTTATACATGAATGATGGAAATGAAGTAAGTGCATCTTTAAGGAGCTTTTCAAAAAAAATGATACATTACCCTTCCATCGTGAGTCAGTTAGATCCATCACAAAAGGGAGTCATTGATTTAGAGGTTGGTTCGTATTTTAAATCATACGAATCAGGAGGAGTTGAAACAAGTGAAGAAGAGGGTGAAGGGTAAACATGTTATCCTCTCGTTAGTTTTCCTTGTATTAGGATATATGGTGTCTTTTTCTTACCACTTAACTAAACAGGAAAAGGCACAAAATACGATATCGGACAAGCAATGGAATCGGGATTTAGAATTGCGCAATCAGTTGATTGCTCAGGAAGAAAGAAACCGAGAGCTTCAAAATGAGTTAAAGGAAAAACAAGATAAAATTGTAGAGATTGAAGAAGCATTAGCGAAAGAAGAACAAGTTTTCTTCAATATTGCAGAAGACGCAGAGAAATATCGTATGTTTGTAGGGAAAGTTAAGGTAAAAGGAAGGGGAGTAAAAGTGTCCCTTGCTGATGGTGACTACAATCCAAATGAAGAAAACATTAATAACTATATTGTTCATGAGCATCATGTCTTTAAAGTAATTAATGAGTTATATATATCGGGTGCTGCGGCAATTGCGATAAATGGGCAAAGGCTCACACATAATTCCTATATTCTTTGTAATGGTCCAGTGATTGAAGTGGATGGCTATCAGCATCCTGCTCCATTCGTAATTACGGCTATTGGTGATCCTGATGTCATGACCTCTGCATTGAATATAACAGGTGGAATTAAAGATATGCTTGTAAGTGACAATATTGAAGTAACGATCGAGAAAAAAGAAGAAGTTATTTTAGATCCACTATTAGGTACTTAACTCATTTGCAAGTTTTGTCCACAAATATTGTAGAAAGCTAGGTGATTATTGCGTGGACAGAAAGAAAATAAATAGCTTGGTAATCATCGGGGTGATTGTAGGCTTTATGCTTGCTATCCAATTTCAAACTGTCTCTAAGCCAGAGGTAAGAGACACACGGGATACATGGCAGCTTCGTGAAGACTTAGTGAAGGAAAAGGAGCTTCAATCGCGACTGATTAAAGAAATTCGTTCCAATGAAGAAAAATTGAACGAATACGAAACGGAAAGGGAACAAGGCAAGGAGAATACATTAAGGAATACTCTAGAGGAATTAAAGCAAGAAGCAGGACTAACTGAGATGTCTGGACCAGGTTTGACGATTTACATAGAACAACTGAATGAAGAATTGATCCTAGGGACTGCAGGTGCTACGCTTTCAGCAGACCTATTAGAACGACTACTTAATGAAATAAATATGTATGGTGCAAAACATGTTTCAGTCGCTGGTCAAAGGGTGATCAATACAACGGTTATCCGTGATATCAATGGCGAAACGAAAATAAACGGACGTTCTCTAACGAAATTTCCTATCGAAATTATCGTCTTGACAGTGGATTTTACCGTTGCGGAAAAGCTGTACAATCAAATGCAGGTTTCTAAATCAGCAGAAGAATTCTTTATTGATAATCTAACCGTTACCGTAAAGAAGCCTGAGCTTTCCATTACTGTACCAGCCTTTGAAGATTCCATTCGAATTAGAGGTATGGAGCAAGTAAAATCTGACAAAGGAGATAGTTAATCATGTGGCTTCCCCTTTTAGGATTAATAATTGGAGTCGTCCTAGGTTTATTAACCGATATATCTGTTCCAGAGGAATATTCTAATTATCTATCCATCGCCGTATTAGCAGCCCTTGATACTTTATTCGGGGGAATTAGGGCGCATTTGCAAAATATATATGATGAAAAGGTTTTTGTTTCCGGTTTTTTCTTTAATATTATTCTTGCTGCAAGTTTAGCTTTTCTAGGTGTTCATCTTGGTGTAGACTTGTATTTAGCAGCAGTTTTTGCCTTTGGAGTAAGGCTGTTTCAAAATATAGCCGTTATTCGAAGAATTTTGCTAACAAAATGGTCTACAAGTAAAGAAAAATAGAAAAAATTTGTATATTTTAAAAGGGAATATATTAATTTTGCCGAATAATTTTATAGATACATTATTATACGGTCAGAAAAACGGAATTGTTGTTCAATTTTTTGAATTGTTAAAGGAGGTGCCAAAGAATGAACAGCAATGAAATTTATGTAAGTCTTGACATCGGTACATCCAGTGTAAAAGTGATCATTGGGGAAATGGTCAATGACTCTTTGAATATTATTGGTGTTGGCAATGTTAAATCCGAAGGACTAAGAAAAGGATCCATTGTTGATATAGATGAAACCGTTCATTCTATTAGAAAGGCAATAGAACAAGCTGAGAGAATGATAGGCATGGAAATTAATAAGGTAATTGTTGGTGTAACTGGAAATCATGTGATGTTACAGCCTTGTCATGGTGTAGTAGCTGTTTCAAGTGAAAATCGTGAAATTACCAACGGTGATGTAGCTCGAGTAATTGATGCAGCGCAAGTAATTTCTATTCCTCCTGAGCGTGAGATTATTGATGTCATTCCTAGGCAATTTATTGTAGATGGACTAGATGAAATAAATGACCCGCGGGGAATGATAGGTGTAAGGCTTGAAATGGAAGGAACGATAATTACAGGTTCTAAGACGATTTTACATAATACTCTTCGATGCGTAGAACGTTCTGGATTAGAAATCCTTGATATTACTTTACAACCACTAGCTTCTGGTGCTTTTGCACTTTCTAAGGATGAAAAAAACTTAGGGGTGGCACTCGTTGATATAGGTGGAGGGTCAACAACCATTAGTGTCTTTGAACAAGGGTTCTTACGAGCAACAAGTGTACTTCCAGTTGGTGGAGACCATATAACAAAAGATATCTCGATTGGTCTTCGTACATCTACTGAAGATGCTGAGAAAATAAAAACGAAACATGGACATGCTTTTTATGACCATGCTTCCGAGGAAGAAGTGTTTAGCGTACCGATTATCGGAAGCGATCAGCATCAACAGTTTAACCAGCTTGAAGTTTCTGATATTATTGAAGCAAGAATGGAAGAAGTTTTTGACCTTATTCAAAATGAAATTAGACGTTTGGGGATTCGTGATTTACCTGGTGGTTATGTGTTGTCAGGTGGAGTTGCAAACACCCAAGGAATTCTTGAATTAGCTCAAGTGGTTTTCCAAAACCGAGTACGCATCGCCATTCCGGATTATATTGGAGTGCGTGAGCCACAATACACGACTGCTGTCGGTTTAATAAAATTCGCTTATAAAAATGCTAAAATACAAGGTCGGTCTATTGGTAACAGTACAGCTGCCTCTGAAACAAAGGAAAAAAGAGTTCAAAAGCAGCCACAACCAAAAGCAAAACCGGACAAGCAGCCGGAAGAAAAAATGACATCACGAGTGAAAAAATTCCTTGGTTACTTTTTTGAATAGTGTTTTCAATTGACCGCTACCGGGAATATCGACGAATTAGGAGGATACGTCATGTTGGAATTTGATACAAATTTAGACTCATTGGCAACTATAAAAGTAATCGGCGTTGGTGGAGGCGGAAATAATGCTGTTAATCGTATGATTGAGCATGGCGTCCAGGGTGTCGAGTTTATTGCTGTAAATACAGATGCTCAGGCATTGAATTTATCAAAAGCTGAAACTAGAATGCAAATTGGGGGAAAGCTTACTCGTGGACTTGGAGCAGGAGCAAACCCTGAAGTAGGAAAAAAAGCAGCTGAAGAAAGTAGAGAACAAATTGAAGAAGTGTTAGCTGGAGCGGATATGGTTTTCGTTACGGCTGGTATGGGTGGTGGAACTGGAACAGGAGCTGCACCAGTCATTGCTCAAATCGCCCGTGAGTTAGGTGCATTAACTGTAGGTGTTGTAACAAGACCATTTACGTTTGAAGGTAGAAAGCGTTCGACTCAAGCTCAAGGCGGAATCTCGTCTATGAAGGAAGCGGTTGATACACTTATTGTGATTCCAAACGATCGTCTTCTTGAAATTGTGGATAAAAGTACGCCAATGCTTGAAGCTTTCCGTGAGGCTGACAATGTTCTTCGCCAAGGGGTTCAAGGTATTTCGGATCTAATTGCAACACCAGGTTTAATCAACTTAGACTTTGCAGATGTAAAGACAATTATGTCTAACAAAGGCTCAGCTCTTATGGGGATTGGTGTAGCTGCAGGAGAAAACCGAGCAACAGAAGCAGCGAAAAAAGCCATTTCTTCTCCGCTGCTTGAAAAATCCATTGATGGAGCTCAAGGTGTGTTGATGAACATTACTGGTGGGTCAAATTTAAGCTTATATGAAGTACAAGAAGCAGCAGACATCGTCGCTTCAGCATCAGACCAAGAAGTGAATATGATCTTTGGTTCGGTAATCAATGATAACTTAAAGGATGAGATTGTTGTAACAGTAATTGCGACTGGATTCAACGAAGACATATCTCAACCAAAACCAACCAATCGTCCATCATTTGGGCAACAAAAACAATCAGTAGCAACTACAAAGCCACAAAGAGAAATTATTCGTGAAGAGGAGTACAATGAACCTGTACGACCAACTACTTCACATAATAGTGACGATACGTTAGATATTCCTACTTTCTTACGTAATCGCAATAGAAGGCGCTAGTTAACCCTATCTATACAAAAAGCAGAATTCGTCTAGAATTCTGCTTTTTATTTTGGTTTAAGAGGAAAATTGATTTTCCCAACCTGACATGAGAAATTTTGACAAAAAACGGAGGGATTTGTGAAAATCTCTTCTTTTTTGTGTACATAAAGTGACACACTTCCAACATCTATGTACGTTATACTTTTTCATAACAGAATAATAGATTGAAAAAGGAGAAACGAGCAAGGAGGAAAATCTTTGACACTATATTTAGATGTGATTTGGCTGCTAAATCTCCTTTTCGATACGTTACTTCTTTATTTAACTGCCATAATAGTAAAAAGAGAGTATAAGATTTGGAGACTGTTTTGTGGAGGACTCATAGGATCCTTCATTATTATATTAGCATTTACTCCTTTTCAGAATTATTCTGGTCATCCTATTGTGAAATTAGCATTTTCTTTAGTGATGGTTCTTGTTACCTTTGGATACAAAAGAGTACGGACCTTCATCCGTACGACGATGACCTTCTATTTCGTTACCTTTTTGGTAGGTGGAGCTCTTATTGGGGTTCATTATTTCATTCAGTTTGATAACCAATTGACCTCTTCTGTGTTAATAGGAAGTGTAAAGGGATTTGGTGATCCGATTAGCTGGTTCTTTGTTCTCTTAGGCTTTCCAATTGCATGGCATTTCTCTAGATCAAATATTGAACAATTTGAAATGACGAAAATACAATTTGATCAAATGGTTTCTATTCATATTCAGATTGGAGAAAGTCAATTGACATGTAAAGGGCTTATAGACAGTGGAAATCAACTTTATGATCCTCTCACCAAAATGCCTGTCATGTTTGTTTCTGTCCATAACCAATTAGACACGATCCCTGAATCCATTAGGATACTCTCAAGTGAAAAGGATGAAATCATTTATGGATCCGCCTCTCTTCCAACTGAATGGGAAAATAAGCTCCGGATTATTCCATATAAAGTAGTTGGACAAGAGCATCAGCTTATTATTGCAATTAAGCCTGACCAACTGCAAATAGAGATGGAAGAAAAAATAATTCAAGTGGACAAAGGATTAGTTTCCTTTACAACCCAGCAGCTTTCCTCTGACGATACGTTTCAATGTATTGTACATCCAAAGATGGTAACAGGTGTCGCAAAGGTGAAATCAGATGTAAAGGTAAGCTAATAATACTATACTCAGAAAAACACAAATTAGAAGGAGGACAACTCATGAAAAGTATAAAACTTCGACTTTCTTATTACTGGTATAAATTATTAATTAAGCTAGGACTCAAGACAGATGAGGTCTTCTATATTGGTGGAAGTGAGGCCTTGCCTCCACCGTTATCAAAAGAAGAAGAGGAAGTGTTGCTTCAAAAGCTTCCAAGTGGGGATAAAGCAGCAAGGTCCATCCTTATAGAGAGAAATTTACGACTTGTCGTTTATATAGCTAGAAAGTTTGAAAATACAGGAATTAATATTGAGGATTTAATTAGTATTGGAACAATAGGTTTAATTAAGGCAGTTAACACGTTTAATCCTGAAAAGAAAATTAAGCTTGCTACATATGCATCTAGATGTATCGAAAATGAAATACTCATGTACTTACGGAGAAATAATAAAATTCGTTCAGAAGTTTCCTTTGATGAGCCCCTGAATATTGACTGGGACGGCAACGAACTGTTATTGTCCGATGTATTAGGAACAGAAGAAGACATTATTACAAAAGACCTGGAAGCCAATGTTGATAAAAAGCTCTTATTAAAAGCATTGCACCAGCTGAATGACCGTGAAAAACAAATCATGGAGCTTAGATTCGGATTAGGTACAGGGGAAGAAAAAACCCAAAAAGACGTCGCAGATATGCTTGGTATATCACAATCATATATATCAAGGCTCGAAAAAAGAATTATAAAAAGACTGAAGAAAGAGTTTAATAAAATGGTTTAGGATAATTCTTCGTAGAAAGAAAAAATTTTTACGATAAAATTATATGTGTAACGCCTGTCCTACAGACATTTATAGGAAATTCTTAGTATGCATGTCCATTTTGGATGTGCATATTTTTCCTTCTCGGGGAGATACTGTTTTTTGTACAGCAGCTCCTGTGAGGAGGGAAAAGAATTGACTCGTAATAAAGTTGAAATTTGCGGTGTTGATACATCTAAGTTACCAGTTTTGAAAAATGAAGAAATGCGATTGCTATTTAAAGAAATGCAAGCCGGGGATATAACAGCCCGAGAGAAGCTCGTGAATGGAAACTTACGTCTTGTGTTAAGTGTCATTCAGCGATTTAACAATCGTGGTGAGTTTGTTGATGACCTGTTTCAAGTTGGGTGTATCGGGTTGATGAAATCAATTGATAATTTTGACCTAGGTCAAAACGTAAAATTCTCTACTTATGCTGTTCCAATGATAATCGGAGAAATTCGACGATACTTAAGAGATAACAACCCAATTCGTGTATCCCGTTCTTTAAGGGATATTGCTTACAAGGCGTTACAAGTTCGAGAAAAACTAATGAGTGAGACGTCAAAGGAGCCAACTGCTGAAGAAATAGCAAAAGTACTAGATGTTTCTCATGAAGAAATTGTATTTGCTTTAGATGCCATTCAAGACCCCGTTTCGTTATTTGAGCCAATCTATAACGACGGTGGAGACCCAATCTATGTGATGGATCAATTGAGTGATGAACGTAACAAGGATGTTCAATGGATTGAAGAAATTGCTTTAAAAGAAGGTATGAGACGACTCAATGAAAGAGAAAAGCTCATTCTAAGAAAGCGCTTCTTCCAAGGGAAAACTCAAATGGAAGTCGCCGAAGAAATTGGAATCTCCCAAGCACAAGTATCAAGATTAGAAAAAGCTGCTATTAAACAAATGAATAAAAACATACAAACCTAAACTACCGATTCTTCTCGGTAGTTTTTTTGTATAAAACAATCATGAATAGTCCTCCCTTCTTCATATATTTAACTATCGAATAGTCGGGAGTGAAATGTGATGGTGAAAATTTCAGAATTTCAAATCAAAGATGTGGTCAATGTTGCAGATGGCAAAAAGTTAGGGAATATTAGTGATATAGAAATAAACTTATCAAACGGTAAAATTGAGGCCATTATTGTGAGTGGTAACGGACGGATGTTAGGCTTCTTTGGAAAAGAAGAAGAAATTATTATTTCATGGAGAAATATCCTTAAAATTGGTGAAGATGTCATATTAGTTCGTTACAGAGGAGTTAATGAAGGGCAATATGATGAAGCAGAGGCCAAGTAAGCCTGAATTCACTGGGAGTATACTACGAATTATGGTAAACTATAGAAAAATCAACAAACAATTGAGGTTTTTATAAATGGAACCATTTATTCTAAAAGAATCGTCTCATTTCATCATAAAAGATTGGACCGATCGTTTTGATGGTCTTGTAGCGGGATTTACTACGAAAAACGGAGGACAAAGCAAAAACTCCTTTTCAACATTGAATATAGGATTTCATGTTGGGGATCTGGAAAGGGATGTTTGCTCAAATCGAGAAATCTTGTCAAAACGCACTGGTATCCCGTTAACTCATTGGGTTGGTGCCGAGCAGACGCATGATATACATGTAAAAAAAGTCTCGGTCCATGACCGTGGGCTAGGTTCAAATTCATATGCCGATGCTTTCAGGGATACCGATGCTTTCTTTACCTATGATAAAAATCTGCTTTTAACATTGTGCTTTGCTGACTGTGTTCCGCTCTATTTTATTGCTCCCAAATACAAAGCAATTGCGATTGCTCATGCAGGGTGGAAAGGGACAGTAGGAGGGATCGCAAAAGAAGTGATAACTGTTTTTGAGGACGAAAAAATTCCAGTTTCGGAAATTTTCGCAGTAATTGGCCCCTCCATTTGCGAAAAATGTTATATTGTAGATGATAAAGTCATTTCACATGTGGAAAATTTAGTGGAAGATGTCGAAAAAAAACCATATAATCGTATCAAAGGTAATCAATACCACTTAAACCTAAAAGAGTTAAATAAACTCATTCTCCTCAAAGCAGGAATGAATGAGGCAAATATTCAGGTAACTGATTTATGTACGAGTTGTGATTCTGATTATTTTTTCTCCCACCGAAGAGACAAGGGGAAAACGGGTAGGATGATGAGTTTTATTGGTTGGAAGGAGGAGCAATCGAGAGAATGAAAGTTAGTGAAAATCTACGTATGCTCCAGGAAAAGATAAATGTAGCATGTCAAAGGAGCAAAAGATTCCCAGAGGAAGTAAAAATCATTGCTGTAACAAAATATGTATCGACAGAAAGAGCGTCAGAGGCATTAAAATCTGGGGTAACACATCTTGGTGAAAACCGTGATGAAGGCCTACTTGAAAAGTGGACCACTTTAGGGGACAAGCCTACCTGGCATTTTATCGGAACTCTTCAAACAAGAAAGGTAAAAAATATTATAGATAAAGTAGATTATATCCACTCTTTAGATCGTGAGTCTTTGGCAAAGGAGATTAATGCAAGAGCCGGAGAAAGAACGATTTCTTGCTTCGTACAGGTGAATGCCTCAGGCGAAGAATCAAAACATGGATTAACTCCAGAGATGGTGGTACCATTTATTAAGGAATTAAAAAAATTCCCGAAAATAAGAGTTGAAGGGCTAATGACGATGGCACCCTTTACTGAGGACGATACGATCATTAGACAATGCTTTCAGACGTTAAAAAAACTTCAAGTTGAAATTCAACATATCGATTTACCTTATGCTCCATGTTTGGAGCTTTCGATGGGTATGTCTAATGATTTTGAAATTGCCATCGAAGAAGGGGCTACGATGATACGAATCGGCACCGCTTTAGTGGGCGAATAGTGTGGGAGGTGTAATGAATGAGTCTTAAATCAAAATTTAAAACATTCTTTTTCTTAGATGATGAATATGAGTATGAAGAAGAGGAGTACGAGGCTCCAGCAGCAAAGCCACAAAGACAACCGCAATCACAGCAGCAACAAAGTGTGTCTCCAAAACAGAATGTGGTAAGTTTGCAGAGTGTTCAAAAATCTTCAAAAGTAGTATTAATTGAACCTAGAGTGTATGCAGAAGCACAGGAAATTGCAGATCAATTAAAAAACCGTCGGGCGGTTGTTGTGAATTTACACAGAATTGAACGTGACCAAGCGAAACGGATTGTTGATTTTTTAAGTGGTACAGTGTATGCGATCGGTGGAGATATACAAAAGATTGGTGCAGAAATTTTCTTGTGTACTCCTGATAATGTGGAGGTTTCAGGCAATATCTCGCAACTTATTCAAGAAACAGAATACGAAGATACGAGGTGGTAATAGGTAAATGGATTTACTTCTATATATTTTGAGACAAGTGATTGAAATCTACTCTTGGGCATTAATTATTTATATTCTAATGTCGTGGTTTCCAAATGCAAGAGAAACCGCTATTGGGCAATTTTTAGCAAGAATTTGTGAACCGTATTTAGAGCCGTTCCGAAAAATTATTCCTCCGATCGGTGGAATGATTGATATTTCCCCGATTGTTGGTATTTTTGTATTAAAATTAGCATCAACAGGCTTGTATACGCTATTTGGTTGGTTTTAGCTAAAAGGGGCATAATTGCCCCTTTTTTGCACTTTCATATCTTAATATTGGATTGGAGTTTGAATGAATATGGATTTGCATCAGCACTTCCGACGCGAAGAGCATAGTTTTGTCGATCAAGTAATGAGCTGGAAGGAACAGGTGGAAAGTAACTATGCTCCGAAGCTGACGGACTTTCTTGACCCGAGAGAGCAGAAAATTGTCGAGATCATTATTGGAGCGAATTCGGAGGTAAAGGTTCAATTTTTCGGTGGAGCAGAACAAGTGGAAAGAAAGAGAGCCTTCATTTATCCAGATTATTATTCTGTAGAGGTAGAGGATTTCCAAATTTCATTATATGAGCTAATCTACCCAAATAAGTTTGTATCTATAGAGCATCGGCAAATATTAGGCAGCATGATGTCGCTTGGATTAAAAAGAGGGAAATTTGGAGACATCCTTATAGAAGAGGAAACTATTCAACTCTTTGTCGCCAATGAAGTAAGCGATTATATATCCATGCAGCTGGAGTCGGTAGGACGTTCAAAAGTAAGTTTAAAAGAGCGGCGTCTGGACGAAGCCATTCAAATGAGGGAACAATGGAATGAGTACACGACCACCGTTTCTTCGCTAAGATTAGATACAATTATAGCTGCTGCTCATAATATTTCTCGTCAGAAATCTCAAACATTAATTGCAGGTGGAGTAGTGAAAATTAATTGGATGACCATTGAAAATCCTTCATTTGAATGTAAGGAAGACGATGTCTTATCGGTACGAGGATACGGAAGGGCAAAACTATCTTCCATCGATGGGAAAACAAAGAAAGATAAATGGCGAATTGTTGTAGAAAAACATCAATAATTTATAAAAAATTTGCAGGAATTTAAAAGTACTTGTCGAATATCTGTTACAATGAATAGTATATACTATTAAGCAATTGGAGGTGGCTTATAATGCCATTAACACCGTTAGACATACATAACAAGGAATTTACAAAAGGATTCCGTGGTTACGATGAAGATGAAGTAAATGAGTTCCTTGACCAAGTCATCAAGGACTACGAATTGATTATTCGAGAAAAGAAAGAACTGGATGAACGATTAAAAGATATGAATGAGCGTTTAACTCATTTTTCGAATATTGAAGAAACCTTAAATAAATCAATTGTTGTAGCTCAAGAAGCAGCGGAAGAGCTAAAGCGTAATTCTCAAAAAGAAGCTAAGCTAATTATTAGAGAAGCAGAGAAAAATGCGGATCGTATTGTAAATGAATCCCTTTCTAAAGCGCGTAAAATTGCTCTAGAAATTGAGGATTTGAAAAAGCAATCCAAAGTATTTAGAACGCGCTTTAAAATGCTTATTGAAGCTCAGCTTGATATGCTTAATAACGATGATTGGGATCATCTATTACAATACGAGCTTGATTCAGCAGAATTAAAATCTGCAAATTTAAAAGAAGAAGAAGATTCATTGGCTTGACGAAAAGCCGGTTCTTCGAATATAATTTTTTAACAAGTAAAAATTGTATGTTGCGATGACAGGGATAGTAGAATTTATCAATGCTTTTTCTAGCGAGTTAACAGTTGGTGGGAGGTTAACAAAAGCGATAAGTTTGAACATCACCCTTGAGTACCAAGCTGAACGTCCACTAGGAATAGTAAGCTTTGGCGTCTAAATTCACGTTACGAATTTTAGAGCGGATGGGTTTTTAGCCTATCTACTAGGGTGGTACCGCGGGAATACAAGCCTTCTCGTCCCTTTTTGGGATGAGAGGGCTTTTTTGTATTTATTTTTACTAATAACTGGTAACAATGTAGCTAGATGAGGAAGATTTAGGAGGAAGTTTAAAAATGGATTATAAAGATACGTTATTGATGCCGCAAACGGAATTCCCGATGCGTGGAAATTTGCCAAAGCGTGAGCCAGAGATTCAAGAAAAGTGGAACCAACTGGATATTTATTCTAGAGTTCAAGATCGTACGAAGGATCGTCCGATGTTTGTTCTTCACGATGGGCCTCCGTATGCAAATGGAGATATTCATATGGGGCACGCATTAAATAAAATCCTTAAAGACTTTATTGTGCGTTATAAGTCAATGAGTGGTTACAATGCTCCTTATGTTCCTGGTTGGGATACACACGGGCTGCCAATCGAGCAAGCATTAACCAATAAGGGTGTGAAACGCAAGGAACTTACAGTAGCGGAGTTTCGTAAGCTTTGTGAAGAGTATGCTTTAGGGCAAATTGATTCTCAGCGTACTCAGTTTAAGCGTTTAGGTGTTCGTGGAGATTGGGAGAATCCTTATATCACTCTTGATCCGGCATATGAAGCACAGCAAATTAAGGTTTTTGGTGAAATGGCGAAGAAAGGCTATATCTATAAAGGATTAAAGCCGGTTTACTGGTCACCTTCAAGCGAATCAGCATTAGCAGAAGCGGAAATTGAGTACCAGGATAAAAAGTCAGCTTCGATTTATGTTGGCTTCCCTGTTCAAGATGGAAAGGGTGTGCTTGATGCGGATACGGAAATCGTTATCTGGACAACAACACCGTGGACTATTCCAGCAAACCTTGGAATTTCCGTTCATCCAACATTAAATTATGTTGTTGCTCAAGTAAATAATAAAAAGTACGTTGTGGCTGAAGAGCTTTTAGAAGCAGTCACAAAGGAAATTGGCTGGGAAGAAGTAACGGTAGTAAAGACAGTGAAAGGACAGGAGCTAGAACATGTTTTAGCTAAGCATCCTTTATATGAACGTACGTCTTTAGTGATGCTTGGGGAACATGTCACGACGGATGCGGGAACGGGTTGTGTTCATACGGCTCCAGGGCATGGGGAAGACGACTTCCATGTAGGTCAAAAATACGGTTTAGACGTTCTTTGTCCAGTTGATGATAAAGGAGTAATGACGAAGGAAGCAGTGGGCTTTGAAGGACTTTTCTATGATACAGCAAATAAGCCGATTACGGAAAAGCTTCAAGAAGTGGGTGCTTTATTAAAACTTACATTTATTACTCACTCTTATCCGCATGACTGGAGAACAAAGAAACCAGTTATCTTCCGTGCAACAGCTCAGTGGTTTGCTTCAATTAAAGATTTCCGAGAAGACTTGTTGGAAGCTGTTAAAGAAACGAAGTGGGTTCCAGCTTGGGGAGAAACTCGTCTATTCAATATGGTACGTGACCGTGGAGATTGGTGTATTTCTCGTCAACGTGTATGGGGTGTTCCAATTCCTGTATTTTATGGCGAAGACGGAGAACCAATTATCACGGATGAAACCATTGAGCATGTATCCGGGTTATTCCGTGAAAATGGTTCAAATATTTGGTTTGAAAGAGAAGCTAAAGAGCTGTTACCTGAAGGCTTTACACATCCATCAAGCCCGAATGGGAAATTTACAAAAGAAACGGATATTATGGACGTTTGGTTTGATTCTGGTTCTTCCCATCAAGCTGTTCTAGAAGAGAGAAGTGATTTACAAAGACCAGCGGATCTTTATCTCGAAGGATCTGACCAGTATCGTGGATGGTTTAACTCTTCATTATCTACAGGGGTAGCTGTAACAGGGAAGGCTCCATATAAGGGAGTACTAAGCCATGGTTTCGCTCTTGATGGAGAAGGTAGAAAGATGAGTAAATCAATTGGTAATGTGGTTGTTCCTGCTAAGGTAATGGATCAGCTTGGTGCAGATATTTTACGCTTATGGGTAGCATCAGTGGATTATCAATCAGATGTTCGTGTGTCTGACGCTATCTTAAAGCAAGTAGCTGAAGTATATCGTAAGATCCGTAACACATTCCGATTCCTGCTTGGAAATTTAGCAGACTTTAATCCTGCTACGGACAAAGTAGAATTTGATAAGCTTCGTGAAGTAGATCAATTCATGCTAGTGAAGCTAAACAAATTAATTAAATCCGTGACAAAGTCGTATGAAGAATACGAATTTGCAAGCATTTATCATGCAATCAATAACTTCTGTACGCTAGACCTAAGTGCATTCTACCTTGACTTTGCAAAGGACGTTCTATATATTGAGGCAAAGAGTCACTACGAGCGACGTGCAATCCAAACGGTTCTATATGAAAGCTTATTAGCGTTAACAAAATTATCAGCTCCAATTCTTTCTCACACGGCTGATGAGGTTTGGGTTTATATTCCTAATGTGGAAGAAGATAGCGTTCAATTAACCGATATGCCTTTACATGTTGACCTTCCTAATGCAAAGCAACTTGAAGAAAAATGGACGAAATTCATGAAGGTTCGTGATGATGTCCTAAAAGCTTTAGAAGAAGCACGTAATGCAAAGGTAATCGGGAAGTCATTAACAGCAAAAGTTAGCTTGTATCCAACAAAGGAAACAAAGGAACTATTACAATCTGTTAATGAAAACCTTCAACAATTATTTATTGTGTCTGGTTTCGAATTAGCTGGAGATATGGATACTGCGCCTGCGGAAGCTGTAAAGCTTGAAACAGCTGCTATTGTCGTATCAAAAGCTGAAGGAGAAACTTGTGAACGTTGCTGGACCGTAACAACTGAAGTTGGCAAAGTAGAGGATCACCCAACGCTTTGTCCACGTTGTGCAGACGTAGTAAAAGAAAACTACAGCCATCTTATATAAAAAATGGAAGAACTCTCTGGATTTCCGGAGAGTTTTTCTAGTGTTTAGGGAATATGTATGAGTAATTATTCCACTTTCGTTAATGATTGTTTTCGTTGTTAAATGTTGTTCGTGTCGAAACGTGTCCATCGCGATATACTAACGGAAAACATCTGAAAACGGAGGTATGAACAAAATGGAAGCATTTGAACAAAAGCTCTATTTGGAACTCCGGAAATCGCGTACTGAATTAATGATGCAATTATCAAATTCGAAAGGATCTCCCTTAGTAAAACCGCTTATTGAGGAAGAATTAAGAGACATCAATAGTGCCATTCAAAAATTGGAGAATGGTACATTTGGCAGATGCGAAATATCAGGTGAAATATTACCTTATGAACTACTTCAAATGGTTCCAACCTTAAAAACGGTGGAGGACTGTGGAAAGCTTGATCAGTATTTATGTAAACCACTTTTTTAATCTGAAGGGTTTACTGTAGTTTTTATAGAGAATGTGCTAAAATGCAAAGGGAATATTAAGAGAAGGTTTGGAGGTTTCCTTTGTGTTTTATTACATAATCGCATTAATTGTCATAATTCTTGACCAATGGACCAAATGGTTAGTTGTGAAAAGAATGGAGCTTGGAGAAAGCATAACCGTTATAGAAAATTGGTTTTATATTACCTCCCACCGTAATAGAGGGGCTGCTTGGGGTATTTTACAAGGACAAATGTGGTTTTTTTACTTAATAACTGTTATTGTAATTGTCGGGATTGTTTATTATCTTCAAAAAGCAGCGAAAGGTAAAAGGCTTCTTGGGGTGGCTCTCGGGTTAATGCTAGGAGGAGCGATTGGTAATTTCTACGACCGAGTAGTACATAAAGAAGTAGTGGATTTTATCCATACGTATATTTTTAACTATAATTTCCCTATCTTTAATATTGCTGATTCAGCCTTAGTTATTGGAGTAGGTTTATTAATGATACAAATGTGGCAAGAAGAGCGACAATCTAAGGAGATAGCAAATGGACAAAGTAATACAAACAATTAATGAAGAGCATAAAGGCGAAAGACTAGATAAGGTCCTTTCAAGTGTAAACAGTGAATGGTCGAGGTCTCAAGTACAGCTATGGATGCAAGACGGGAACGTAGTTGTTAACGGACAAAAAGTAAAAAGCAGTTATAAATGTTCGGTTGGGGATGTAATAGAAATAAGTATTCCTGATCCAGAGGAGCTTGATGTGATTCCTGAGCCTATGGACCTTGAGATCTTTTATGAGGATAGTGATGTATTAGTTGTAAACAAGCCAAAGGGAATGGTGGTACACCCAGCACCAGGTCATACAACGGGAACACTTGTGAATGGATTAATGGCTCACTGTAAAGATTTGTCAGGCATCAATGGTGTGCTTCGACCAGGTATCGTCCATCGAATCGATAAGGACACTTCGGGGTTACTGATGGTTGCTAAAAATGATTTGGCTCACGAAAGCCTTGTAAATCAGCTCGTTGCAAAGTCTGTAACACGTAAATACCGTGCCATAGTTCATGGAGTCATTCCTCATGATTATGGGACAATTGATGCCCCGCTGGCAAGGGACCCTAAAGATCGTCAAAGTATGACTGTAGTGGATAATGGAAAGCATGCGGTTACGCATTTTCAAGTGATGGAGCGCTTTAAAGATTTTACTCTTGTTGAATGTCAGTTAGAAACAGGACGTACCCATCAAATCAGAGTCCATATGAAGTATATTGGTTATCCGCTAGCTGGTGATCCAAAATATGGTCCAAGAAAAACGCTAGATATAGGCGGACAAGCTCTGCATGCGGGTGTGTTAGGTTTTAATCACCCTCGAACCAATGAATACGTAGAATTCGAAGCACCATTACCAGAGTACTTTGTAGAGCTTCTTGAGTCTTTAAGAAATAATCGTTGACAAAGTTCTACATCTGTTTTATGATTTCTATAGTTGAATAAGTCCTTTAAAGACGGTCCTGTGAGGCTGAGAAGGAAACGGAGCTTGTATGGCATAAGTATGCCTACAAATGGAATTCGTGTACCCTCTAAGCCCTGGCCTAGAGGGTCTTTTTATGAACAAATGAGGAGGGGAAGACCTTGTCACAAAAAGCAATTGTACTTGATGAACAAGCCATTAGAAGAGCATTGACAAGGGTTGCTCACGAAATTATTGAAAAAAATAAAGGTGTAGAACGAATTGTTCTCATTGGAATACGAACAAGAGGAATTTTTCTCGCTGAGCGTCTTGCTGCAAGAATAAAGGAAATTGAAGGCACAGAGGTTCCAGTAGGAGAATTAGATATCACTTTGTATCGGGACGATCTAACAAAGAAAACAAATGATCAGGAACCTTTAGTAAAGGGCTCAGATATCCCGCACGATATTACTAACAAAATTGTTATCCTAGTGGACGATGTATTATACACAGGAAGAACTGTACGCGCTGCGTTAGATGCACTAGTCGATATTGGAAGACCGGCTTCTGTACAGCTGGCAGTACTAGTAGACAGAGGACATAGAGAATTACCAATTCGAGCAGATTATGTTGGGAAAAACATCCCAACCTCTAGTTCGGAAAAGATTGTTGTTCAACTAGCAGAAGTTGACAAACATGATACAGTAAGTATACACGAAAAATAAATATAACCTTTTAAAAAAGCACAGAGAGGCTTTCAAGGGGAAATGTAGACTCGAGGGGTGAAATAGATACCTTGACCTGCAACTAGACCCTCTTGTGCAAAAGAGGGTTTTTATTTTAACTAACCAGAGGAGAGACACATACATGAATACCAAACCAATCCTAGATGTACACGAAACACCGAAACCAGTCCATTGGCTCACACTTAGCCTACAGCACTTATTCGCTATGTTTGGAGCTACCATATTAGTACCATTCTTAGTTGGACTTGATCCAGCAATTGCACTTATCTCCAGTGGTTTGGGAACGATCGCGTTCCTTATGATAACAAAATGGCAAGTGCCAGCTTATTTAGGATCATCATTCGCTTTCATTACACCAATTATTGCGGCAAAAGCAGCAGGTGGTCCAGCAGGAGCCATGATTGGAAGCTTCATTGCTGGTTTAGTGTATGGAATTGTTGCACTAATCATTAAAAAAGCAGGTTACCGTTGGATTATGAATCTCCTTCCTCCAATCGTAGTAGGACCAATCATTATTGTCATCGGGTTGGCTTTGGCAGGAACCGCAGTTAGTATGGCAATGAATAACCCGGCTGGAGAGTACAGTCTACTGCATTTCTCGGCTGCACTTGTAACTTTAGTAGCAACCATCATTTTCTCCATCTACGGAAAAGGAACATTGAGCATGATTCCAATTCTTGCAGGTATCATTATCGGATATGTGTACTCATTAGTAGTAGGAATCGTTGACTTTGCTCCAGTAGCAGCAGCAAAATGGTTCGAAATGCCAAACTTCTTTGTACCGTTCGTAGATTATGAAGTAAAAGTAACACTTGACTTAGTATTATTAATGGCTCCAGTAGCCATCGTAACTTTATCAGAACATATTGGTCACCAGCTTGTATTAGGGAAAGTGGTGGGGCGTGATTATATTAAAAACCCTGGCTTACACCGTTCGATTTTAGGAGATGGAACAGCAACGATGATCTCTGCACTAATCGGTGGACCTCCGAAGACAACATATGGAGAAAACATCGGAGTATTAGCCATTACAAGAGTATACAGCGTATATGTACTTCTTGGAGCAGCAGTCGTTGCAACCGTATTTGGATTCATCGGTAAAGTAACAGCACTAATAAGTTCAATCCCAACTCCAGTAATGGGTGGAGTTTCCATCCTACTATTCGGAATAATCGCATCATCAGGATTACGTATGCTAGTTGATAGCAAAATCGATTTCGGAGACAAGCGAAACCTTGTAATTTCATCAGTAATCTTAGTGGTAGGTATTGGAGGAGCAGTAATTAAAGTATCAGAAGGGTTTGAAATTCATGGGATGGCATTAGCAGCGATCTTAGGGATACTGATTAATTTAATCCTTCCTGGTAGACCAGAAGCTGCCGAAGATATGTTTGAAAGTGATAATGAAAATGAAGTAGCATAGTTTCACCTTTTAAAAAAGTCCAGAGAGGCTTGTAAGGGTGCATAGGAGAAGTGGAGATACCTTAATCTGGTGTGTTCTGCTTCTGCCTATCTGCATAGCACCCTGGCAAAGTAGTCAGGGTGCTATTTTTCTACATAAACCACAAAAGGAGTGTTTTGATCATGAATCTGCTTACTACTTCAGAGCTTTCCGTTACCGAGATATACGACATCCTTGCAGAGGCGAAAAAATTTTCTGAGGGAGCTGCGTGGCAGCCTAATCAATCTTCCTTTGTTGCAAACTTGTTTTTTGAACCGAGTACTAGAACAAAATGTAGTTTTGAAATTGCTGAAAGAAGACTGGGCTTAAACATTATTCCATTTGAAACACACTCATCAAGTATTACTAAAGGAGAAACACTTTATGATACGGTTCGAACTTTAGAATCCATAGGGGTGCAGGCAGTGGTCATTCGCCACACAGAAGATGAGTACTTCAAGCAGCTAGTTGGCAAAACAAACGTTAAAATAATTAACGCTGGAGATGGATGTGGTCATCATCCAACTCAATCGTTGCTCGACTTACTAACGATTTACGAAGAATATGGACATTTCCAAGGCCTTAAGATAGGAATTGTGGGAGACCTAATACACAGCCGTGTGGCAAGGTCAAATGCGATTGCCCTTCACCGATTAGGAGCAGAGATCGTATTCTCAGGACCAAAAGAATGGATTGACCAAGAGCTTTTACAATATGGAAGGTATGAAGATATTGATACGTTAACAGAAACTGTTGATGTGCTCATGCTCCTCCGTATCCAACACGAAAGACATCAAGTTGGTGGAGAAACAATTGATTATCACCAAGCTTTTGGATTAACAGTTGATAGAGAAAAACGAATGAAACAAGGAAGCATTATTATGCATCCAGCACCAGTAAATAGAGATGTAGAAATAGCTGATAGTCTAGTAGAATGCGAGCGTTCGAGAATCTTTAAGCAAATGGAAAATGGCGTTTACGTTCGTATGGCAGTATTAAAAAGAGCATTACAACAATCTGAAGGGGGAAAATACAATGACAATTCTCATCAAAAATGGTCAATGGCTTACTGATAAAGGACAAAAAGAGGCAGTCGATATTTTAATAAAAGATGAAAAGATTGCAGCGATTGGTCCGGATCTTCAAGCTGAGGATGCAGAGATCATAGATGCAACAGGATTGCTCGTATCTCCTGGGTTTGTTGACTTGCATGTTCATTTACGTGAACCAGGGGGAGAGAAGAAGGAAACGATTGCTACGGGTACACTAGCGGCAGCTCGTGGAGGATTTACAACGATTGCAGCTATGCCTAATACAAGGCCGGTTCCAGATTCAGTCGAAACTCTTCAAAATTTAAATAACCGAATTGCAGAAACAGGTGCTGTTCGAGTGCTACCATATGCTTCGATTACCATCCGAGAGTTAGGAAAGGAACTGACTGATTTTGCCGCATTAAAAGAAGAAGGAGCATTCGCCTTCACAGATGACGGAGTAGGGGTCCAATCAGCAGATATGATGTTACAAGCGATGCAGCTTGCGGCAAGTGTAGATATGCCAATCGTAGCACATTGCGAAGAAAACACGTTAATTCATAAAGGGTCTGTACACGAAGGGGAATTTTCAAAAAAACATGGGTTAAACGGAATTCCTTCTGTGTGTGAATCGGTTCATATTGCTAGAGACGTATTATTAGCAGAAGCAGCAAACTGTCATTACCATGTGTGCCATATTAGTACGAAAGAATCAGTTCGTGTGGTACGTGACGCTAAGCGTGCAGGGATTCGCGTAACTGCAGAAGTAACACCGCATCATCTACTATTATGTGATGAGGATATTCCAGGCTTAGATACAAACTATAAAATGAACCCTCCGCTAAGAGGAAAAGCTGATCGTGAGGCATTAATTGAAGGTCTCCTTGATGGAACGATTGATTTTATTGCCACAGACCATGCTCCTCATACGGCTGAAGAAAAAGCAGAGGGAATGGCTCTCGCACCATTTGGAATCGTTGGGTTAGAAACTGCATTCCCACTTTTATATACAAATCTTGTTGAAAAAGGAATTTTAACAGAAAAGCAGTTAGTAGATTTCTTAACAGTGAAGCCGGCTCAGGCATTTGACTTACCATATGGAAAGCTTGAGGTTGGAGCTGTCGCTGATCTAGTACTTGTAGATCTAACAGAAGAAGAAAGTATTGATCCAAATACTTTTTTATCAAAAGGAAGAAACACTCCATTTGGTGGATGGGAGTGTAAAGGATGGCCAGTAGTAACAATCGCAGCTGGGAAAATCGCATGGAAAAGAGGGTATGTAACAGTATGAAAAGGCAATTAATTCTAGAAAACGGTACAGTTTTTATCGGAAAAGCTTTTGGAAGTGACACAGAAAAAATGGGAGAAGTCGTGTTTAACACAGGAATGACTGGTTACCAAGAAATTCTCTCTGACCCATCTTACTGTGGACAAATCGTTACCTTTACGTATCCGCTTGTTGGAAATTACGGAATTAATCGTGATGATTTTGAATCAATTTCTCCGTCTGTTCATGGAATGGTTGTGAAGGAAGCGGCAGAGTTTGCATCGAACTGGAGAAATGAAAAAACATTAGATGAATTATTAAAAGAAAAGAATATTCCTGGAATTTCAGGTGTGGATACAAGAAAGCTTACAAGAATCATTCGACAATATGGGGCACTAAAGGGCGCTATCTGTTCAATCGATGCAAGTGTTGAGGAAGTGCTTGAAGGGCTAAAAGCACCTTTTAGAAACGATCAAGTAAAGCAAGTTTCCACAAAATCTGCTTATGCAAGCCCTGGTAGAGGAAGAAGAATCGTTCTTGTTGATTTTGGAATGAAGCATGGAATTTTACGCGAATTAAATAAGCGTGATTGTGACGTAATCGTTGTTCCTTATAACACAACAGCTGAAGAGATCAAACGATTGAAGCCAGACGGAGTGATGCTTTCGAATGGACCTGGAGACCCTAAGGATGTTCCAGAAGCAATTGAAATGATTCAACAAATCATTGGACATGTTCCACTGTTTGGAATTTGCTTAGGCCATCAGTTGTTTGCCTTAGCATGTGGAGCAAACACTGTTAAGTTGAAATTTGGACATAGAGGTTCGAATCATCCGGTAAAGGATTTGGCAACAGGAAAAGTAGCTCTTACATCACAAAATCACGGGTACACAGTTGAAGAAGAATCACTTCAAGGAACTTCTCTAGAAGTTACACATATCGCCTTAAATGACGGTACGGTTGAAGGATTAAAGCATAAAGAAGCAAAAGCATTTACAGTCCAGTATCATCCGGAAGCATCACCTGGACCAGAGGATGCAAATTATTTATTCGAACAGTTTTTACAGTTGATTGAGACAGAAAAAGAGGAAGGTGCAATCGAATGCCAAAGCGTACAGATATAAAAAGCATACTAGTTATCGGATCAGGTCCCATCGTCATTGGGCAAGCAGCAGAATTTGATTATGCAGGTACTCAAGCATGTATCGCATTAAAAGAAGAAGGGTACCGTGTTATCTTAGTTAACTCTAACCCAGCAACAATTATGACAGATACTACGATGGCAGATGCTGTGTATATTGAGCCACTAACTTTGGAGTTCGTTAGCACAATCATCCGAAAAGAACGTCCAGATGCACTTGTCCCAACACTTGGAGGACAAACAGGATTAAACCTAGCAGTAGAGTTAGCTAACTCTGGAGTTCTTGAAGAATGTAATGTAGAAATCTTAGGTACTAAGCTTTCAGCCATTGAGCAAGCGGAGGATCGTGATTTATTCCGTACATTAATGAATGACTTAGGCGAGCCAGTACCTGAAAGTGAAATTATTCATACCCTTGAAGAAGCATATGACTTCGTTGCACAAATTGGTTACCCAGTTATCGTTCGTCCAGCGTTTACACTCGGTGGAACGGGTGGAGGCATCTGTCATAACGAAGAGGAATTGGTTGAAACCGTAACAAGTGGGTTAAAAAATAGCCCAGTTACACAATGTTTATTAGAGAAGAGCATTGCTGGCTTTAAAGAAATTGAATACGAAGTGATGAGAGACGCGAATGACAATGCAATCGTTGTTTGTAATATGGAAAACATCGATCCAGTAGGTGTTCATACAGGAGATTCAATTGTTGTAGCACCGAGTCAAACGCTAAGTGATCGCGAGTATCAAATGCTTAGAAACACATCATTAAAAATTATCCGTGCCCTCGGAATTGAGGGTGGATGTAACGTACAGCTGGCATTAGATCCTGACAGCTATGATTATTACATCATTGAAGTAAATCCTCGTGTGAGTAGATCCTCTGCTCTTGCATCAAAAGCAACAGGATATCCGATTGCTAAGCTTGCTGCAAAAATCGCGGTTGGGTTAACGCTTGATGAAATGATGAACCCTGTAACAGGAAAAACCTATGCAAGTTTCGAACCTGCACTTGATTATATTGTTTCAAAAATTCCAAGATGGCCTTTTGATAAGTTCGAAAGTGCTAACCGTACACTAGGTACACAAATGAAGGCTACCGGTGAAGTAATGGCGATTGGTCGTACCTTTGAGGAATCTTTATTAAAAGCAATTCGTTCACTTGAAGCGAATGTGTTCCATTTCTCACTAAACGAAGCAGATGAAATTTCTGATGAGTTACTTGAGAAACGAATTCGTAAAGCTGGAGATGAGCGCCTATTCTATATCGGAGAAGCATTAAGACGTGGCGTTACGATCGAAACCATCCATGCATGGAGCAAAATTGATTTATTCTTCCTTGCGAAATTTGCTAAGATTGTTGATTTCGAAGCAAAGTTACAAGCTCTTCCATTTGACGAGGAAATCACGAGAGAAGCAAAGGAGCTAGGTTTTGCTGACAGTACTCTTGCGAAACTTTGGTCTACAAACGAGCGCGCTATATATGACTGGAGAGTAGAAAAAGGAATCGTTCCTGTATACAAAATGGTTGATACATGCGCTGCTGAGTTTGAGTCAGAAACTCCATATTACTACGGAACGTATGAAGATGAAAATGAATCGATTGTTACTGAACGTGAAAGTGTAATTGTGCTTGGTTCTGGGCCAATCCGAATCGGTCAAGGGATTGAATTTGATTACTCAACGGTTCATGCGGTTTGGGCCATTCAAGAGGCTGGATATGAAGCCATCATCATTAATAATAATCCTGAAACAGTATCAACTGACTTCAGTATCTCTGATAAGCTTTACTTTGAGCCTTTAACAATCGAAGATGTTATGCATGTTATTGATTTAGAAAAACCAGCTGGTGTGGTTGTCCAATTCGGTGGACAAACAGCGATTAACTTAGCTTCTAAGCTTGTTGAAAGAGGGGTTAAGATTCTAGGTACGAGCTTGGATGATCTCGATCGTGCAGAAAATCGCGACCGCTTTGAAGCTGCATTGCAAGAGCTAGGAATTCCTCAGCCGTTAGGAAAAACGGCAAGAACAGCCGCTGAAGCTGCAGTAATTGCTAACTCAATCGGATATCCGGTTTTGGTTCGTCCATCATATGTACTTGGTGGTAGAGCAATGCAAATCGTTTACCAAGAAGCTGAGTTATTGCAATACATGAAAGAAGCAGTAAAGATTAATCCAGAGCATCCGATATTAATTGACCGTTACCTAACTGGAAAAGAAATAGAAGTAGATGCGATTTGCGATGGTGAAACAGTAATTATTCCAGGGATTATGGAGCATATTGAAAGAGCAGGAGTTCACTCTGGAGACTCAATCGCTGTGTACCCGCCACAAAGCATATCACAAGCAGTTAAAGACAAGCTTGTTGATTACACCATTCGTATGGCAAAAGGTTTAGGAATCATTGGACTTTTCAACATTCAATACGTTGTTTCAAAAGAAGAAGTGTATGTGTTGGAAGTAAATCCTCGTTCAAGTCGTACGGTGCCATTCTTAAGTAAAATCACAAATATACCAATGGCAAATCTGGCGACAAAAGCGATTCTTGGATTATCGCTAAAGGAGCAGGGCTATAAGACAGGACTGGTTGAAGAAAAGCAAGGTGTATTTGTTAAAGTACCTGTGTTCTCATTTGCTAAGCTAAGACGAGTTGATATTACTTTAGGACCAGAAATGAAGTCCACTGGCGAGGTAATGGGGAAAGACCATACGCTTGAAAAAGCACTATATAAAGGCTTAGTTGCTTCAGGAATGAAAATCCAAGGATTTGGTTCGGTTCTTATGACGATTGCTGACAAAGATAAACAAGAAGCTTTAGGGATCGCAAAGCGCTTCTTCTCAATCGGATTCCAAGTAATGGCAACAGAAGGGACAGCAAAGTTCTTCCAAGAACAAGGAATTCCAGTGAAGGTTGTTGAGAAGATTGGTGGAGGCCATCCGGATATTGTTGATGTAATCCGTAACGGGCAAGCGCAATTTGTCATTAACACATTAACAAAAGGAAAGCAGCCAGAACGTGATGGATTTAGAATTCGTAGAGAATCAGTTGAAAACGGTGTTCCTTGCTTAACTTCATTAGATACAGCAGAGGCCATTTTACGAGTAATTGAATCAATGAATTTTTCAGCTGAGGCGATGGAAAAAAGTCCCGCAAACAGCAGGGAGGCAGTACTACTATGATTCGTAATGAGGAATGTATCGTACTTTCCAATCAAGAAATAGCTCACAATATATTTGAGCTCACCCTTAAGGGTGAGCTCGTCCAACAGATGAATGAACCAGGTCAATTTGTACATCTAAAAGTTAGTGATAGTGTAGATCCACTTTTGCGTAGACCAATTAGTATTGCAAAAATCGACCAAGCAAATGACATGTTTACGATGATTTTCCGGGCAGAAGGTACTGGAACAAAGCTGCTTGCACAGAAAAAAGTCGGAGATTTTGTAGACGTTCTAGGGCCATTAGGAAATGGATTTCCTGTAGAGGAAGCAAAGGCTGGATCAACCGCCCTTTTAGTAGGTGGTGGAATTGGTGTGCCTCCACTATATGAATTATCTCTAAGGCTAAAGATGCGAAATGTGAATGTCATTCATGTGTTAGGCTTTGCAACAAAGGATGCGGTATTTTACGAGGAGAAATTTGCTGAATTAGGTGATACGTATATCGTAACGGTTGATGGAACTCATGGGGAGAAAGGATTTGTAACGGATGTGATCTCCGCACAGAATCTTTCATTTGATACATTGTACACATGTGGTCCTACCCCGATGTTACGAGCATTAGAGGCCGCTTATCCAGAGAAAAAAGTATACCTTTCTCTTGAAGAGCGAATGGGCTGTGGAATTGGTGCTTGCTTTGCCTGCGTATGTAGAACACAGGAAGATCCTACAGGATATGCGTATAAAAAGGTTTGTACGGATGGGCCAGTGTTTAAAGGAGGGGAGGTTCTTATATGAGTCAATTAGCGGTGAACCTACCTGGTTTACAATTAAAAAACCCAATCATGCCTGCGTCAGGATGCTTTGGATTCGGTAGAGAGTATAGTCAGTTTTATGATTTAAGTACATTAGGTTCCATCATGATTAAAGCAACAACCGTAGAACCTCGGTTTGGGAATCCAACTCCACGGGTAGCAGAGACAACTGCTGGGATGTTAAATGCGATTGGTTTACAAAATCCTGGCCTTAAAAAGGTGATTGATGAGGAGTTAGCTTGGTTAGACCAATTTGATGTTCCGATCATCGCAAATGTAGCTGGCTCACTTGAAGAGGACTATATTGAAGTTGCACGTGAAATTTCAAAGGTAAGTAATGTTCATGCTCTTGAACTGAATATCTCTTGCCCAAATGTAAAAACAGGTGGTATTGCTTTTGGAACGATTCCTGAAGTGGCAAAGGAATTAACGAAAAAGGTGAAAGAGGTATCAAGTGTACCTGTTTATGTCAAGCTTTCACCGAATGTATCGAATATCGTTGAGATGGCAAAGGCTGTTGAGGCAGGCGGTGCGGACGGTTTAACCATGATAAATACTTTAATTGGCATGAGGCTTGATTTGAAGACAGGTAAGCCTGTGCTCGCTAATAATACAGGTGGACTTTCAGGCCCAGCGATTAAACCGGTTGCGATTCGAATGATTTATGAGGTAAGTCAGCACGTAAATATTCCTATTATCGGGATGGGTGGCGTTCAATCGGCAGAAGATGTGATTGAATTTTTTTATGCCGGAGCGAGCGCAGTGGCAGTTGGTACAGCTAATTTTGTGGATCCGCTTGTATGTCCGAAAATCATTGAACAACTTCCATCGTTATTAAATGAACTTGGATTTGATCATATTTCAGAATGTACGGGAAGGAGCTGGAAAAAGAATGAAAAATTCGCTAATCATCGCGCTTGATTTTCCAGATAAAAATGATGTGTACGGTTTTTTAAAGAAATTTACTAACGAGCAACTATTCGTTAAAGTTGGCATGGAGCTTTTCTATAAAGAAGGACCTGCTATGGTTAAAGAACTAAAGGAAATGGGTCATGATATTTTCTTAGATTTAAAATTGCACGATATTCCAAATACAGTAGGTCGTGCGATGAGAAATCTAGCTAGCCTAGGCTGTGACTTAGTGAATGTTCATGCGGCAGGCGGAAAAGAAATGATGATGGCAGCTTTAGAAGGACTTGAGGCTGGAACGGCTTCAGGTGCGAAAAGACCAAGCCTCATCGCAGTAACACAGTTAACAAGTACATCAGAAGAACAAATGAAGGGTGAACAATTAATTTCAGTGAGCCTCGAACAATCCGTTCTTCATTATGCAAAGGTAACGAAGGATGCAGGACTTGATGGTGTGGTTTGCTCTTCAAATGAAGTGAAGCTCATCCGCGAACAATTAGGTGAACACTTCTTAACGGTTACACCGGGAATTCGGATGAGTTCGGAGTCAGTTGGTGACCAAAAGAGAGTAGCCACTCCTGAGTTTGCTAGGAACGCAGGTGTTTCTATGATTGTTGTAGGTCGCTCCATTACAAGAGCCGAAGATCCGGTACTAGCTTATCAGCTTTACAAAAACGCTTGGGAGGGAAAAGTATATGAAACAAAAAATAGCTAACACACTTTTAGAAATCGGAGCAGTCTCGTTACAACCGAACGATCCTTTTACTTGGACATCAGGAATTAAATCACCTATTTATTGTGATAACAGACTTACTTTATCTTTTCCTGAAGCAAGAAGAGAGATTGCAGCTGGACTCAAGGCACTTATACTTAAGCACTTCCCTGACACAGAAATGGTAGCTGGAACAGCAACTGCTGGAATTCCTCATGCAGCATGGGTAAGTGAATTACTTGATTTACCGATGAGCTATGTCCGTTCATCAGCTAAAGGGCATGGCAAAGGAAATCAGATTGAAGGTCGTGTCGTTGCAGGACAAAAAGTAGTAGTAGTGGAAGACTTAATCTCAACAGGCGGAAGCGTAATTACAGCAGTTGATGCATTAAGAGAAGCGGGTTGTGAAGTATTAGGAGTCGTTTCTATCTTTACGTATGAACTGGAAAAAGGGAAAAAGCTATTAGAGGAAGCAAACATTAAGACATATTCACTTACGGATTTCTCAACATTAGTAGATGTAGCATTAGCGGCTGGAAAAATCGAAGAAGATGCAGTAGCTAGTCTTCGTAGCTGGAGCCAAGACCCAACAGCTTGGAAACCGGTGGTAAAAGCATAATAAAATGAAGAAAAAAGAGTGTCCACCCCAGACGGACAAAAGTAGCAAATCTGTCCATTTGGGGTGTCTGACACCCTTTTTTATTTTTTCAACTGGATAATAAGGTTTTCGTCAGGTGTGACATATACCGTTTGTTGGTTGTCATATATGACGAAGCCTGGTTTTGCTCCATTTGGTTTTTTTACATGTCTAACTTGTGTGAAGTCAACGGGAACCGAGCTTGAGTTTCGTGCTTTACTAAAGTAGGAAGCGATATTGGCTGCTTCTAAAATGGTACTATCACTTGGAGTTTTGCTTCGAATGACAACATGTGACCCAGGAATATCCTTAGTATGAAGCCATATATCGTCACGACTAGCTACTTTGTTTGTTAAATAATCGTTTTGCTTATTGTTTTTTCCTACGAGGATGTCTGTTCCGTCGGAGGATACATATTGATCAAGCACTGGCTTTGCTACAATTTGCTTTTTTGATTTATTTTTGTGTCGGTCACGAATATATCCTTCTTCAATTAACTCTTGACGGATTTCCTCAATATCTTTGATAGAGGCGGTCTCCATTTGCTGAATTAATGTCTCAAAATACAGCACTTCCTCGTTTGCTTTTTCAATTTGTTCTTGAACAATTCTACGTGCTGTTTTTGCTTTTTGATACTTTGTAAAGTATCGCTGCGCATTGTCTGATGGTGACTTCTGTGGATCGAGTGGAATGGTAACCATTCCAGCATTCTCATCATAATAATTAATAACCTCGACGGATGTCATTCCTTTTTCAACGGCATAGAGATTGGCGGTTAATAACTCCCCAAATAATTGAAACTCCTCTGCATTTTGTGCATCTACCAATGTTTTATGAAGCTTATCGATTTTCTTCTTGTTTTTATCACGTTCATTTATAATCAATCGTTCCAGATCATTTCCTTGCTGCTTCACACGGTCTCTTTCGGCTTTCCCAAAATAAAAACGGTCGAGCATATCGCTCATATTAGAAAACGACTGAACTTCACCTGATGTATGAGTCATCGGGAAAAGGTAAAACATTTCTTTTCCGTGAGCACTCATAATTGATGGCTCATATTGATGGGTTTGAATTTTTTCCATGCGATTAATAAAAGCTTTGGGTAAGGTATTCCGGTTAACAATGCCTGCTTCATAGACGATTTCTCTTGCTAATAAAGGAGATAAACCAGCAAATTGTTCAACCAGCTGCTTATCCATTTTTCCTGCATTAAAGTCAACTCTCTTTAACACATCCTCATCTGTTGCCTCAAGAGGATTATATTTGTTTTGAGCAGGAGGAAGTTTGTACTCCTGACCAGGTAGAATGGCACGATGGCTGTTAAGAGCATATGAGACGTGCTTGATGCTGTCTAAAATCATGTTTCGTGTTTTATCAATTAAGATAATATTGCTATGGCGTCCCATAATTTCAATAACGAGTTGTTTGCTCGACAGATCACCGAGTTCGTTTCTTCCCTTCACATCCAAAACAATCATTCTTTCAAGTCCAACCTGATGAATATCCTCTAATATGTATCCTTCTAAATGCTTTCTTAATAACATGCAAAACATTGGAGGCTCATTTGGATTTTCATAAGACTCTTTGGTAATTTGTGCCCTCGCGTAACTAGGATGGACAGAAAGCAAAAGCTTATGGTTCTTTCCGCCCGCTCGAATAACCAGCACGATTTCATTTTTGAATGGCTGATGAATTTTATTAATACGTCCACCACGTAAAGCCTCAGAAAGCTCCTTCGTGATAGCACGCGTAAACAGTCCGTCAAATGACATAAGAAACATCCTTTTCTATAAGTTGCATTTCAAAAAAAAGCGTCGCTTCCACTTTTGTAATAATTATATCATTTTTTTGGACGAGGCTGAATAAGCTTAGTTTAGAGTGAGTTGGGACAACTCTGTAGACTAGTGGCAGTTTTCGCATTGCTTGTTGTTTTTACGTACTAAGTGAGTTCCACGAATCTAATTACGTTTCGTGCTCTTTTCCTCAGAATGGAGTCTAAACATCCTGATTCAGTATGTAGAGGGATAGAAAAAACGTTAATTCCGGTTTTTTCTTGTTCCTATAGCAAACAAGTGAACGAAAAGAGCCTAATCAAAAGGAGGAAGGGATTGCCGGATGAAATTCCATGGAATGGAAAAAAAGGAAGTCGAAAAAGCCTTAAATACTGATTACATGGTCGGATTATCTGAGGCTGATGCAGTAAATCGAATAAAACAACATGGATTCAACGAGCTAGAAGAAGGAGAAAAGCAGTCTGCTTTAATCTTATTCTTTAGTCAATTCAAAGACTTCATGGTTCTTGTTTTATTAGCAGCGACGTTAATTTCGGGACTGTTGGGTGAGTATATAGATGCGATTGCTATCATCGCGATTGTCATTATCAACGGATTTTTAGGTTTTTTCCAAGAGCGTAAAGCTGAACGTTCTCTTCAGGCACTAAAGGAGTTATCAGCACCACAAGTATACGTCTTAAGAGACGGGAACTGGATTAAAATTGCTTCAAGAGAAGTCGTACCAGGAGACATTTTACGATTTACAAGTGGCGACCGAATCGGGGCAGATGTGAGATTAATAGAAACCAATAGTTTAGAAATTGAGGAGTCAGCATTAACGGGAGAATCGTTACCTGTACAAAAAACAGATAACAAATTGCAAGAAGAAAACCTTGGTCTTGGTGATATGCAAAACATGGCCTTTATGGGGACGATGATCACGAGGGGAAGCGGTGTGGGAGTTGTCGTTGGAACCGGAATGAAAACAGCGATGGGACAAATTGCTGACCTACTGCAAAATGCGGAAACAATGGAAACACCTCTCCAGAGAAGATTAGAGCAATTAGGAAAAATTTTAATTACAGCAGCCCTTCTTTTAACTGTATTAGTTGTGATTGCAGGGGTATTTGGCGGGCACGATTTATATACAATGTTTTTAGCTGGGGTATCTCTAGCAGTAGCAGCGATTCCTGAGGGGCTACCTGCAATTGTAACAGTTGCTTTATCCCTTGGAGTTCAACGAATGATAAAGCAAAAAGCCATTGTTCGTAAGCTTCCCGCTGTTGAAACATTAGGTTGTGCTTCTGTTATTTGCTCTGATAAAACCGGAACGATGACACAGAATAAAATGACCGTTACCCATTTATGGAGCGGGGGAGAGGTTTCCCAAGTTGGTGGAGTTGGATATGAGCCAAGAGGCGAATTCTATCGGGGAGATCATAAGGTTTCCATAAAAGAAGAGAAAGCACTTCAGCAAATGTTAATGTTTGGTATGCTCTGTAACCATGCAGAAATCACTCAAAAGGGCAGTGAGTATGTTATTGATGGAGACCCTACAGAAGGCGCACTTCTCGTATCTGCACTAAAAGCAGGATTTACAAGAGACCAACTTCACAAGCAATATGAGTTAGTAAAAGAATTTCCGTTTGATTCAGCCCGGAAAATGATGAGTGTTGTTGTGAAGGATACGAACGGAAGACAATTTATTGTCACAAAGGGTGCCCCAGACGTGTTAATTTCAAAAAGTGAATCAATCCTCTGGGAAAATCGTCGACAGTTTATGTCTCGTGACATGGAGGAAAAGGTAAAGGATGCCATTGAAGGGTTAGCATCTCAAGCATTACGAACGATAGCGATTGCTTACCGAGAGGTATCACCTGGAACGCTCATCCTTGATGAAAGAGAAGCAGAGAAGGATCTCACTTTTATCGGGTTACAAGGGATGATTGATCCACCTCGTCCAGAAGTGAAGCATGCAGTAAAAGAATGTAAAGAAGCAGGCATTAAGACCGTCATGATCACCGGAGATCATATCATTACAGCGAAGGCAATTGCCAAACAGCTAGGTATTTTAACACCAAAAAGTAAGGTGCTAGATGGTCATGCACTAAATGAGATGTCCGTAGAAGAACTAGAAGAAGTTGTGGATGATGTTTCAGTATTCGCACGTGTTTCTCCAGAACATAAGTTAAAGATTGTAAAAGCATTACAAAGTAGAGGTCATATCGTCGCGATGACTGGTGATGGGGTCAATGATGCGCCGGCTATTAAGGCAGCAGACATTGGTGTTGCAATGGGAATTACCGGTACAGATGTAGCGAAAGAAGCATCTGCATTAGTTCTTCTCGATGATAATTTTGCAACGATTAAAGCAGCGATTAAGGAAGGAAGGAATATTTACGAGAACATTCGTAAATTCATTCGTTATCTGCTTGCTTCCAATGTTGGTGAAATATTAGTGATGCTGTTTGCCATGTTGCTTGCACTCCCACTGCCTCTAGTGCCGATTCAAATTCTTTGGGTCAACCTAGTAACGGATGGATTACCAGCAATGGCGCTAGGTCTTGATCAGCCAGAGGAAAATGTGATGAAGCGTGGTCCGCGGAGTCCTAAAGAAGGAGTTTTTGCAAGAGGGTTAGGCTGGAAGGTTATCTCACGAGGTTTTTTAATTGGAATTTCTACTTTGCTTGCGTTCATCATTTCGTATAATGAAAATCCCGATGATTTAATCCATGCTCAAACAGTTGCTTTTGCTACTCTTGTTTTAGCACAACTGATTCATGTTTTCGATTGCCGCAGTGAAAAATCAGTTTTCTCAAGAAATCCATTTGGAAACATGTATCTTGTATGGGCGGTTATTTCCTCATTAGCTTTAATGCTAGTAGTTATGTACTATCCGCCACTACAACCAATCTTCCATACCGTTCCACTTGCTCTTCGCGATTGGTTATTAGTCATTGGTTTTGCGTCCATCCCAACTTTTTTACTAGCAGGTTCATTTTTGGCAAGTAAAAATAAATAAAGTATGTTATAATCCAAAAGGTGATAGAGAAAGCTCTATTACCTTTTTCTATACTCAGGAAAGTTATGGGGTGTTGGGTTTGGTAAAAAGCATGACAGGCTTTGGTAGGAGCATCCGTAGCAACGAACATATCAAGGTAACTGTTGAGGTTAAAACGGTGAATCACCGATTTGCCGAATATCACTTCCGAATACCTAGAAGTATTTCTAACTTCGAGGATAAGCTTAAAAAGACGCTAAATGAATACATAAAAAGAGGAAGAATTGAGGTCTTCATTATCATAGAAGGTGAAGGACTTACAGATCGAAAACTCTTAGTCGATTGGAGTCTCTTAGAAGACTATCTTCAGTACATAAAGGAAATTCAAAAACGTTTTCAAATTAATGAAGATGTTTCATTAAAGGATATACTTAATCGTGACGAGATATTTAGTATTGAAGAGCAAGAATCTGGCACTGAGAGTATTGAAGAGCTTGTGTTAGATGCAAGCTTAGAGGCTGTTCAAAATTGTGTGAATATGCGTGAAGTGGAAGGGAAGGCATTGCAACAGGATATCCGCTCACATATTGAAAAGATACAATCGACTGTCCAAGCGCTTAGACAATATGCTCCTACAGTTGTTCTACAATATGCGAATCGATTAAAAAAGAGAATTCAAGAATATGTAGATATGCAGTTGGATGAAGCGAGAATCGTGACTGAAATTGCTATTTTTGCAGATAAAGCAGATATCAATGAAGAGCTCACAAGACTCGATAGTCATGTTGTTCAATTTAATACCTTCCTAAATGATCAGGAGCCTGTTGGAAGAAAGCTTGATTTCCTTGTACAAGAGATGAATAGGGAAACAAATACAATTGGATCAAAGGCAAATGATGCAAAAATCGCTGCCGAAGTGGTGGAGTTAAAAAGCTTGATTGAAAAGATTAAGGAGCAGATTCAAAATATTGAATAGCTCTTGGTTTAGAAAAGCTTTAGGAAGGTAAAAATAATTCTTATGATTGGAGGACAATCATGTCAATTAAACTAATAAATATCGGTTTTGGAAACATCGTTTCTGCGAATCGAATTATTTCTATCGTTAGTCCCGAATCAGCTCCGATAAAAAGAATTATTCAAGATGCTAGGGATCGTGGTTCGTTAATAGATGCTACATATGGAAGAAGAACTCGTGCAGTAATTGTAATGGATAGTGACCATGTTATTCTTTCTGCGGTACAGCCAGAAACGGTTGCGGCCCGTTTAAATGATAAAGATGATATTATTGATGAAGGGTAGGAAAAGATTCATGCAAGAAAAAGGGTTATTAATTGTATTATCTGGACCCTCTGGAGTAGGAAAAGGTACGGTAAGGAAAGAGGTATTTTCACAGCCTGATACCGCCTTTGAATACTCTATTTCAATGACTACCCGTGCTCCAAGAGAAGGGGAAGTTGATGGAGTTGATTACTTCTTTAAGTCTAGAGAAGAATTTGAACAACTTATAAAAGAGGAAAAGCTACTTGAGTATGCCGAATTTGTGGGCAATTACTACGGTACACCCGTTGATTACGTAAGACAAACATTAGATAGTGGAAAAGACGTATTCTTGGAAATTGAAGTACAAGGTGCGAGACAGGTTAGAAAGAAGTTTCCGGATGGACTTTTTATTTTCCTCGTTCCGCCAAGTTTATCTGAGTTGAAAAACCGGATTGTCACACGTGGTACGGAAACTGAGGATGTAATCAACAATCGAATGAATGCAGCACGAGAAGAATTAGAAATGATGCATTTGTATGATTATGTTGTGGAAAACGACCAAGTCGACAGAGCTGTTGAGAGAATTAAAGCAATCGTCGTAGCCGAGCATTTACGTCGTGAACGAGTAGAACCTAGATATAGAAGAATTTTGGAGGTAGATTAATCCATGTTATATCCATCAATTGATTCATTAATGACAAAAATTGACTCAAAGTATTCCCTAGTTTCGGTTGCTGCAAAAAGAGCACGAAAGCTACAACAAGGAGAAAACCTGCACTTAGATAAGTATGTTTCTCATAAGCAGGTTGGAAAAGCTTTAGAAGAAATTCATGCCGATAAGCTTACTTACCGTATCGTAAAAGACGAATCAGCTGAATAAAAACGGGGAACAACCTAAATTTTAGGTTGTTTTTTGTTTTAAAGATGCAAATGAGGTTAGGTTCTTGCATAATGGAAGAAAGATGTTTATCGAACGGAGGTTTTTTCTGTGAGAGGAAAGAAGATTTTACTAGGTGTTACTGGGGGAATTGCGGTTTTTAAAGCGGCAGCTTTAACAAGCAAACTCACCCAAGCTGGGCTTGAAGTAAAGGTCATTCTAAGTGATTCGGCTTCAAAATTTGTGACACCCTTAACCTTTCAGGCACTTTCAAGAAACGATGTACATATAGACACGTTTGATGAAAAGAATTCAAAAGTGATTGCCCATATTGATTTGGCTGATTGGGCAGATTTAATTGTTGTTGCTCCGGCAACAGCGAATCTCATTGGTAAGCTAGCGAATGGAATTGCTGATAATATGATTACTACGACCTTACTGGCTGCTACATCTCCTGTATGGATCGCCCCTGCAATGAACGTTCATATGTATGACCATCCTGCAGTGAGAAAGAATTTAGAAACAATACGAAGCTACGGATATGGTTTTATCGAGCCTGGTGAGGGTTATTTAGCATGCGGCTATGTGGGGAAAGGCAGAATGGAAGAGCCTGAGACGATTGTAGAAAAAATTGCTGAATTTTTCCAACCTATGAATACCCCTTTAAAGAGAAAAAAGGTAGTTGTAACAGCTGGTCCAACTCGAGAAAAAATAGATCCTGTCCGATATATTACGAATTATTCGTCCGGAAAAATGGGGTATGCCATTGCAGAACAAGCTAGGAATCTTGGAGCGGAGGTTACTCTCATAACAGGCCCTGTTTCCATAAAGCCACCACTGGGAGTTAAGGTTATCCATGTGGAAAGTGCGCAGGATATGCTTGATGCGACCATCGCCCAATATGAATCTAGTGATTTAGTTGTAAAAACGGCTGCGGTTGCTGATTATAAGCCAAAAACCGTATCTGATCGTAAAATTAAAAAGCAGGAAGGCAATGAAAGTATCACATTAGAAAGAACCAAGGACATTTTATTTGAGCTTGGAAAAATCAAAAAGCACCAAGTCTTAGTTGGTTTCGCTGCTGAGACGGATCATGTAGAAGAGTATGCATTGAGAAAGCTTGAGAAAAAAAATGCTGATATGATCGTGGCCAACAATGTTTCAGAAGAAGGATCTGGATTTGGGACAGATACAAATAAAATAACGATTTACAAGCGAGATGGTCATTCTATCTCGTTACCATTAATGACAAAGCAAGAAGCGGCAAAAACCCTCCTTTTAGAGGCTTTAAAGCTCCTACCAAAAGAGGAAGCTGAATGATTGCGAGTGTGATTGTAGATGTTCCAGCTAAGCAAACCGACAGACCGTTTGATTATCGCATTCCTGAGCATTTAGAAGGGGTTATTACCCTTGGGATGAGGGTGGTTGTTCCGTTTGGACCTCGGAAAATTCAAGGGTTTGTCATTTCTATTCAGCTTAGCTCAGAGTTCGAAAAGCTTAGAGATATTATTGCTCCAATGGATATTGTTCCGGTATTAAATGAAGAACTTTTACAGCTTGGGGATTGGTTGTCTGAAGAAACTCTTTGTTATCGAATTTCTGCTTATCAGGTGATGCTACCGGCGGCACTAAAAGCGAAATACGAAAAAAAAATCCGCCTGACGACCGATTTGAATCTGTTGCCACAGACCCTACAAAAAGTATTCGAGAAAAGTCATACTGTACCGTTTGAAACGATTGAAAAGGGTGTATGGAAGGTATTACAAAAAGAAATAGCTAGTGGTCATGTTGAATTTATATATGAAGTAAAGGAACGGGTAAATAAGAAAAAGCGCAAGTATGTTATGCCACATGTGAATGGAGACAAGCTATCTGATTCACTCAAGCTATTATCCATTCAGGCAACGAAGCAAAGGGAAATTATAGAGTATTTCCTAGCGAACCCAGATCCAGTTCCTCTACAACATTTAATGAACTTACAAAACACCTCTTCATCTGCTATAAAGGGTCTCGTTAATAAAGGGATATTAAGGGAAGAAGAAGTAGAAGTGTACCGAGATCCTTACGAAAATCGTGTGTTTGAACGGACACAAGCTTTACCATTAACCCCTGAGCAGACGATAGCTATTACCCCCGTTTTACAAACCATTGAAGAAGATCTTCATCGAGTGTTTTTACTTTACGGGGTAACAGGTAGTGGAAAAACGGAAGTCTATTTACAATCGATTCAACGAGTGTTAGAAAAAGGAAAGGAAGCGATCGTTCTCGTCCCTGAAATCGCCTTAACTCCACAAATGGTGAAACGATTTAAAGGGAGATTCGGAGATGAAGTGGCTGTCATGCACAGCGGACTTTCAACAGGGGAAAAATACGATGAGTGGCGCAAGATTCAAAGAAAAGAAGTAAAAGTGGTTGTAGGTGCAAGGTCTGCCATTTTTGCTCCCTTTGAAAATCTCGGAATTATTATCATTGATGAAGAGCATGAAACCAGTTATAAGCAAGAAGAAAATCCTAGATACCATGCAAGAGACGTTGCGATTCAACGTGCCAAAAAGTATGGCTGTCCGGTTGTACTCGGAAGTGCAACTCCAGCACTTGAATCATTTGCTCGCGCAAAAAAAGGTGTGTATGAGCTTTTATCATTGCCGAGCCGGATGAATAGTGGTCCAATGCCTCATGTTGAAGTCGTGGATATGAGAGAAGAGCTTCGCGAAGGAAATCGCTCCATGTTTTCGAGGGTATTAATGGAAAAACTGAAAGATAGACTCGAAAAGCAGGAGCAAACAGTATTGTTTCTAAACAAACGAGGACATTCCTCCTTTGTCATGTGTAGAGATTGCGGGTATGTTGTTAACTGTCCAGATTGCGATATTTCGTTAACTTATCATCGATTTAGCGAGAGAATGAAGTGTCATTATTGTGGCTATGAATCCTTTGTTCCAACCCAATGTCCAGAATGCCAATCAGAGTATATTCGTTATTTTGGGACAGGTACTCAGAAGATTGAAGAAGAACTTGGCAAAGTGTTACCAGAGGCAAGAGTGATCCGAATGGATGTGGATACGACTTCCAAAAAAGGGGCGCATGAAAAGCTGTTAACTGATTTTGGTGAAGGAAAAGCAGATATTCTGTTAGGAACTCAAATGATTGCAAAAGGATTAGATTTTCCAAAGATAACACTAGTTGGAGTTCTTTCAGCTGATACGATGCTGCATATCCCTGATTTCCGTTCATCTGAGAAAACCTTTCAGCTGCTTACACAGGTAAGTGGAAGAGCCGGAAGACATGAGCTAACAGGGGAAGTAATTGTACAAACCTATACTCCTGAACATTACAGTATTCAGTTTGCAGCCCAACAGGATTATGATTTGTATTATGAAAGGGAAATGCAAATTAGAAAGCTTCATCATTATCCCCCTTTCTATTATATTTCACTGATCACGGTTAGCCATGAGAATTTGATGAAGGTGGTGTCGGTGACCGAGAAGATTACCGGATACATTCGGAATAGTCTTTCTCCAGAAGCGATTGTTCTAGGGCCTGTTGCCTCACCAATTCCTCGAATCAAAAATAGATATAGATACCAATGTTTGATAAAATACAAACGTGAGCCACAGTTAGGTCGTGCTATTAAAACTGTACTTGATCAATATCAGCATGAATCTGCAACAACCGGGTTAACCATATCTACAGACGTGAATCCTTATATTCTCATGTAGTTGGTTATGAAGCAGGTTGTTTTCGTAGAGAATAGTGATAAATATGAAAAAATCGGAGGAAGTATTTTGACGGTAAAGAAGCTAGTTACTCATCCTGCAGAGGTACTAGAGCAAGAATGTGAGAGAGTAACGGTATTTGATAAAAAACTAGAAAAGCTACTAAACGATATGTACGATACGATGATTGAATTCGATGGGGTTGGTCTTGCAGCCCCTCAAATAGGCATAGCAAGACAAATTGCCATCGTTGATATAGACGATGAGTCGGGGACGATTGAACTCATTAACCCTGAAATATTAGAAGTGTCCGGCGAACAAACAGGTCCGGAAGGTTGTCTTAGTTTCCCTGGAGTTTACGGAGAGGTAACAAGACCGTACTTTGTAAAGGTGAAAGCTCGAGATCGAAAAGGAAAAGCGTTCGAGATCGAAGCAGAAGATTTTTTAGCACGTGCGATTCTTCATGAAATCGATCATCTGCATGGAATTCTATTTACCTCCAAAGTAACAAGGTATTTATCTGAAGAAGAGTTAGAGGGAGTCGAAAGCGAATGACGAAAATAGTATTTATGGGTACTCCTGATTTTTCTGTTCCCGTTTTAAGAAGTGTAATTGAAGCAGGATACGAAGTGATCGGTGTAGTTACTCAACCAGATCGCCCAGTTGGAAGAAAAAGAGTACTTACTCCGCCTCCTGTAAAAGTGGAAGCGGAAAAGCATGGTATTCCGGTTCTTCAACCTGAAAAGATTCGTGTAAGAGAGGACTTGGATCAAGTATTAAGCCTAAAGCCTGACTTAGTCGTAACGGCAGCGTTCGGACAAATCCTCCCGAAGGAGCTACTAGAAGCGCCACCTCTCGGATGCATTAATGTTCATGCCTCTCTGTTACCAGAATTGCGTGGAGGGGCTCCCATCCATTACTCCATTATTCAAGGAAAAGAGAAAACCGGAATTACAATCATGTATATGGCAGAAAAGCTTGATGCAGGTGATATATTAACGCAAGTAGAAGTAGAAATAACAGAAGTAGATACGGTTGGATCTTTGCATGATAAGCTGAGTGTGGCGGGTTCTAAGTTATTGTTAGACACCTTGCCAAGACTGATTAAAGGGGAGCTAGAACCAATTCCCCAAAATGAGAAGGAAGCAACATTTGCGTATAATATAAAGCGCGAGGAAGAGAAAATTGTTTGGTCTAAAACAGGCGAAGAAATATACAACCATATCAGGGGCATGAACCCATGGCCAGTTGCATACACCCACCTTTCAGATTCAGTGATGAAGCTATGGTGGGCGACGAAAGTAAAGGCAGTGAAAAAGGCAGTTCCAGGAGAAATTATTGCGATCGAAGAAGATGGATTTGTTGTTGCAACTGGCAATGATACAGCGATTAAAGTGCTTGAGCTCCAGCCTTCTGGTAAAAAGAAAATGACAGCCGATCAGTTTTTACGAGGGGCAGGTTCGTTTTTGAAGGTTGGCGATCGTATAGGAGTTAGCGAATGACAGAAAAAACAAATGTCCGAGAAAGTGTTGTAGCTATTCTAGAGCAAATCGAAAAAAATCAATCATATAGCAATCTTCTTTTAAATAATGTGATTAAAAAAAATCAAATTGCATCGAAGGATATTGGATTGTTAACAGAATTAACCTACGGAACATTACAAAGAAAAATGACTCTTGATTATTACTTAGAGCCATTTATTAAAAATCCCAAAAAGCTTGAAAACTGGGTGAAGCAGCTACTGCGAATGACTTTATATCAAATGCTCTATTTAGATAAAATACCTGATCGTGCAGCCATTCATGAGGCAGTGGAAATTGCTAAAAAGAGGGGTCATAAAGGGATATCAGGTATGGTTAATGGTGTTCTTCGGTCTTTGCAACGTGAAGGTACTCGAGATGTCAATGAGATTAAGGATGAAGTCGAGCGATTATCCATAGAAACTAGTCATCCTACTTGGCTTGTTAGAAGATGGACCGAGCAATTTGGGTATAATAAAGCCAAAGAGATGTGTGAGATCAATTTAACTGCACCAATGCAAACTGCACGTATTAATACAAATAAAATCACCAGAGAAGCTTGTATCAAAAGGCTTTCAGATGAAGGCTTTCAAGTCGAGGAAAGTGTGGTTGTTCCTGAGGCAATTAAATGCTTAAGAGGAAATCTTGCTCATTCGGAAAGCTTTAAAGAAGGATTGATTACAATTCAGGATGAAAGTTCCATGCTTGTAGCATATGCATTAGGAATCGAAAAAAATGAAACGATTTTAGATGCGTGCGCAGCTCCTGGTGGAAAGTCCACTCATATCGCCGAAAAGCTAGAAGAAACAGGACAAGTTGTTTCACTGGATCTTCATGAGCATAAAGTGAAGTTGATTAATGAAAATGCTACCCGACTTGGATTGAAAAATATAGAAACCAAAGCAATGGATAGTCGTAAAGTACTTGAAGAGTTTGAGGGTAAAATGTTTGATCGGATTTTGCTTGATGCCCCGTGCTCTGGTCTTGGTGTAATGAGAAGAAAGCCAGATATGAAATACACAAAAAAAGAAGAGGATTTAAATCGTCTTCAGAGCATTCAATTGCAGTTATTAGATTCTGTTACTCCACTTTTAAAGCCAGGTGGAACGTTGGTGTACAGTACGTGTACAATCGATCGCTCCGAAAATGAAGAGGTAGTGGCAGCATTTTTACAAAAGCATACAGAATTTGAAGGAGACCTTTCGGTTATTGAGAGGATGCCTAAGGCCATTCAGCCACTTATGACGGACTTTCAGCTTCAGATTTTCCCTCAAGATTTTGGTTCAGATGGATTTTATATTGCAAGTTTAAGGAAGAAGGTGTAAAGAATGGAACAGACAACTATTGAAAAAGAACAAACATCCGTGCAAAAGCCATCCATTTACTCTATAGAATTACACGATTTAAAAGCATGGTTAGTAGAACATAATGAAAAGGCATTTCGTGCCGAGCAAATCTTTGATTGGTTATACAAAAAGAGAGTGACGAGTTTTGAGGATATGTCTAATCTGTCAAAAACTTTACGTGAAACGTTAGAAGAGCATTATTCACTAACCACACTAAATACGCTAATTCAACAACAATCATCAGATGGGACGATTAAGTTTTTATTTGAACTACATGATGGTTACTCCATTGAAACAGTCCTTATGAGGCACGAATACGGGAATTCTGTGTGTGTAACGACACAGGTCGGCTGCCGAATTGGATGTACTTTCTGTGCATCAACATTAGGTGGATTGAAACGAAATCTAGAAGCTGGTGAAATCGTCGCTCAAGTAGTAAAAGTACAGCAAGCATTAGATGAAACAGATGAAAGAGTAAGCTCCGTCGTTATTATGGGAATAGGAGAGCCTTTTGATAATTACAATGATATGCTCTCATTTTTGAAAATTATCAACCATGATAAGGGATTGAACATTGGAGCTAGGCATATTACGGTTTCGACAAGTGGAATTATTCCGAAGATTTATCAGTTTGCCGATGAAAACATGCAAATCAACTTTGCGATTTCACTTCATGCACCAAATACGGAGATCCGAAGTCGTTTAATGCCCATTAACCGTGCATATAAGCTCCCTGATTTAATGGATGCGGTACGTTATTATATTGAGAAGACTGGTAGACGAGTGAGTTTTGAGTATGGGCTTTTTGGGGGAGTAAATGACCAGGTTGAACATGCCGAAGAACTTGCGAAGCTCATTAAGGGTGTCAAATGTCACGTGAACTTAATTCCGGTAAACTATGTACCAGAAAGAGATTACGTACGAACACCTAAAGATCAAATTTTTGCATTTGAAAAAACGTTGAAAAATCATGGAGTAAACGTGACGATACGAAGAGAGCACGGTCATGATATTGATGCAGCATGTGGACAGCTTCGTGCAAAGGAACGAAAAGAAGAGACGAGGTGACATTAGGTGAAAGCGGTATTTAAAACGGACCGAGGTCGGATTCGCCAGCATAATGAGGACAGTGGGGGAATCTTTATCAACCGTGATGGGCATTATCTATGTGTGGTTGCAGACGGAATGGGTGGACATCGAGCAGGCGATGTCGCCAGTTCCCTGGCCATCCAGCATTTAGAAGAGATGTGGAAAGATTCAAGTGGAATTGAGACTGCCTCTGATGCAGAGGATTGGTTAAGTAAGAGTATTCCACATATCAATCATGTAGTATTCCAGCATTCACAGCAACATGCCGAGTGTGAAGGGATGGGTACAACAGTAGTTGCTGCCATTGTTACGCCATTGTTTTCAACTGTGCTGAATATTGGTGATAGTCGCTGCTATATTTTAAATGATACAGGTTTTCAGCAGTTAACAGAGGATCATACACTTGTGAATGAGCTTGTTAGAACGGGACAAATTTCAAGAGAAGATGCAGAACATCATCCGCGTAAAAATGTTATTTTACGTGCTCTTGGAACAGAGCAAGATATAAAGATGGATATTCGTACCATCATTTTTGAAGAAGGAGATGTCCTCCTTTTATGCTCTGATGGTTTATCAAACAAAGTTTCGTCTGATGAAATGGTTAGTATCTTAAAAGATGCTGAAAATTTAGAGGAAAAGGCAACCACTCTCATCAACCTTGCAAATGAGCATGGTGGTGAGGACAATATTACCTTGGTCATTTTACAATTTGACGTTGGCGATGATTGGGGTGGGGATACATGCTAATCGGTAAGCGTTTAAGCGGCCGCTACAAAGTGCTAGAGATGATTGGCGGTGGCGGAATGGCAAATGTTTATCTTGCACATGATATGATCTTAGATCGAGATGTGGCTGTTAAGGTATTGAGACTTGATTTTTCGAATGACGAGGAATTTATTCGACGGTTTCACCGAGAAGCACAATCCGCTACGAGCTTGGCTCATCCGAATATTGTTAGTATATACGATGTTGGTGAAGAAGATTCTATTTATTATATTGTTATGGAGTATGTTGAGGGCCAAACTCTCAAACAATACATACAGCAGCAGCTATCGTTACACGTAGTAGATGCCATTAATATTATGAAGCAGTTAACCTCCGCTATTTCACATGCTCATCAAAATCACATTGTTCATAGAGATATTAAACCACATAATATTTTAATTGATCGTGAAGGAAATGTGAAAATAACTGATTTTGGCATTGCTATGGCAATGAGTGCGACAAGTATAACGCAAACAAACTCAGTGCTTGGCTCCGTACATTATTTGTCACCAGAGCAAGCTAGAGGTGGAATGGCAAACCGTAAATCGGATATCTATTCTCTTGGAATTGTTATGTTTGAACTGTTAACAGGAAGACTTCCATTTTCCGGTGAGTCGGCCGTCTCTATTGCATTAAAACACCTTCAATCGGAAACACCTTCGTTAAGAAGATGGAATCCAAAGATTCCACAAAGTGTGGAAAACATTGTATTGAAGGCAACGGCAAAGGATCCTTTTCATCGTTATGATAGTGTAGAAGATATGGAGATGGATTTAGTAACCGCACTCGATCCTGATCGAATCGACGAGCCGAAGTTTGCGCTTCCGATAGATGATGATGCAACAAAAGCAATTCCAGTCATTACCGCTGATCAGTACCTTACTTCTGATGAGACACTCGTACATAGTAAAGAGCATCCTGTTCTTCAACAGACAACTGACAAAGACGTAGATAAAAAGAAGAAGAAAAAGAAGAGAAAATGGCCCATTGTGCTCGTATCTATCTTTCTCACATTGGTTATCCTTGCGGTTTTAACTGTAACGGTTTTGCCTAAATTATTAGGACCAAAAGATGTGCTTGTTCCTGACGTTTCTGGAAAAGAGTTAGATGAAGCAATGGAAATCCTTCAGGAGCAAGGTTTGAAAATTGGTGAAACGATTGAAGTTACAGATGAAGAGGTAGAAGAAGGACTCATCATAAAAACAAACCCTAAGGAAGGGAAAACGGTAAAAGAAGGGCAGGAAGTGGACCTTTATTTAAGTATTGGCAAAGAGAAATGGACATTGCTTGATTATACCGGACGTCAATATGATGATGTGATTGATTTGTTAGAAGCAAGGGGCTTTAAAGACATTACAAAAACGGAAGTTTACGATGATTCTGCCCCAGTGGGACAAATCATCTCTCAAGATCCATCTAGCGGGGAAGAAATTATTCCAGCAGAAACAGAACTGGCATTTACCGTTAGTAAGGGTCCACAGTTAATAAAGCTCAAGGATCTTTCTGGTTATAATGAAAAAGGAATCCAAGAGTACGCACAATCCTCTGGATTATATGTTGAGATTGCCAGTGAGGGCGAATTTAGCGATACGGTTGAGGAAGGGACAGTTATGTCGCAAAAGCCTTCTGCAGGTACAGATTTGCAAAAAGGGTCGAAAGTGACCGTAGTTCTCTCTAAAGGGAAAAAACCGACTCCTAAAGAAGTTCAAAGGGAAATTACCATTCCGTATCAGCCGTTAGTAGAAGGAAATCCACAAATTGTTCAAATCTATATCGAGGATATGGATCATAATATCACTGAACCGGTGGAAACCTTTGAAATTACAAAAACAGAAACTCGACCCATTAAGTTAATTATCGCTCCTGGTGAGCAAGCCATTTACAAAGTTCAAAGGGACGATGAAGTGATCATTGAAGAACCAGTTCCATACCCTACAAACTAATGGGGATAGATCTAGTTTTTCACATTCTGTTAAAGGAGTGTATATATGCCAGAAGGCAAAATTATTAAAGCATTAAGTGGGTTCTATTATGTTCTTTCAGATGATAATCAAGTGATTCAATGCAGAGGAAGAGGGGTATTTCGTTTAAATAAAGTGACTCCTCTTGTAGGTGATGAAGTTGTTTTTCAGGCTGAAAATGAATTTGAGGGATATATTTTAGAAGTAAAGGATCGAAAAAACGAACTAGTAAGACCACCTATTTCTAACGTTGATCAGGCGATATTAGTGTTTTCGGCTGTTGAGCCTGATTTTAGTACTTCATTGCTCGACCGCTTTCTTGTTTTAGTTGAGTTTAATCGAATCAAGCCTATTATTTGTGTCACGAAAATGGATTTAACAAGTGCTGATGATAGAGCAAAGATCGAAACCTACCGAGATCAATATACGAAGGCGGGTTATGAAGTGATTTTAACATCATCAGAAACGGAGGACGGGTTAGAGCAACTGCTTCCGCATTTAAAAGGAGTCATATCCGTTTTTGCTGGTCAGTCAGGTGTAGGGAAGTCATCACTATTAAATGCGATTCGACCTGATCTAGAATTAAAGACAAATGATATATCCTCCCATTTAGGTCGAGGAAAGCATACAACGAGACATGTGGAATTAATAAAAATTGGGGAAGGGTTAGTTGCAGATACTCCTGGTTTTAGTTCACTAGAATTCACTGACATTGAGGTGGAGGACTTAAACTATTGTTTCCCCGATATTGAAAAGCTAAGTGAAAACTGCAAATACCGTGGATGTCTTCATTTAAAAGAACCCAAATGTGCCGTAAAAGAAGCGGTAATAAAAGAAGAGCTTCCTGAGTATCGATATGAGCATTATGAGCTATTTGCTCAAGAAATTAAAGATAGAAAGCCGAGGTATTAATTATGGTGAAAATTGCACCTTCCATACTATCAGCTGATTTTTCAAAACTGGGAGAAGAAATTAAAGATGTAGAACGAGGGGGAGCAGACTATATCCATGTGGATGTCATGGATGGTCATTTTGTACCCAATATTACGATCGGTCCCCTGATTGTAGAAGCGATCCGACCAATTACAAAACTTCCGCTTGATGTACATTTAATGATTGATAATCCGGATCAGTATATTGAGGCCTTTGCGAATGCAGGAGCAGATTATCTTACTGTTCATGTAGAAGCTTGTAAACATCTGCATCGGACCATCCATTATATTAAGTCATTTGGTGTAAAAGCAGGGGTTGTCCTAAATCCTGCCACCCCTGTTCAGACGATTGAACATGTGATTGATGATATTGATATGGTCCTGTTAATGACGGTTAATCCGGGCTTTGGAGGTCAGAAATTTATTGAAGGAGTCCTTCCGAAAATTAGACAGGTAAAAGAACTTGTAGATAAAAAAGGGCTATCTGTTGAAATCGAAGTAGATGGTGGAGTGAATGAGGAAACAGCAAGAAAGTGTGTAGAAGCTGGTGCGAATGTTCTCGTGGCTGGATCTGCTATATACAATGAAAGTGATAGAAAACAAGCGATAGAAAAAATAAGAGGATAAGAATGTTGGCTAGCTTTTACAAGCTAGCCTTTCCTTATTACAGAGGAGGCTCCAAAATGGAGATCAATATTTTAGCAGGTGGCCCATTAGAGCTAATCCCCTCTCTTCACTTATTCAGTGGAGAATGGATTGGTGTGGATCGTGGAGTACTAACACTAATAAAAGAAGGAATCTTTGTTGAAAAAGCCTTTGGTGATTTTGATTCTGTGGAGGAAGAAGAATTAGCTTTTATAAAGAAACATGTTGGAGAATTACTTACGTTTCCACCAGAAAAAGATGAAACTGATATGGAAATTGCGATTTCATGGGCAATGAAACAAGCTCCGAAAAAAATTCGTATCTTTGGCGCTACGGGTGGGAGGCTGGATCATTTTTTTGCAAATATTCAGCTACTTTTCAAGCCATTGGCTTTACATCGAACAGTTCCAATAGAAATCATTGATTGTCAAAATATTATTTCATTAATACAAGCAGGCACACATACAATAGAAAGAAATGATGAGTACGCATATATTTCTTTTATACCTTTTCATGGCGAGGTTGAGGGCTTAACACTTGTTGGTTTTAAGTATCCATTAACGCTTCGTCATATTCCGATTCACTCTACACTATGTATTAGCAATGAACTAATTTCTGATATTGGTACTATATCTTTTTCGGAAGGCATATTAATGGTGATAAGGAGTCGAGATTAAACTTCCTTATATTGAGTACTTATCTTTATATTTTGAATATGATAATGAGAGTTCTGAAACTTGTTCATGCGTGAGATGGTGAGGAGGGACATTATGAGATTTTACACGATTAAATTGCCGAAATTCTTAGGCGGCATTGTCCGCGCGATGCTGGGTACGTTTAAAAAGGGTTAAACCAAGTGGTATTTGTAACACGTTTTCAAGAAAGACAACCTTAAAAACCAATGTACACCGATGTAAGAGATTCACATCGGTGTATTTTTTTGTGAATAATTAAAAGTCTATTTCTAGAGGTTAATGGGAAGGCTAATTTTAAAAGGAAAATGAAAAAGAGCATCCAGATGGATACTCTTTACACATTATACGCGCTCAACTTTACCTGATTTAAGTGCTCTTGCAGAAACCCAAACACGCTTTGGCTTTCCGTCTACAAGAATACGTACCTTTTGAAGGTTAGCACCCCAAGTACGCTTGTTAGCGTTCATAGCATGAGAACGTGCGTTACCTGAACGAGTTCCTTTACCTGTTACAACACATTTACGTGGCATATACATTTCCCTCCTTACTATCAAAGGTGAAGCATTATTTGTTCATCTTTAAAATGCAATGTAAAATTGCTTTCAAGTTTTATTTAATGTGAAAATAGCGGATTGTCCGTTTTTCAAGCATTAAAAGATACTTTAATAATTTATCATACAACCATTCGGAATGCAACAGTTGTAACAAAAGGTTTCAAGAAAATTTCCTTGACATAGGTAAAATCTTAGGGCTCTATTATAAGTGCGGGGAATATGACTTTTAAATTTTGAGTCCATATAGTAAAATGACTGTAGTTAAGGAGCAAATTCCAAAGGGGGAAGCATTTATGTCCATCGAACTGAAAACAAATTTCGGACAAATTGATATCTCAAATGAAGTAATTGCAACAATCGCTGGAGGAGCAGCTGTTGATTGCTACGGTATAGTAGGAATGGCTTCAAAACATCAACTAAAAGATGGCCTTACGGAAATATTAAGAAGAGAGAACTTTACTCGAGGTGTAATTGTTCGTCAAGAAAATGATGAAGTACATATTGATATGTATATTATTGTTAGCTATGGTACAAAAATTTCTGAGATTGCTCATAATGTACAATCAAAAGTGAAATATACCTTAGACAAAACAGTTGGCCTTGCTGTTGACTCAGTTAATATTTACGTTCAAGGTGTTCGCGTCACGAACCCGTAAGTAAAATGCGTTGCTTTAGGAAGCTTAGGCTTCCTCGAGCAGTAAGTTCGTAGTGACGAACATTAGTGAGGAGGAAAGACTTGTGTCAATTAAATCTTTAGATGGAAAACGTTTCGCTGAAATGGTGTTACAAGGAGCGAATCATTTGTCCTCTAATGCAAAATATGTGGATGCACTGAATGTGTTTCCCGTTCCAGATGGTGACACTGGAACAAATATGAACTTATCGATGACTTCTGGAGCAAAGGAAGTAAGAAATAATGTTCAAGATCATATTGGAAAGGTTGGTATTGCACTTTCCAAAGGATTGTTGATGGGTGCAAGAGGAAACTCTGGTGTTATTTTATCCCAGCTTTTCCGAGGCTTTTCTAAAGCAATCGAAACAAAAGCTAGTATCAATGCATTTGAATTTGCCGCTGCTCTTGATGCAGGAGTGATTACAGCTTATAAAGCGGTTATGAAGCCTGTAGAAGGAACAATCTTAACGGTTGCAAAAGACTCTTCGAAGCAAGCAGTTGAAGTAGCGAAAAAATCAGATGATATTGTTACAATTATGGAGGCAGTAGTTGCAGAAGCAAAGGCATCCTTAAAGCGTACCCCTGATCTTCTACCGGTTTTAAAGGAAGTAGGAGTAGTTGATAGTGGCGGTCAAGGACTTGTGTTTGTGTATGAAGGCTTCCTAGCCGTACTAAAGGGAGAAAAATTACCTGAAGGTCCCACACTAGCATCCTCGATGGATGATCTAGTAAATGCAGAACATCACAAGAGTGTACAAAGCCATATGAACACAGAAGACATCGAGTTTGGCTATTGTACAGAATTTATGGTCAAGTTGGACGACGAGAAACTCCACTCTAAACCATTTAGTGAGCAAACCTTCCGTCAAGATTTAAGTCAGCACGGTGATTCTCTCTTGGTAATATCTGATGATCAGCTGGTCAAAGTACATATTCATGCAGAGTATCCGGGAAATGTGCTAACGTATGCACAAACCTATGGAAGCTTAGTGAATTTAAAGATTGAAAATATGCGGGAGCAACATACGAATTTGTTGTCCAATTCGAATGAAAAAACTAGTGCTCCACCAAAGCCGAAGGAAATGCTAGAGTACGGTATTGTAACCGTTTCTATGGGCTCAGGAATTGCAGAATTGTTTAAGAGTATCGGTGCACATGCAGTGATAGAGGGTGGGCAAACGATGAATCCAAGTACAGAGGATATCGTTAAGGCCATTAAAGAAGTGAATGCGAAGAAAGTGATTATTTTGCCGAATAACAAGAACATCATTATGGCAGCTGAACAAGCAGCCGAAGTAACAGAAGAAGATGCAATTGTTATCCCTTCTAAAACTGTTCCACAAGGAATGTCTGCTCTTCTTGCCTTTAACCCAGGTGCAGACCTTGAAGGCAATAAAGAGGGCATGACAGAAGCATTACAAAATGTAAAAACAGGTCAAATTACGTATGCCGTCCGTGATACAAGTATTGATGGTCTTGAGATTGAAAAAGATGATTTCATGGGAATTGCTGAGGGTAAAATCGTTGTAAAGGATAAAGACAAAGTTGTCTCTGCAACGAAACTCCTGGATCAGCTTCTTGATGGAGACTCAGAGATTTTAACAATTCTAAAAGGTGAAGATGCAACAGACGCGGATGTAGATGCAATTGTCCAGTTTGTAGAAGCAAATTACGGTGATGTTGAAATTGAAATCCACGATGGAAAACAACCGTTATATGCATTCATTTTCTCGGTTGAATAATCAGTATGGAAGCATGGCTCAAAGCTGTGCTTCCTTTCGTTTGAAAAAATCCACTTTGTATATAGTGGAAATAGAAGAAACTACAATGTTTTTTTCATACAATAATGTATAATACAATGTGGGAAACCATTAAGTTAAAGAGGATATTCTCCACAAGGGGGAAAATTGATGAAGTACAAAAGTGTTTTTGATATTATAGGCCCTGTAATGATAGGTCCTTCTAGCTCACATACAGCAGGAGCAGCACGAATTGGAAGAGTAGCAAGAAGCCTCTTTGGTCGTGAACCAAAGTGGGCTAAAATTTCACTTTACGGATCCTTTGCACAAACATATAAAGGACACGGAACAGATGTAGCATTAATCGGCGGGCTATTAGACTTTGATACATTTGATGAACGGATAATTGGGTCCATTTCTATCGCGCAAACGAACGGAATGGAAATCACATTTATTGAAGAAGAAGCGATTCCAGAACACCCGAATACAGCTAAGATATCTATTGGTGACGATCAAGGAGAGTTAGAGTTAGTAGGAATCTCTATTGGTGGTGGCAAAATCGAAATCACGGAGTTGAATGGTTTTGAGCTTAGGTTATCTGGTCACCATCCTGCGATTTTAGTCGTTCATAATGACCGTTTTGGTGCGATTGCCAGTGTCTCAAATATATTAGCTTCACATGAGCTAAATATCGGGCATATGGAAGTTTCAAGGAAAGAAAAAGGGATGCTAGCGTTAATGACGATTGAAGTGGATCAGAATATTGACGATTTAGTTATTAAAGAATTAGAAGCGCTTGACCATGTGGTAAAGGTTGCCAAAATTGTTGAATAGAAGAGGGATTTTATGGTAACGCTTTCAAAAATAGATTACTAGAATGCAGGGAGAGTGTACATCATGTTTCGCAATGTCGCAGAGCTAGTTGAGCTCGCTAGTACACAAAATAAAAAAATATCAGATATTATGATTGAACAAGAAATGGAAGTCACTGGTCGAACAAGAGAACAGATTTTAGAGCAAATGAATGTGAATTTGACCGTAATGGAGCAAGCCGTTGAACGTGGCCTTAATGGAGTAAGGTCCCATTCAGGTCTCACTGGTGGAGATGCTGTGCTCCTGCAAAAATATATTCAGTCTGGAAAGTCATTATGTGGAAACACAATCCTTGATGCCGTCTCGAAGGCAGTTGCTACAAACGAAGTGAATGCGGCAATGGGGACGATTTGTGCGACCCCTACAGCAGGATCAGCTGGTGTGGTTCCAGGAACGTTATTTGCCGTAAGAGATAAACTACATCCTACGAGAGAACAGATGATAGCCTTCTTATTTACATCCGGAGCCTTTGGGTTTGTTGTTGCTAACAATGCTTCGATCTCCGGGGCTGCTGGAGGCTGTCAAGCAGAGGTTGGATCTGCAGCTGGAATGGCTGCGGCTGCTATTGTAGAAATGGCTGGCGGAACTCCTGCTCAATGTGCAGAAGCTATGGCGATCACATTAAAAAATATGTTAGGATTAGTGTGTGACCCCGTTGCTGGTTTAGTAGAAGTCCCTTGTGTAAAACGTAATGCAATGGGAGCTGCAAACGCAATGGTGGCAGCGGATATGGCATTAGCAGGCATCACTAGTCGAATACCATGTGATGAAGTAATTGATGCGATGTATAAAATCGGTCAAACGATGCCTACCGCTCTTAAAGAAACGGCGCAGGGAGGGTTGGCGGCAACTCCGACAGGTCGCAGACTGGAAGCGAAAATTTTCGGAATACCGCATGTTCATGGAGAACAACAACAGTAATTTAAAGCAATCCGTAACAGCTGTAAAAGGAATCGGTGCTGAGACTGCACAAAGTCTAGCTGAAATGAGAATATTGACGATTGAAGATCTACTTGAATATTTTCCATATCGTTATGAAGATTATCGCCTTCGCGATTTAACAGAAGTTAAGCATGACGAGAGGATTACCGTAGAAGGGAAGGTTCATAGTGAGCCTTCTCTTATGTATTATGGGAAAAAGCGGTCAAGACTAACCATCCGATTGTTAGTAGAGAGGTATTTAATTCAAGTTGTATTTTTTAATCAGGCCTATTTAAAAAATAAGTTTCAAGTAAATGAAATGGTTACCGTAACCGGCAAATGGGATCAGCATCGCCAAATGATCACAGCCACTCAAGCAAAAATGGGATCAAATGAATCAGAAAAAAAGTTTGTTCCAGTTTATAGTGTAAAAGGAGATGTGACGGTTAAAGGTCTAAGAAGATTTATTAATCTAGCATTCTCCCAGTATGGAAAGGACATTAAAGAAACGCTTCCTGAAAAAATGATTAGCAAATATAAGCTTGGAAATCGGAAGGATTCGTTGCTTTCCATGCATAATCCGCTAAACGAAGAAGATGTAAAAAAAGCTCGTCGGAGATTTGTTTATGAAGAATTTTTACATTTTCAGTTAAAGATGCAAGCGTTACGAAAGTTTGAAAGGGAGAATTCCAAGGGACTTCCTCAAAACTATAACTTAGATAAAGTAAAGGACTTCATTGATCATCTACCTTTCCCGCTTACAACTGCGCAGAAACGAGTGGTAAACGAGGTGTTAAAAGATCTGAAATCTCCATACCGTATGAATCGTTTACTGCAAGGAGATGTAGGTTCTGGGAAAACAGTCGTTGCTGCTATTGCACTTTTTTCTAGTTATACAGCTGGATATCAAGGAGCTTTAATGGTGCCCACAGAAATATTAGCAGAACAACATGCGGAATCGTTAAAGGGATTACTTAAGCCTGTTGGATTATCAGTCGAGTTATTAACAAGTTCTGTAAAGGGAAAAAGGCGCCGTGAAGTGTTAGAACGATTAAAAAACGGTGAAATTCATATATTAATTGGAACACACGCATTAATTCAAGATGAAGTTATATTTTCCAAACTCGGTCTTGTTATTACCGATGAGCAGCATCGTTTCGGTGTGGAGCAAAGAAGGGTTTTACGTGAAAAAGGTGAGAACCCAGATGTGCTCTTTATGACAGCTACACCCATACCTCGTACACTAGCGATTACAGTCTTTGGAGAAATGGATGTGTCTATCATTGATGAAATGCCTGCTGGTCGTAAAGCGATAGAAACGTATTGGGCAAAGGCAGATATGCTTGATCGCGTCCTTTCCTTTATGGAAAAAGAACTTGTAAAAGGACGACAGGCATATGTGATTTGTCCACTCATTGAGGAGTCGGACAAACTTGATGTGCAAAATGCAATTGATGTTCATGTTGCCTTACAAACATACTTTCATAATCGATATCAAGTTGGTTTAATGCATGGAAGACTTAGCTCTGATGAGAAAGATGAAGTAATGAAGGCATTTAGTTCGAACCAATATCAAGTACTTGTATCAACTACGGTTGTAGAAGTGGGAGTAAATGTTCCTAATGCTACAATGATGGTCATTTATGATGCCGAAAGATTTGGATTGGCGCAGCTTCACCAACTAAGGGGACGAGTGGGGAGAGGAAGCGAACAATCGTATTGTGTTCTTCTGGCCGATCCGAAAACAGAGGTTGGGAAAGAACGAATGAAAATTATGACTGAAACAAATGACGGCTTCGTAGTCAGTGAGAAGGACTTAGAGCTTCGAGGACCTGGGGATTTCTTTGGTCGAAAGCAAAGTGGCCTTCCTGAATTTAAGGTTGCTGATATGGTCCATGATTACCGTGCGTTAGAAACTGCTCGAAACGACGCAATGGTCTTAATAGAATCAGAGGAGTTTTGGAACGGTGATGAATATGCCAAGCTGCGTTCAAAGCTTGCAGATTCTGGTGTGTTGGAAAATGAAAAGCTAGATTGATAAAAAGCGGAAGTACCATGATCAAAAAGTAGATTGCAAAAAAGTTTGTTGCAATCTGCTTTTTAGTTTTATATACTACTATTAGTACCTAGTCTTAATACTTCGGACGGTGTTTTACATATGAGAAAAAGTAAAAAAGAACGTCAACGACTTTTAATAGAAACAATAAAAGAAAACCCGTTTATTACCGATGAGGAGCTTGCTGAACAATTTACGGTTAGCGTACAAACCATCCGGTTAGATCGGTTAGAGTTATCGATTCCTGAGCTACGGGAAAGAATAAAGAATGTCGCTGAAAAGCGGTTCGACGATGAAGTACGTTCTTTACCAATTGATGAAGTGATTGGTGAAATTATTGATATTGAGCTTGACCAAACAGCTATTTCTATTTTTGATGTCAAGCATGAACATGTGTTTAAGAGAAACCAAATCGCAAGGGGTCACCACGTTTTTGCTCAGGCTAATTCATTAGCGGTTGCAGTAATCAACGATGAACTGGCTTTAACAGCAAAGGCAAATATCCAATTTACCAGATCAGTTAAGGAAAATGAACGTGTCATAGCAAAAGCGAAAGTGTTACGAATTGATGAAGAAAAAGGTAGAACTCTTGTGGAAGTCAAAAGTTTTGTGAATAATGAACTAGTATTTACTGGTGAATTTGAAATGTATCGCTATAAAAAATGACATAAGGAATGAATAACAATGAAATTGGCCCTTGATGCAATGGGCGGCGACCATGCTCCAAAAGAAATCGTTCTAGGAGCGATAAAGGCCGTTCAAGCATTTGATGATTTACATATATGTCTAGTCGGTGATGAAGCAAAAATTAAGGAGCATCTCATAACACACGACAGAATAACGATTTTACATACAGAAGAGGTTATTTTAGGCACTGATGAGCCTGTAAAAGCGGTAAGAAGGAAGAAGAATTCATCCATGGTTCTTGCTGCAAAACTAGTTGCTGACGGTGAGGCAGATGGTTGCATGTCTGCTGGTAATACAGGTGCCTTAATGGCGACAGGTTTGTTCGTAGTAGGACGTATTGAAGGAATTGAAAGACCAGCATTAGCTCCTACTCTACCGACGATTGGTGGAGAAGGGTTTCTTTTGCTTGATGTTGGTGCAAATGTAGATGCAAAGCCTGAGCACTTATTGCAAAATGCCATCATGGGTTCCATCTATGCTGAAAATGTAAGAGGGGTAAAGAATCCAAGAGTCGGGCTTTTGAATATCGGAACAGAAGAGAAAAAGGGAAATGAGTTATCCAAGCTTGCTTATGATCTTCTAAAGGAAGCTCCTGTTAACTTTATTGGAAACGTGGAAGCAAGGGATTTGCTAGATGGTGTGGCAGATGTAGTGGTCACCGATGGATTCACTGGCAATATGGTTTTAAAGACGATTGAAGGAACGGCTTTGTCTGTATTCAAAATGCTTAAAACAACTTTGTATAGCTCTTTAAAGACGAAGCTAGCAGCGGCTGTTCTAAAGCCAGACCTTATGCAATTAAAAGCAAAGATGGATTATTCGGAGTATGGCGGTGCAGGATTGTTCGGACTAAAGGCACCTGTTATTAAAGCCCATGGATCATCTGATGCAAACTCTGTTTTCAATGCCATTAGACAAACGAGGGACATGGTCGAAAAGAAGGTTGCGCCTACCATTAAAGACGCGGTATCAAAATATACAGAAGCTAGAGAGGAGTAACTATGGGTAAATTAGCGATTATCTTTCCTGGACAAGGTTCACAGACAGTTGGAATGGGAAAAGTCTTTGCAGAGACAAACAAGGAAGTTCAATCTGTTTTTGAATCAGCGGATAACAAATTAGGTTTTTCTCTATCCAATCTTATTTTTGAAGGCCCGCAAGATGAGTTAACGAAAACAACTAATACTCAACCTGCGCTCTTAACAACATCCATTGCGTTGTTTGAGCAATTCAAGAAAGCTGAGATAAAAGCTGACTATATGGCTGGACATAGCTTAGGTGAATATACAGCATTGGTAGCTGCTGGAGCGATTGGTTTTGAGGATGGAGTGTACGCGGTTCGTAAACGCGGTGAGTTTATGGAAGAAGCTGTACCTAACCGGGAAGGTACGATGGCGGCTGTATTAGGTCTAGACCGTGATACATTGGCAGAAGCGGTAGGAAAAGCAGCGGCTGAAGGAGAGGTAGTAGGGCTAGCGAATATGAATTGCCCTGGCCAAATAGTCATTTCAGGCTCTAGAAAAGGAGTGGAACTTGCTTCTCAGTTTGCAAAGGAAGCTGGAGGGAAACGAGTTCTTCCGCTTGAAGTTAGTGGTCCATTTCATTCGCAGCTTATGAAGCCAGCTTCAGGGCGTTTACGTGAAGTATTAGACGGAATATCAATCAGTGAAGCGACTGTTCCTGTCATCGCAAATGTGAATGCACAAGAAATGACAGCTTCTGAAGAAATTAAAGAGCGATTGCTTGAGCAACTATACTCTCCTGTGTTATGGGAAGACAGCGTAAAGCATATGATTGAACTTGGTGTAGATACATTTGTTGAAATTGGACCTGGGAAAGTGTTGTCTGGATTAGTAAAGAAAGTGGAACGTTCTGTTCAAACCTATTCAATTTCAGATGAAGAAACGCTACTGGCAACGATTAATGCATTAAAGGAGAGAACAGTATGAAGCTTTTAGGAAAAGTGGCACTTGTTACAGGTGCTTCACGTGGAATCGGAAGAGACATTGCTATTGAACTAGCAAAAGCGGGCGCAAATGTTGCGGTTAACTACGCTGGAAGTGAAGCTCGTGCAAATGAAGTGGTTCAAGAAATTCAAAGTCTTGGTAGAGAAGCATTTGCCGTTCAATGCGATGTTGCTAGTACAGAATCCGTAGCAGAGATGGTCAAACAAACGATCGACCGTTGGGGAAGTCTAGATATTCTTGTCAATAATGCTGGAATTACTAGAGATAACTTAATCATGCGTATGAAGGAAGATGAATGGGACGATGTTATTAATACCAACCTTAAAGGTGTGTTCCTTTGTACAAAGGCCGTTACTCGTCAAATGATGAAGCAGAAGAGTGGCAGAATTATTAATATTTCTTCCGTTGTTGGAGAAAGCGGGAACGCTGGTCAAGCCAACTATGTGGCAGCAAAGGCTGGGGTAATCGGTTTAACGAAGACGACGGCAAAGGAACTTGCTCCTCGTGGGATCACGGTTAATGCTGTAGCACCTGGTTTTATTACGACCGATATGACAGATAAGCTAAACGATGAAATTAAAGAGGGAATGCTAAAAATGATTCCACTGGCTAAGTTTGGTGAACCGAAGGATATTGCGAATGCAGTTACGTTTTTAGCATCTGATGACAGCCGCTATATTACAGGACAAACTATCCATGTAAACGGCGGAATGGTCATGTAACCGAAAATTCAACATTTATTAATTGTTAGAAATACACTATAATGTCCCTTGAGGGGAGGTGAAAAGCATGGCAGATGTATTAGAGCGCGTAACGAAGATTATCGTTGACAGACTTGGAGTAGAAGAAAATCAAGTGACTCTTGAAGCTTCTTTCAAGGATGATCTTGGTGCTGATTCCCTTGACGTAGTAGAACTAGTTATGGAATTAGAGGACGAGTTTGATATGGAAATCTCTGACGATGATGCTGAAAAGATTTCTACAGTGGGTGACGCTGTGAATTACATAAAAAGTACTCAATAATCGTTAGAACTTATGAAAAAGCTCCGCAGCAATGCGGGGCTTTCTTCTGTTGTAAATAAAATATGAAAAACCTTCAATCTTCCTTTGCGTTTTTAAGAACTTTTACGTAAACTTGATATGGTATGTAAACTATTAGCAAGGTGGAGGCAAAATGAGCAAGTACGGGAAAGAAAGAGAGAAACGTAGCTTTCGCTCTTATGATAAATTATTTAAAGAATTTCAAGCAGAACAAGGAATTAACTTTACAGATGAGAAGCTATTAAAACAAGCATTTACCCATTCATCATATGTGAATGAGCATCGTAGAAAGCCTTATGAAGATAATGAGAGGCTTGAATTTTTAGGAGACGCTGTATTAGAATTAACGGTTTCACAATTCCTTTACAAGAAATATCCGATGATGAGCGAAGGGGAGTTAACGAAGCTGCGTGCAGCCGTTGTTTGTGAGCCTTCTTTAGTAAGGTTTGCAAACGAACTTTCTTTTGGGAAGCTAGTGCTTCTTGGAAAAGGGGAAGAAATGACAGGAGGCCGTGAGCGTCCAGCCCTGTTAGCGGATGTGTTTGAGGCATTTATTGGTGCACTCTTTTTGGACAAAGGAATTGACACTGTAATTGGATTTTTAGAAAGAGTGGTATTTCCTAAAATAAACGAAGGTGCTTTTTCTCATGTGATGGATTTTAAAAGTCAGTTGCAAGAGCTTGTACAAAGAGATGGAATTGGTACAATCGAATACAAAATTTTACTAGAGCGAGGACCGGCCCATAACAGGGAGTTTGTCTCAAAGGTTTGTTTAAACAACGAAGAGCTTGGACAAGGTACAGGGAGATCAAAGAAAGAAGCGGAGCAGCATGCTGCACAAATGGCTTTAGAAAAGATCAAATCTCACCTTAATGGAGCAAAAGAACAGCTAGAAGAAAAACAACAGGAGTAGAGATAAAGGGGGAAAAGCTGTGTATCTCAAACGTTTGGATGTAGTCGGATTCAAGTCGTTTGCTGAGAGAATTGGGGTCGATTTTGTCCCGGGTGTCACAGCAGTGGTTGGTCCAAATGGAAGCGGAAAAAGTAATATCACCGATGCGATTCGCTGGGTGTTAGGAGAGCAGTCAGCGAAATCGCTTCGTGGCTCAAAGATGGAGGATATTATCTTTGCTGGTAGTGATTCGCGAAAAGCATTGAATTTTGCTGAAGTAACGTTGACGTTGGATAATGAAGATCAAGCATTACCCATTGATTACAATGAGGTAAGTGTCACTAGACGTGTGTATCGCTCTGGAGATAGTGAGTTTCAGATCAATAAGCAAACATGCAGACTAAAAGATATTGTTGATTTGTTTATGGACTCTGGACTAGGGAGAGAAGCGTTTTCGATCATTAGCCAAGGAAAAGTAGAAGAAATATTAAACAGCAAGGCCGAAGAAAGAAGAACGATCTTTGAAGAGGCTGCTGGTGTTCTAAAATATAAAAATCGTAAAAAGAAAGCTGAGTCAAAGCTAACTGAAACTCAGGATAATTTAAATCGTGTGAGTGATATCTTACATGAATTAGAGACGCAAGTGGAGCCACTTAAAATTCAAGCGTCGATTGCAAAGGATTTTCTACAACAAAAAGAAGAACTTGAAAAGATAGAAGTTGCAGTAACGGTGCACGAAATTGAGGATCTTCATGAAAAGTGGGAAAAGCTGACGAGTCAGCTTGAACAGCATAAAGAAGATGAATTAAAACTATCTACCGTTCTTCAATCGAAGGAAGCTAGGATTGTAGAAATGAGAGATCATATGGCGGCACTCGATGAATCGATTACCGATTTACAGGATGTTCTACTGCGGGTGAGTGAGGAGCTTGAAAAGGTTGAAGGCAGAAAAGAGGTTCTAAAAGAGAGAAAGAAAAATGCTACGCAGAACAAGGAGCAGCTTAGAAAAAGCATCGAAGAAGTTTCTCTGAAAATCCAAGAATTAACCTCGCTTCAACTAAAGCAAGAGGAAAGTTATCACCGTATGAACGAAGAGGTACTCTCTCTTAAAAAACTGCTAAAAGAAAAACAGGAAGTTCTCGCATCGTTTAGTGAGAATATTGAAGAGCGAATCGAGTCATTAAAAAGTGATTATATTGAAATTCTAAACAAACAAGCATCTAGTAAGAATGAACTTCAAAACACAGACAAACAGCTTGGTCAGCAAGGTTTAAAAAACACAAGATTAGAAGCTGATAACGAAAAGTATCTTCAAGAAAGACAGGGGATTTCGGACCGTAAGCAGGAAATTGAAGCGGGTATTGCTGGTGTTCAAAAAAATCTTGAAGAACAAGTGCATGTATTTAGAGAAGAACAGAAAAAGTTAGAGAACTTGAAGAATAAGTACCAAAAGCAAGAAACCCAGCTATATCAAGCGTATCAATTTTTACAAAAAGCAAAGTCTAGAAAAGATATGCTAGAAGAGATGGAAGATGACTATTCAGGTTTTTTCCAAGGAGTTAAGGAAGTATTAAAGGCAAGAGAAGGCAAGCTCTCAGGGATTGAAGGGGCTGTCGCCGAGCTTATCCAAGTTCCGAAATCGTATGAAGTGGCGATTGAGACTGCTTTAGGTGCTGCGATGCAGCATGTAGTTGTTGCGAATGAGGAAAATGGGAGAAATGCAATACTTTATTTAAAGCAAAACTCCTTTGGACGAGCAACATTCCTGCCTCTTAGTGTCATAAGAGGGAAGAGTCTTTCAAATAGTCAGCTTCAGGCATTAAAAGGGCATCCATCATATGTAGGAGTAGCGAAGGATCTAATTGGGTTTGATCAAAAATATGAAGAAATCTTTTCAAATCTTTTAGGTACGGTGGTCATTACGAAGGACTTAAAGGGTGCGAACGAACTCGCTAAGCTTTTACAGTATCGATGTCGATTTGTTACGACAGATGGGGATATCGTAAACCCAGGTGGTTCGATGACTGGTGGTGCAGTAAAGGCAAATACATCTTCTCTACTAAGCCGTAAAGGTGAGCTTGAAGAGCTTAAAGGTAGACTAGTGGGAATGGAAGTTCAAACACATGAGCTAGAGGCGCAGGTGAAGGAGCTAAAATCCTCTATCACAACTCAGGAGCAAATACTTGAGGATATCCGAAAACAAGGGGAAGATCTTCGCCTTCTCGAGCAATCGAAAAAGGGTGACCTCAGAGAAATTGAGATTGAAGAAAAAAATATCAATGAAAAGTTAAAAATCTATGATCTCGACATGTCTCAATTTTTACAAGACCAGACACAGTTGTCTTCACGTAAAGTTGAGTTAACGGAATTATTATCAACATATGCGAATGAACTAGCCGAACTTGATAAGCAAATTCAAGCATTATCAGAAAAGAAATCTTTACAAAATAGTTCTAAAGAATCAGTGGTCAATGAAATTGGGGAACTGAAGGTGAAACTCGCTGCACTAATGGAGCAACATCACGGGTTATCCGAAAAGCTTGAAGCAACTAGAGCATCTCTATTAGAGCATACGAAACGACATGAAACGTATGAAGAAGATCTATCCCTGTTATCAACGGAGATGAACTCTAGTAGTTCAGGGGAACAGTTTTTGGAACAAGAGGCTTCTAAAAAGTTGCAAGATAAAAATGAAACCATCTCTATGATTTCCTCGCGCCGTGAAGAAAGATTGAAGCTTCACAGTACATTAGAGGACTCTGAGCTTGAATTAAGAGAGCTTTTAAGACAACACAAGGGTTTAACGCTTGCGCTTAAGGATGAAGAAGTAAAGCTTGGGCGTCTCGATGTGGAGTTAGAAAACAGATTGTCTCACCTCCGGGAAGAGTACCTACTGTCATTTGAAGCGGCCAAAGAGGAGTATCCTCTTGTTCTACCGGTTGAGGAGGCTCGTAAAAAAGTAAAGCTTATTCGTCTTGCAATTGAAGAGCTCGGAGTCGTAAACATCGGTGCAATTGAAGAATATGAGCGTGTCTCCGAACGCTACGAATTCTTGCTCGAGCAGAAAAATGATTTGCAGGAAGCAAAGGATACATTGTTCCAGGTCATCGATGAAATGGACGAAGAAATGAAGAAGCGATTTGAGCAAACATTCTACGGAATTCGTTCGCATTTTGAATTTGTTTTCCAAGCACTATTTGGCGGAGGGAGAGCAGACTTAAAGTTAACGAATCCAGAAGACTTATTGAATACCGGGGTAGAAATCGTGGCACAACCACCAGGAAAAAAACTGCAGAATTTAGGACTCTTATCCGGTGGAGAGCGATCGTTAACAGCAATTGCTCTATTATTCTCCATTTTAAAAGTTAGACCTGTACCATTTTGTATTCTTGATGAAGTAGAAGCTGCCTTAGACGAGGCCAATGTCTATCGTTTTAGCCAATATTTAAAACGATACAGCGCCGAAACGCAGTTTATCGTTATTACTCACCGGAAAGGTACAATGGAAGAAGCGGATGTGCTTTACGGTGTAACGATGCAGGAGTCGGGGGTTTCCAAGCTTGTTTCTGTTAGATTGGAAGAAACAAAAGAATTGATTGAAACGTAAAGGACGTGTGAGTTTTGAGTTTTTTTAAAAAGCTAAAAGAAAAAATTACAAAGCAAACAGATTCAGTAACCGAAAAGTTTAAGGATGGCTTAACAAAAACAAGAGACAACTTTTCTGGCAAAGTTAATGATCTTGTTGCTCGCTACAGGAAAGTTGACGAAGACTTTTTCGAGGAGCTTGAGGAGATCTTAATTGGGGCTGATGTGGGCTTTGATACCGTCATGGAACTCATTGATGAATTAAAAATGGAAGTCAAACGTAAAAACATTCAAGACCCAGCAGCCGTTCAGGCCGTCATCTCTGAAAAGCTTGTGGACATCTATAAGGGTGATGAGGAAGAAGAAGTTAATACGATTAATATCCAAGAGGGCCTAACCGTTATTTTGTTCGTTGGAGTAAATGGTGTCGGAAAAACAACGACAATCGGAAAGCTTGCACATAAATATAAAAGTGAAGGTAGGAAAGTATTGTTAGCTGCGGGAGACACCTTCCGTGCAGGGGCAATTGAACAGCTTGAGGTATGGGGAGAAAGAGTTGGAGTGGAAGTGATTAAGCAAAGTGCTGGCTCCGATCCTGCTGCTGTTATGTATGATGCTGTACAAGCAGCCAAATCAAGAAACGCTGATATTCTATTGTGCGACACAGCTGGACGACTTCAAAACAAAGTGAACCTGATGAAGGAGCTTGAAAAGGTAAAGCGTGTTATTGAACGTGAAATTCCTGGTGCCCCTCATGAAGTACTCCTTGTTCTTGATGCTACGACTGGTCAAAACGCGATGGTTCAAGCAAAAACATTCAAGGAAGCGACAGATGTAAGCGGAATTGTGTTAACAAAGCTTGATGGAACCGCAAAAGGTGGAATTGTATTAGCCATTCGTAATGAGCTGAAAATTCCAGTGAAGTTTGTAGGTCTAGGTGAAAAAATGGATGACCTTCAACAGTTTGATGCCGAACAATACGTGTACGGATTGTTTGCAGACTTAGTTGATAAAGAAGTAGAAGAGTAAACGAGTAAAGCCCGGGTTAAAAATACCCGGGCTTTTTCTTTGACACACATGGTCTACCTTGACATTAAACGACTCTCTGTGTAAACTAAAGTATGTAAAGGCTTTTCACTTAACAAAGGGGGATGAGCGATGCTGGAGAAAACAAATAGGATGAATTATTTGTATGACTTTTATCAGTCATTACTTACTCCTAAGCAGCAAAGCTATATGTCCCTGTATTATTTGGACGACTATTCGCTAGGCGAAATTGCTGATGAGTACAATGTCAGTCGTCAAGCGGTCTATGATAATATTAAACGAACAGAAGCGATGCTTGAGGAATACGAGGAAAAGCTATTATTATTCCATAAATTTCAGGAGCGGAATAAGCTGCTAGTAAAGCTAAAGGATTCTTTATCAGATGACACACAGCTAGAGCTAGTAGTGCAGCTTGAGAAATTAGATTAGGAGGCGGCCTAAGATGGCATTTGAAGGATTAGCCGACCGACTGCAAAATACGATCCAAAAAATTCGCGGCAAAGGGAAAGTCAATGAGGCCGATGTTAAAGAAATGATGCGCGAGGTGCGCTTAGCACTTTTAGAGGCGGACGTTAACTTTAAGGTTGTAAAAGAGTTCGTCAAAAAAGTAAGCGAGCGTGCTGTTGGTCAGGAAGTCATGCAAAGCTTAACACCTGGACAGCAGGTAATTAAAGTGGTTAAAGAAGAACTGACAACCTTGATGGGTGGAGAGCAAAGCAAAATTGCTGTTTCTAATCGTCCCCCAACCGTTATTATGATGGTGGGATTGCAAGGGGCCGGGAAAACGACGACCACTGGAAAGCTTGCCAACCTGATTCGAAAAAAATATAACCGCAACCCGTTATTAGTTGCGGCCGATATTTATCGTCCTGCTGCCATTAAGCAGCTAGAGACGCTTGGAAAGCAGCTCAGCATGCCGGTATTTTCACTTGGTGATCAAGTAAGTCCGGTTGAAATAGCGAAACAAGCGATTCAAAAGGCGAAAGAGGACCATCATGACTACGTTCTAATTGATACAGCTGGTCGTTTGCATGTCGATGAAGCCCTTATGGGAGAACTAAAAGAGATTAAAGAACTCGCAAACCCTGATGAAATCTTTCTTGTTGTCGATGCGATGACTGGTCAAGACGCTGTAAATGTGGCTTCGAGCTTTAATGAACAGCTTGGGCTTACAGGAGTCGTCTTAACGAAGCTCGACGGAGACACTCGAGGAGGTGCCGCCCTCTCTATCCGCTCCGTAACGAATACACCGATTAAATTTATCGGTTTAGGGGAGAAAATGGATGCGATTGAGCCGTTCCACCCAGAACGAATGGCTTCACGAATCCTTGGAATGGGCGACGTCTTAACATTAATCGAAAAAGCTCAGGCAAATGTCGATGAAGAGAAGGCAAAAGAGCTTGAACAAAAAATGCGTACAGCTTCGTTTACATTTGATGACTTTTTAGATCAGCTTGGACAAGTTCGTAATATGGGACCACTTGATGAACTCTTAAAGATGATGCCTGGTGCGAACAAAATTAAAGGCCTGAATAATCTGCAAATCGATGAAAAGCAAATTTCTCATGTAGAAGCGATCATCCAGTCGATGACAAAGGAAGAAAAAACTCATCCAGAAATCATTAATGCTGGACGCAGAAAGCGGATTGCAAAGGGAAGCGGAACTTCTGTACCGGAGGTAAACCGTCTATTAAAGCAATTTGAAGACATGAAGAAGATGATGAAGCAGATGTCTGGTATGCAGGCAAAGGGCAAGAAAAAAGGCGGATTTAAGCTTCCGTTTAACCCTTTTTGATGCCGAAATTACAGGAAAATAATAGTGACAAGAAAAAAGACTTTACAAACTAAAAAACAATTGATATTATACTATCTTGTGTGAAACTATTCGGAGGTGCTTATTTAAAATGGCAGTAAAAATTCGTTTAAAGCGTATGGGAGCAAAAAAATCTCCTTTTTATCGTATTGTAGTAGCAGATTCTCGTTCACCACGTGATGGACGTTTCATTGAAACAGTTGGAACTTACAACCCAGTTGCTGAGCCAGCAATCGTTGATATCAACGAAGACTTAGCATTAAAGTGGTTACAAGACGGTGCGAAGCCATCTGACACAGTTCGTAACTTGTTCTCTAAACAAGGCCTTATGGAAAAATTCCATAATGCAAAATTAAGCAAGTAATCTGCAGATAATGAGAGAGCTCATCGAAACCATTGTCAAGGCGCTTGTTGATCTTCCAGACGAAGTTCGTGTAACCGAGCTAGAAGAAGCCGAAAAAATTACTTATCAGCTAGCTGTTCACAAAACAGATATGGGGAAAGTAATCGGAAAACAAGGCCGTGTTGCAAAAGCTATTCGAACTGTTGTCTATTCAGCAGGAGCATCACAGCAGAAGAAAGTCTACCTAGAAATTATTGAATAAATGCTACTGAAGAAGGAGGGGACAACCCTCCTTTTTTCGTAGTTATTTCTGAAGGGAGATGCGGTCCATGAACATTCTTCAAACCGTCGTGGTAAAGCAAGTATTAACGGAAACTAGCAAACAAGTATTGCTAAGCAAGTTTGAACTTGAGAAAAGCCAACTTCAGAAGGAATCAGAACAGCTTCGTTTTGAAATGAGGAAGCTTGAAAAATCTAAGAAAATGACCGTGAACACATTTAAGAATCGATTCGAAAATGAGATTCATACAAGATTAGAAAAGATTAAGCTGCTTGATTTTAAAATAGAACAATTACATATGCTACCTTTAGGAAGCGAATTAAAGGAAAAGGAATGCCAAGCAATCGTAGAAGTAAATGTAGGTGACGCTTGGGAGGATATTCAGACTGAAAAAACGATTATCATCAAGGACGGAATCGTTGATGAAATTCGGTAGTTTGAGGTGAAGATGATATGGAAAAATGGTTTAATGTTGGAAAGATTGTAAATACGCATGGGATCAAAGGGGAAGTCCGAGTGATATCTCAAACTGACTTTGCTGATGAAAGGTACAAACCAGGTAATCACGTTTATTTGTTTATGCCTAACTCAACGGAGCCAATTAAGCTGACTGTTGAGTCCCATCGAAAGCACAAATCATTTGATTTATTAACCTTTAATGGTTACCCGAATATGAATGATGTGGAGCCGATGAAGGGTGGAGTTCTGAAGATCACAGAGGAGCAACAAGGTGAGCTAGAGGAAAACGAATTTTACTTCCACCAAATTATTGGCTGTCTCGTGTTCACTACAAAAGGGGAAGAAATTGGAAAGATTCGAGAGATCCTAACACCTGGAGCAAATGATGTATGGGTCATAAAGGGCAAAGGTGGAAAAGAAATTCTCATTCCTTATATCGAGCAGATTGTAAAAAAGGTGGATGTGAAGGAAAAGATCGTTTTAATTGAGCCAATGGAAGGGCTGCTATCATGATGAACATAGATGTACTAACCCTGTTTCCTGAAATGTTCCATGGGGTGTTAGGACAATCGATCTTAAAAAAAGCGGTGGAACAGCAGTCTGCCCGGTACAATATTGTCAATTTTCGAGAGTTTGCTGATAATAAGCACCAGACGGTGGATGATTACCCCTATGGCGGGGGAGCAGGAATGGTCTTGAAGCCGCAACCGATCTTTGATGCCGTTAAGAGTTGTCAAGAACACGCCAAAACGACGAAGCCACCACGTGTGGTGTTACTGTGTCCACAAGGTGAGCGTTATAACCAAAAGAAGGCGGAGGAGCTATCAAAGGAAGAGCATCTTATCTTTGTGTGCGGCCATTACGAAGGATATGACGAGCGCATTAGGCAGCATGTAGTGACAGATGAAATCTCAATTGGTGATTTTGTATTAACGGGTGGAGAGCTTGGTGCCATGGTTATTATTGATAGTGTAGTTCGTCTGCTTCCGAACGTACTAGGGAAAGAAGAATCCCATTTACAAGATTCTTTTAGCACAGGTTTATTAGAGCATCCTCATTATACGAGACCAGCTGATTTTCGCGGGTTAAAAGTTCCAGAAGTATTAACGTCAGGAAATCATCGCTTAATAGATGAATGGAGAGAGAAAGAGTCTCTTAAGCGGACGTTTGAAAGACGTCCAGATTTATTAGAGACATTTGACCTTACAGAAAAGCAGAAAAAATGGTTGCTAGAGTTTGAAAATCAAAAGAAATAGTATTGAAGTTCATTAATATATATGTTATGATATTTTTTGTGACTGTGACAAATAGTTCAGTCTTATAACGATGTTCCGCTGCAATCAGTATATGCTTCAGTAATGCATGAGCGTCTGTTGGAAGGAGTTGAAAACGATGCAAAAATTAATCGAAGAAATCACAAAAGAACAACTTCGCGCTGATCTTCCTGCTTTCCGTCCTGGTGATACTGTACGTGTACACGTTAAAGTTATCGAGGGTACTCGTGAGCGTGTTCAGGTGTATGAAGGTGTTGTGATTAAGCGTCGTGGTGGTGGAATTAGCGAAACTTTCACAGTACGTAAAGTTTCTTATGGTGTAGGTGTTGAGCGTACATTCCCAGTACACACACCAAAAATTGCGAAGCTTGAAGTGATCCGTCGCGGTAAAGTACGCCGTGCGAAACTTTATTACCTACGTAACCTACGTGGTAAAAAGGCTCGTATTAAAGAAATCCGATAAAAAAGAAAAGCGACCGTTTCATGATAAATGGACAGTTGCTGGACAAATGCGAAAGGAGCTTGTCATACAAGCTCCTTTTTCGTAGTCTATCTAGGAGTTATTACGTGTATAATAAATACCGATACTGTAAAATAAAGCTGAACGGCGAGAGATAAATGAAAAGAACAGTGATTGGTGGGATGCGTTATGGCAAAGAGCAAAAATGAACTATGGGAATGGACAAAGGCACTAATCATTGCGGTGTTATTAGCAGCAATTATTCGTTATTTCTTATTTGCACCGATAGTCGTGGACGGGTTATCCATGATGCCGACATTACAAGATCAAGACCGTATGATTGTGAATAAATTTAGCTATCAAATTGGGGAACCAGAACGCTTTGATATTATCGTGTTCCATGCCCCTGAAAATAAAGACTACATAAAAAGAGTGATTGGTTTACCAGGAGATAAAATTGAATACAAGGATGATACACTTTATGTAAATGGGAAAGCTTATGAGGAGCCGTACCTAGATGAATTTAAAAAGCAAGTAGTAGATGGTCCTTTAACTGAGCCCTTTACATTAGAAGAAATTATCGGACAAGAAACCGTGCCTGATGGACACTTATTTGTGATGGGAGATAACCGAAGATTCAGTAAAGATAGTCGTCATATTGGAACCGTCCCAATGGAGAAGGTTCTAGGAAATACGAGCGTGATTTACTGGCCGATTGAAGACGTGAAAATAGTGAAATAGAAGGAGGGCTGCACCCATGACGATTCAATGGTTTCCGGGGCATATGGCAAAAGCACGAAGGCAGGTCACGGAGAAGCTAAAACTTGTTGACATCATATTCGAATTAGTGGATGCAAGAATACCGTATTCTTCTAGAAATCCAATGATAGATGAAATTATTCAGCACAAGCCAAGGTTAGTGCTGCTAAATAAGGCGGATATGGCAGATCCAAGGATTACAAAAGACTGGATTCAGTTTTTTGACAAAAAAGGAATAAAGGCACTGGCGATTAATTCTCAGGCTGGAGTGGGGATGAAAGAAATAGTCTCCGCATCCGAATTAATTTTAAAAGAAAAATTTGATCGTATGAAAGCAAAAGGTGTTGTGAGACCAAGAGCGATTCGAGCAATGATTGTCGGGATTCCAAATGCAGGGAAATCGACGCTTATCAATCGACTAGCGAAAAAGAACATTGCAAAGACTGGGAATACACCAGGTGTAACAAAAGCCCAACAGTGGATCAAAGTAGGCAAAGAGTTAGAACTCTTAGATACACCGGGTATATTATGGCCAAAATTCGAGGATCAAGAAGTAGGATCAAAGCTTGCTCTAACAGGGGCCATAAAAGATACAATTCTTAATTTGCAGGATATATGTGTATATGCACTTCGTTTCTTAGAACGTGAATATCCAGAGCGCTTGAAGGAACGTTTTCAGCTTGAATATATCCCTGAGGATATAGTGGACTTCTTCGATCAAATTGGAAAGCGTAGAGGCTGTCTCATGGGCGGTGGCGAGGTAGATTATGACAAGGTAGCTGAATTAGTTATCCGAGAGTTTCGCTCTGAGCTATTTGGTCCTATTACGCTAGAAAGACCATCAGACCTTGTTACAAGTAATTTAGAAGAGTAAATGGGAAGCCTTCTTTTCGAAGAAGGCTTTATTTTTTTTATAATATACCGATATAAAAGATATAAGTAGTGAAGGGACGTACTTGTTTTGAACAGATTAACGATTGATGAAATTCAAACAAAGATAGAAACCGTTGAGGATGAAAGAGACCCTTTTCTTATTGATATTCAAAAAGATAGTAGAAAGGGCGTACAGCAATTAGTAAAGAAGTGGATGCAAAAAAAAGCGTTGCTCGAGCAGGCGAGGCTTAAGTTAATCACAATGAGTGAATATGAGAGATTATATAAAAGTCAAGGTTTTACTTATATCGCAGGAATCGATGAGGTTGGAAGGGGCCCGCTTGCAGGTCCAGTCGTTGCTGCGGCAGTTATTTTACCAGACGACTTTGAAATTTTAGGAATTGATGATTCAAAAAAATTGACGGAAACCAAGCGTGAGGAGCTTTATGAATTAATCCGTACAGCTGCTGTCTCCATCGGTGTGGGAATTATTGAAGCAAAGGAAATTGATGAAATCAATATTTATGAGGCAACTAAAAAGGCGATGTATGCGGCCTTAAATGAATTACATATCAGTCCTGATTTCCTATTAGTGGATGCCATGAAGCTAACGGCCCCAGTCCCATCTGAAGCCATTATTAAAGGGGATAGCAAAAGCATTTCTATTGCTGCTGCTAGCATTGTTGCAAAAGTCACAAGAGATCGAATGATGAAAGAAATTGCCTTAAGTTACCCAGAATACCGATTTGAACAAAATATGGGGTACGGAACAAAGGAACATGTTGAAGCGTTACAACTTTATGGTGCCACTCCGCATCACAGAAGATCGTTCGCACCTGTTAAAGAGTTAAACAATCGATAAACTAGAGAGGAGGAACTCACTTGATACAAGCCGATCTTGTTCAAACAATGATTAATCGGCCGCACTCTATAGAGGGAAACAAACAAAATTTTCAGGCTGGACAAGTATTTCAAGGAAAGGTATTGAAGCTTTTTCCTAATCAAACTGCAGAAGTACAAGTGGGTTCTCAAAAGGTAATCGCACAGTTAGAAATCCCGCTTACAGCAGGGGAACGATATTGGTTTCAAGTACAACAAGGAGAAGGACAGGTTCATCTTAAGGTACTTACGGAAGGAAAAGGGACAGGGAATGCCAATTTAGAAGGACTATTAAAGCAGTTCTCCATCCCTGAAACAAAAACGAGTTCCGCGATATTACGTTTTTTTCTTAGTGAGCAGCTTCCTATCACAAAAGAATCCATTTCTATGGCAAACAGCTTATTTCAAGGGAAAACAATGACGAAGGAGGACTTGGAGGCAATTAAGCAGTTGATCAGTCGGGAACTGCCTTTAACAAAGGCGACGATTGAGGCAATGAGATCGACGATAAAAAGCCCTCCGTTTCATGCGGTCATAACATCTCTCAAAAATGAGCTAGACGCTCTAGGTACCCTGCCACAAACAGGGGGACGTTTAAAAGAGGCGATAGAACCGTATATTCAAACAAGGAAAGAAAAGCTTTCTGCTCAAGTGCTACAAGAGATTGTTAGAGGGTGGACTCAGGCGAAGGACCCGTTCGCCTCACAACAGTCATTGAAAGCGTTGCAGCAAATGGGTTTCCTACCTATTGAGGATGAACAAAACATCTTGCATCAAGCTGCTAAAAGGCTAACAGGACTTTCAGCAGGCAAAGAACAGGTTCAGTTACCTGGAATGGATTCAACGGCAAAACAAGTTTCGGCACTGATAGCAGCAGGAAATACAAAAGATGTATCAACAGTATTGAAAAACTGGATCGGTGGGATCCTCAAGGATTCTAGTGTAAGCAATCAAACGATAAAGCAACTGTTCAACTTGTTATCACCAAATATGGATTCGGCCACATTTGACGAAGGAGTTTCCTCCCTAGTGAGTAAGGAAGGAATAGAAGCTAATAAAGCTTTTAATAAAGAAGTGACACAGCAGTTGCAAACGGTACTTTCACAGGTAGAAAGTGAGCCAGTAGAAGAATTTAAATCATTGTTAAAATCAGGCATACAAACGCTAGGACTTTCTCATGAATCTGAGTCATTTGATATGATAAAAGGAAAAGTATCAGATGAAGGTTCAAAAGTGGAGAATGTGAAATCATTATTGATTCAATTATTAAATGAAGATATTCCGACCAAGGTAAAGGATTCAGCAGAAGCTTTATTGAACCGGTTAACAGGGATACAACTCATGTCGTCGGATACAACTCCAGTCCAGCAAATTGTCATGCAGATTCCACTTGCTTTAATGAATAAGCAAACTGATCTTACTATTCAGTGGAATGGTAGAAAGGACGCCAATGGGAAGATTGATCCAAACTATTGTCGTGTCCTCTTTTACTTAGATTTAGAGAACATGAATGAGACGATCATCGATATGCAAATTCAGAATCGAATCATGAAAATTACAATTATCAATGATCATGAAAATATTAAACAACTTTCTGCCCCCTATTTAGCAAGTTTAAAAGATAGCTTACAAAAGCTAGATTACCAGCTTTCGAATGTTAGCTTTCAAACCCAGGCTGATAGAGTTGCTGTTAAAACGAAAAAAGCAAGCATTTCTAGTCCATTGACCTCATCTTATAGTGGAGTGGATATAAAGATATGATAGTTGAAAAACATAAAAGAAAAGAAGCGGTTGCCTTAAGTTATGAAGCAACAAAAAGTGAAGCGCCAAAGGTGATTGCGAAAGGAAAAGGAATAGTAGCTGATAATATTCTAGAGAAGGCAAAAGAGAATAATATTCCAATCCAAGAAGACCCAACGTTAATTGAGTTACTAAGTAAATTAAATATAAATGACAGCATCCCAGAAGAGCTGTATCAAGTAGTGGCCGAAGTGTTTGCATTTGTTTATCGTACAGATAAAGAAGTAGGAAAAAGTAAATCTTAAATCCTACTTCTTTTATTTTTTTATTTCTGAATAATTTAATATTTTGTGTGAAATAGTAGACAAGGTATGTGTTGTTATATAAAATGAAAGCGCAGTCTTGTTTTTTAAGATATAAAATGACCAAAGGGAAAAATGAAAGCAGGCAGGATTGCAGGAAAAAGTGTAGAATATCTTTATTGCTGCAATAGCCAAAAGCAAGATTAAAAGGAGGATGGGAAATGAATATCCATGAGTACCAAGGGAAAGAAATCCTCAGAAAATACGGGGTTGCTGTTCCAAATGGGAAGGTAGCATTTACAGTTGAAGAAGCGGTGGAAGCTGCAAAGGAACTTGGAACACAAGTTTGTGTAGTAAAAGCCCAAATCCATGCAGGTGGACGTGGAAAAGCAGGTGGGGTTAAGGTTGCCAAAAACTTGGATGAAGTCCGTACATATGCGAGCGAAATTCTCGGAAAAACACTCATCACTCACCAAACTGGTCCTGAAGGCAAAGAAGTAAAGCGTCTATTAATTGAAGAAGGCTGTGACATTAAGAAAGAGTACTATATTGGTTTAGTACTAGACCGTGCCACTTCACGTGTTGTATTAATGGCTTCAGAAGAAGGTGGTACAGAAATCGAGGAGGTAGCAGAAAAAACTCCTGAGAAGATCTTCAAAGAAGTGATTGACCCGGTAGTTGGGTTAACAGGCTACCAAGCTCGTCGTATTGCATTTAATATTAATATTCCAAAAGAATTAGTAAATAAAGCAGTTAAGTTTATGATGGGCTTATACCAAGCATTTGTTGAAAAAGATTGCTCGATCGCCGAAATTAACCCGCTTGTTGTAACAGGTGATGGAAATGTAATGGCGTTAGACGCAAAGTTAAATTTTGATTCAAATGCATTATACCGTCAAAAAGACGTGTTAGAGTATCGTGACCTTGACGAGGAAGATGCAAAGGAAATTGAGGCATCCAAATACGACCTAAGCTATATTTCTTTAGACGGAAACATTGGCTGTATGGTTAATGGTGCTGGTCTTGCTATGGCTACAATGGACATCGTAAAGCATTACGGTGGAGATCCTGCAAACTTCCTTGATGTTGGGGGCGGAGCAACAGCTGAAAAGGTAACAGAAGCATTCAAAATCATCCTTTCTGATAAAAATGTAAAAGGTATTTTTGTAAATATCTTTGGCGGAATTATGAAGTGTGACGTTATTGCTACTGGTGTTGTAGAAGCTGCTAAGCAGGTTGGTCTAAACGTACCTTTAGTTGTTCGTTTGGAAGGAACAAATGTTGAACTTGGTAAGAAAATTCTTGCTGAATCAGATATCAACATTATTGCTGCTGAATCTATGGCTGACGGCGCACAAAAAATCGTTTCATTAGTATAAGGAAGGGGAATTGACGTGAGCGTATTTATTAATAAAGATACTAAAGTGATAGTTCAAGGGATTACTGGTTCGACAGCCCTTTTCCATACAAAACAAATGTTAGAATATGGTACGCAAATTGTTGCTGGGGTAACACCTGGTAAAGGTGGTACAGAGGTAGAGGGTGTACCTGTATTTAACACGGTTGCAGATGCTGTAAAAGCTACTGGAGCGAATGCTTCTGTTATTTACGTGCCTGCACCATTTGCTGCTGATGCCATTTTAGAAGCGGTTGATGCTGATCTTGATTTAGCGATTTGTATCACTGAGCATATTCCAGTATTAGATATGGTAAAAGTAAAACGCTACATGGAAGGGAAAAAGACTCGCCTAGTTGGTCCTAACTGCCCAGGTGTTATTACTCCTGATGAGTGTAAGATTGGTATTATGCCAGGATATATTCATACAAAGGGCCATGTTGGCGTGGTATCACGTTCTGGAACCCTTACGTACGAAGCGGTTCATCAATTATCACAAGCAGGTATTGGCCAATCTTCAGCAGTTGGTATTGGTGGGGACCCTGTTAACGGAACAAACTTCATCGATGTATTAAAAGCATTTAATGAAGACCCAGAAACCTATGCCGTAATAATGATCGGTGAAATTGGTGGAACTGCTGAAGAAGAAGCAGCAGAGTGGGTAAAAGCAAACATGACTAAGCCGGTAGTTGGTTTCATCGGTGGTCGTACTGCCCCTCCAGGAAAGCGTATGGGCCATGCTGGTGCGATTATTTCTGGTGGAAAAGGAACAGCTGATGAAAAGATTCGTGTGATGAATGAGTGCGGAATTCAAGTGGCTGATACACCTTCAGTTATGGGTGAAACTTTAATAAAAGTATTAAAAGAAAAAGATCTTTACGATCAATGTAAAACTCACTAAAAATTCAAATAGTCCCTCTTTTTAGAGGGGCTATTTGTGATATTATTAAAATACTATTTATAAAGGAGGTATTTATTTTGGAATCTTTTTCATTGCGATTGTGCCATTTGCTTCATTGTCGTGGCATAGGCTGGAAAATGGTTTACTATATTTTAAAAAATGATCCCGAGTTGAAAGAATTATATTCCCCAACTTTCCTCTATCAAGTCCATGAAATCCCTTCATCTATCATTCAACCTTTAATCGAAGATCTTCATTCACCAGCTTTACTGGAACAAATACGCCATTATCAACAAAATGATATTGAGATTATTACTTACTTTGATTCTGCGTATCCTGAATTATTAAAGGAAACATATCAGCCTCCATGGGTATTGTATGCTAAGGGAGATATCTCTCTGCTTGGGAAGCAAACCAAGCTTGCTGTCGTCGGCTCTAGACAAGCAACAGAGTATGGAAAAAGAGCAATAGATCGGTTATTTCCACCGCTGATTGAAAAGGGAATTATTATCGTTAGTGGATTAGCCTTAGGTGTTGATACGCTTGCGCATGAAGCAGCTATTCGGTTGGGAGGGAAAACGATAGCGGTCATTGCCGGTGGTATCTATCATATATATCCACAAACGAATCAGAAGCTTGCTCTTAGTATTATGAAAAACCATCTAATGATCTCCGAATATCCCCCTAATACGACTCCTTCACGGTGGCAATTTCCAATGAGAAATAGAATTATTAGTGGCGTTTCAAAAGGCACCTTTATAATAGAAGCAAAAAGAAAAAGCGGCTCGTTAATCACCGCGAATTTTGCCGTTCATGAAGGACGAGAGGTGTTTGCCTTGCCAGGAAATATTTTTAGTCAGCATTCGACAGGAACGAATGATCTTATTCAGCAAGGAGCAAAGCTGGTTAGAAGCCATGAAGACATACTAAATGAATTATTTTATGCATAATGTTTGTAATTCGGATGAACTTCACATATGATGACAAAAAGGTATGGAAAAGAGAAATGTCATCGATTTACCATACTTTTTCACCAATTTTTTATATATTTTTATGAAAAAGGTTGAAATATCGCTCAAACTGTTATACATTTTGCAACAGTAGTTCGAAAATAAGGATACAAATTTTAAATTTAACAGGCTGAAACCGTTTACGTTATATTTGACAAGTTTCAATAAATAGTTTAATAATAATGAATATTTACAATAAACATTCAATCAGTAAAGTTTTTATATAATCCCTCTTGAGGAGGACAATAGATGTCGGAGTTTTTAGTAATCGTTGAGTCGCCAGCAAAGGCGAAGACGATCGAAAGATACTTAGGAAAAAAATATAAAGTTAAGGCGTCGATGGGGCATGTTCGCGATCTTCCCAAAAGTCAGATGGGAGTGGATGTGGAACATGAGTTCGAACCAAAGTATATTACTATACGCGGAAAAGGCCCGGTTCTAAAGGAATTAAAAACCGCAGCAAAAAAAGCAAAGAAAATCTATTTAGCGGCTGACCCGGATCGTGAAGGGGAAGCGATAGCTTGGCATTTAGCTCATACGCTTGATGTGGACATCCATTCGGATTGCCGAGTAGTTTTTAATGAAATTACGAAAGATGCGATTAAAGAGTCTTTTAAGCATCCAAGACCAATTAACATGGATTTAGTAGACGCCCAGCAAGCACGTAGAATTTTAGACCGTTTGGTTGGCTATAATATTAGTCCGTTGTTTTGGAAAAAGGTAAAAAAAGGGCTTAGCGCAGGTCGAGTTCAATCAGTAGCTGTACGTTTAATTATTGACCGAGAAAACGAAATTAAAGAGTTCATTCCTGAAGAATATTGGACGATTGAAGGCGAATTTTTAAAGGGAACAACAGGTTTTGAAGCTGACTTCTATGGTATAGAAAATAAGCGAATGGAGCTAAAATCAGAAGAAGAGGTAAAGGCGATTTTAGCAAAAATGAATGGGAATAAATTCGAAGTAACCTCTGTGACCAAAAAAGAACGTAAAAGAAATCCAGCGGTTCCTTTTACTACCTCTTCTCTTCAGCAAGAGGCTGCTAGAAAATTAAACTTCCGAGCAAAAAAGACAATGATGCTAGCCCAACAGCTGTACGAAGGGATCAATTTAGGAAAAGAAGGCACCGTCGGGTTAATTACATACATGAGAACAGATTCAACTAGAATTTCTGAAGTAGCTCAAACAGAAGCAAGTCAGTATATTGAGTCAACTTACGGCACCAATTTTTTACCAGAGGAAAAGCGTAAAGAAAAAAAAGGTGCAAACACTCAAGATGCTCATGAAGCGATCAGACCAACAAGTACGCTACGTGACCCTGCTAGTATGAAAGAATTCTTGTCACGAGATCAATTGAGGCTTTATAAGTTAATTTGGGAGCGTTTTGTATCTAGCCAAATGGCCCCGGCTGTGATGGACACGATGAGTGTGGACTTGAAAAATGGAGAGGTAATCTTTAGAGCAACCGGATCAAAGGTTAAGTTTCCAGGTTTTATGAAGGTGTACGTTGAAGGAACAGATGATCAAACAGAGGACAAGAACAAAATGCTGCCTGATTTAAAGGAAGGCGATACGGTCCTCAAAAAGGACATAGAACCGAAACAACACTTTACCCAACCACCTCCAAGATATACGGAAGCTAGATTAGTTAAGACGTTGGAGGAACTAGGAATTGGTCGACCATCGACATTTGCTCCAACATTAGATACTATTCAAAAACGTGGATATGTTACTCTTGATAATAAACGATTTATTCCAACAGAACTTGGAGAGATCGTGCATGAACTCATGGTAGAATTCTTCCCAGATATCTTAGATGTCGAGTTTACCGCAAAAATGGAACAGGATTTAGATAATGTTGAAGAAGGAAAAACAAAATGGGTACGGATCATCGATGAGTTTTATCGAGGTTTTGAAAAGCATTTAGAAAAGGCCGAAAAAGAAATGGAGCAGGTTGAAATTAAAGATGAGCCTGCTGGTGAGGATTGTGAGCAGTGTGGACATGAGATGGTCTATAAAATGGGCCGTTACGGAAAGTTCATGGCATGCAGCAATTTTCCGGATTGTCGTAACACAAAAGCAATCGTAAAGGATATCGGTGTAAAATGTCCAAATTGTAAGACTGGAAATATAATAGAAAGAAAAAGTAAAAAGCGTCGAATTTTCTATGGCTGTGATACATTCCCAGAATGTGATTTTATCTCATGGGATAAACCGCTGCCTAGAAATTGCCCGAAATGTGAATCACTATTGATTGAGAAGAAGCTTAAAAAAGGTGTCCAAGTTCAATGCATTGGTTGTGACTACAAGGAAGAGCCACAAAGCTAAGAGTGAGCACTATGCTCACTCTTTTTATTGCGTAAAAGCACTTTCGCTTTCAAAACTTAAAACGTGAAACTTTATACTTTTTCATACGTAGTGTAAAATGCAGAAGGAATATGGAGAAACTAATACAAAAAAAAGATACATACGAGCTATTGGAGGTTCATAAAATGATAGATGCAACAGTGAATGTTATTGGAGCAGGTTTAGCTGGAAGCGAAGCAGCTTGGCAACTTGCAAAAAGAGGGATAAAGGTTCGCTTGTACGAAATGAGGCCAGTGAAGCAAACTCCAGCACATCATACAGATAAATTTGCTGAGTTGGTTTGTAGTAACTCCCTTCGTGCTAATAATTTAACAAATGCAGTCGGGGTCCTGAAGGAAGAAATGCGAAAGTTAGACTCTGTTATTATCGCTTCTGCGGATGCTTGTGCAGTGCCAGCAGGTGGAGCGCTTGCAGTGGATCGTCATGAATTTGCAGCACATGTAACAGATAAAGTAAAAAATCATCCTAATGTAACTGTCATTAATGAAGAAATTACAGAAATCCCAGAGGGACCTACTGTCATAGCGACTGGACCTTTAACAAGTCCTGCACTTTCAACTAAGCTCCAAGAATTAACGGGTGAAGAATATTTATACTTCTATGACGCTGCAGCACCAATCATTGAAAAAGACAGTATTGATATGGATAAGGTGTATTTAAAATCCCGTTACGATAAAGGGGAGGCAGCTTATCTAAATTGTCCGATGACCGAAGAAGAGTTTGATCGCTTTTACGAAGCACTTGTTACAGCAGAAACAGTTCCTTTGAAAGAGTTTGAAAAGGAGATTTTCTTTGAAGGCTGTATGCCGATTGAGGTAATGGCTAGCAGAGGTAAGAAAACGATGCTATTTGGTCCGATGAAGCCAGTTGGTCTTGAGGATCCCAAAACAGGGAAGCGTCCATTTGCTGTTGTTCAGCTGAGACAAGATGACGCTGCAGGTACACTTTATAATATTGTTGGATTTCAGACACATTTGAAGTGGGGACCTCAAAAAGAAGTCCTTTCATTAATCCCTGGTTTAGAAAATGCTGAAATCGTAAGGTATGGTGTGATGCACCGTAATACCTTTATTAATTCACCTAAAGTACTAGAACCTACGTATCAATTCAAAAATCGTAAGGATTTATTCTTTGCTGGTCAAATGACAGGGGTAGAGGGCTATGTGGAGTCTGCAGCAAGTGGATTAGTTGCTGGACTAAATGCAGCCAAACTTGTGCAAGGTGAAGAGCTGATTGTGTTCCCTCAGGAAACAGCAATCGGAAGTATGGCAAGATATATTACGAATGCAAGCGCAAAGAATTTTCAGCCGATGAATGCAAACTTTGGTTTGTTCCCGGATTTACCGACTAAAATCCGAGGGAAAAAGGAAAGAGCTGAGCAACATGCTAATCGGGCTTTAGAAACAATTCAGAACTTTGTGAAAAATTTGTAAATTGCTTGCAAGGGTTTGTGAAGTGTGATACGATTTAGTAGCCTTTGTGAGGTGACGAATATTGTCAGAAGATGTGAACGTTTCAGCAAAGTTATTTTTTGAATATTTACAAATAGAAAGAAATTATTCACAATATACAATTGAGCATTATCAAGTTGATGTTAGGGATTTTACTCTTTTTATGAGGGAGCAATCGTTAGCAAATTATGCTGATGTCGAGTACTCCGATGTTAGGCTATATTTAACGAAGCTTTTTGAAAAGAACTTGTCTAGAAAATCTGTCGCAAGAAAAATATCTAGTATGAGAAGCTTTTACCGGTTTTTATTAAGAGATAATCTTCTAAAGAATAATCCTTTTGCACAAGTGATTATGCCTAAGCAAGAAAAGAGATTGCCCGACTTTTTTTATGAAGAGGAGCTTAAAGCTTTATTTTCGAGTTGTGAAGTTGATACTCCTATCGGACAAAGGGATCTTGCTTTGTTAGAAATTTTATATGCTACAGGAATGCGCGTTAGTGAATGCTGTCAGCTCCGTTTAAAAGATATTGATTTATACATTGGAACGGTACTTGTTCATGGGAAGGGCCAAAAGGATCGATATATTCCATTTGGTAGCTTTGCTCAAGAGGCTATTGATACATATATCAACAACGGCAGAAAAGCACTTCTTGGAGAAAAGCATTCACATGATTCCGTATTTGTTAACTTTCGTGGAGAACCACTTACAACAAACGGAGTTAGACATATACTCGATCGAATGATAAAAAAATCATCTTTAAACGGGTCCATCCATCCGCATAAGCTAAGACACTCCTTTGCGACACATCTCCTAAATAATGGAGCAGATATGAGGAGTGTACAAGAACTTTTAGGGCATTCGTTCTTGTCTTCTACACAAATTTATTCACATGTTACAAATGATTACTTGCGAAAAACATATATGGCCCACCACCCCCGGGCTTAAGCTTTAGGAGGAGTAATATGACGCAATTTCATGCAACAACTATTTTTGCTGTTCGTCATAATGGTCAATGTGCCATGTCTGGAGATGGTCAAGTAACCTTCGGCAATGCTGTCGTGATGAAGCACACAGCTCGTAAGGTTAGAAAGTTATTTAACGGCAGAGTACTAGCAGGATTTGCCGGCTCTGTTGCTGATGCTTTTACCCTTTTTGAGATGTTTGAAAGTAAGTTAGAGGAGTATAATGGCAATCTGCAACGGGCATCTGTTGAACTTGCGAAACAGTGGCGAAGCGATAAAGTACTTCGACGTCTTGAAGCGATGCTAATTGTAATGAACGACACGGATATGCTATTGGTCTCTGGTACGGGAGAGATCATTGAACCAGATGATGGAATCCTTGCAATTGGATCAGGTGGTAATTATGCACTATCTGCGGGAAGAGCATTAAAGAAGTATTCTGGAGAGCATCTAACGGCAAAGGAAATCGCAAAGGCTTCCCTTGAAATTGCCGCTGAAATTTGCGTATATACAAATCACAATATTATCGTTGAAGAGCTTTAGGAGGGATCGAATGGTCACTAAAGGGACAAATCTAACCCCACGTCAGATTGTTGAACGATTGGATCAGTATATCATTGGGCAGAAGGATGCAAAGAAAGCAGTAGCGGTTGCTCTGAGAAATCGTTACCGACGTAGTTTGCTTGACGAAAGTTTAAGGGATGAAGTCAATCCTAAGAATATATTAATGATTGGACCAACGGGTGTTGGAAAGACAGAAATCGCTAGGCGAATGGCAAAGCTCGTCTCAGCTCCGTTTGTAAAAGTAGAAGCTACGAAGTTTACGGAAGTGGGCTACGTGGGTCGTGATGTTGAATCCATGGTAAGAGATCTCGTTGAAACATCAGTTAGGCTTGTAAAAGAAGAAAAGATGCAAAAAGTGAAAGAGCGAGCAGAGGAAAATGCAAATAAACGCTTAGTTGACATGTTGGTACCTTCTGCGAAAAAATCAACAGGCTATAAAAATCCTTTAGAGATGCTATTCGGTGGAGGTGGTGCACAGGAACAAGAACCAACACCTACTGAAGACATGAATATCGTTGAAAAAAGGAAGGTTGTTGCTGAAAAGCTTTCTAAGGGTGAGCTTGAAAATGAAATGGTTTCTGTTGAAGTGGAAGAACAGCAGCCATCTATGTTTGATATGCTTCAAGGTTCAGGCATGGAGCAAATGGGAATGAACATGCAAGATGCTCTAAGTGGCTTAATGCCAAAAAAACGAAAAAAACGGAAGCTTTCGGTTCGTGATGCTAGAAAGGTGTTAACGAATGAAGAGGCCGCAAAGCTGATAGATATGGATGAAGTCACGTCAGAAGCTGTGTTCCGTGCTGAGCAAACAGGAATCATCTTTATTGATGAAATTGATAAAATTGCTAGTAAAAACGGAGGCGGATCGTCGGCGGATGTATCTCGAGAGGGAGTACAACGAGATATTCTTCCGGTTGTTGAAGGTTCAACGGTTGTTACGAAGTATGGATCAGTGAAAACAGACCATATTCTATTTATGGCTGCTGGTGCTTTCCATATCGCCAAGCCGTCTGATTTAATACCAGAGCTTCAAGGTCGTTTTCCGATTAGAGTAGAATTAACAAAGCTAACGGTAGACGATTTTTATAAAATACTAATTGAACCTGACAATGCACTAATAAAGCAATATCAAGCATTGTTAGTGACTGAAGGTATAGAAATTGAATTTTCTGACGATGCTATTCGTAAGATTGCAGAAGTTGCTTATGACGTAAATCAAAATACGGATAACATTGGTGCAAGAAGGTTGCATACCATCTTAGAAAAGCTTCTAGAGGACTTGTCCTTCGAGGCACCGGATATCACAATGGAAAAAATCACAATCACACCACAATACGTAGAAGAGAAACTCGGTCCTATTTCACGTAATAAAGACTTAAGTCAATTTATTTTGTAATACATGGGTTTGATTCCCTCGTGATGGGGGAATCAAACGTATATTATGTTACACATAACAATTTAATACATATGCAGAATTCATAGTAAGTGCTACTGCAATGGTTTTAGCTAATTAGGAGGAAGAACAAATGGATTTACTGTCAAAAACAAGAAAGATTAATGCCTTACTTCAAAAGGCAGCAGGAAAACCGGTTAACTTTAAAGAAATGTCAGAAACACTAAGTGAAGTGATCGAAGCAAATATTTTTATCGTAAGTCGCCGTGGAAAATTATTAGGCTTTGCGGTAAATCAACAAATTGAAAACGAGCGTATTAAAAAAATGCTTGAAGATCGTCAATTCCCTGAAGAGTACACAAACAACCTATTTAACATCAATGAAACCTCACCTAACTTAGATGTAAATAGTGAGTACACAGCATTCCCAGTGGAAAACAAAGACTTATTTAAAAATGGTTTAACGACGATCGTTCCTATCATCGGCGGAGGAGAAAGACTAGGGACATTAATCCTAGCTAGAACTCAAGAACAATTCCATGATGATGACCTAATTCTGGCTGAGTATGGCTCAACAGTAGTAGGAATGGAGATATTAAGAGAAAAGGCAGAAGAAATTGAAGAAGAAGCTAGAAGCAAAGCAGTAGTACAAATGGCAATTAGCTCGTTATCTTATAGTGAGCTAGAAGCAATTGAGCATATTTTTGAAGAGCTTAGTGGAAAAGAAGGGTTATTAGTTGCTTCAAAAATTGCGGATCGTGTAGGAATTACAAGATCTGTGATTGTTAATGCACTAAGAAAACTAGAAAGTGCTGGTGTTATTGAATCACGTTCTTTAGGTATGAAAGGAACATATATTAAAGTACTAAACGACAAGTTTTTAGTTGAACTAAGTAAATTAAAATCAAACTAATGAAAAACTCCTTATTTCGATAAGAAATAAGGAGTTTTTTTTTATGGTACATTTCGACAAAAATCTACTTTTTCTTTACAATAAAAATGCGTTCCCTTATGCTAAATACACGATTACAAATATAAGACATTCTAACTAGTTCATTTTTCTTAGTAGATAAATGGATCTGACGAACTGAATAAATGACAAAAATATGTACATGATTCCAATCTTTTCAGTGTTTTGCTTATAGGTCAATTCGATTAAAATAGGACTTATAGATTAAGTATTTCGCCCTTATTGAGATAGACATCCTATATGCGATTCATTAAAATTAGTAGTATGATTGTTTTGCAGAATCCGACGTAAAACTACAAGTTTCTGCACCAATCAACAAAATATATATATTTATATATGAGGTGGAGAACTTGAAGCTCTTTTCAAATACAATTAATACGCTTGAAAATGCGTTGAATTATTCTTCTACAAAACAAAAAGTGATAGCACAAAATATATCTAACGCTGATACTCCAGGGTATAAGGCTAAAAATGTTAGCTTTAAGTCAGAACTTAATGATGCGATATCGACTGTGACGGGGAAACAAACGAACAGCAAGCATATGGCCATTCAAAGCTCAGGACAAGCGGGAGTAACGATATCTACGGATCGTACTACATCATACAACCACACGGGAAACAATGTGGATATTGATAAAGAAATGTCAGACCTTGCAACCAATCAAATTTATTATAATGCCATGATCGAACGAATTAGCGGAAAGTTTAACTCGCTACAAACTGTCATAAAAGGAGGAAGATAATCATGTCGATTTTCCATAGCATCAATACTTCTGCTTCTGCTTTAACCGCACAAAGATTGCGCATGGATGTTATCTCTTCTAATATGGCTAACGTAGACACAGCGGGTTACAGAAGGAAATCAGTTGTGCTTCAACCGAAGGAGGGAAACTTTTCTTCGTTTATGAGTCAGGCTATGTCAAAACAAACGACAGGTGCTGGGAACGGTGTGAAAGTATCAAAAATTGTTGAGGACACAGATACTCCTTTTAAACTTGTGTATGACCCTGAACATCCTGATGCGGATGAAAATGGCTACGTCGAACTACCGAATGTTGATCCACTCCGTGAAATGGTGGATTTGATTAGCGCGACTAGATCTTATGAAGCAAACGTGACTGTAATGAATGCATCTAAAGGAATGCTTATGAAAGCATTAGAGATCGGTAAATAAAAGGAGAATAAATAATGACTATATCTATTCCGTCTGTATCTAAAGTTTTTCAATCAAATGCAGCAGTTTCTGCTCCATCTACTACACCATACGAAGCACAAAAGAGTTTTGCGTCCGTATTAAAGGATTCAATTGAAAAAGTTAATTCAGCACAGAATCAATCAGATGTGATGACAGAAAAATTGGCCAGAGGTGAAAATATAGATCTTCACCAAGTGATGATTGCAAGCCAAAAAGCAAGCATCACCATGTCAGCAACGATTGAAGTGAGAAATAAAGTAATTGAAGCATATCAAGAAGTAATGAGAATGCAAGTTTAATAGCTTTTGTGTTGGAAAGGTGCTATAGGAACCTTTTGGCATGACACACTGAACCGGAGGAACGTGATGAACCAATTGCAGAAACAATTACATGCAATAAAAGAATATTGGACAAGTCGTTCTAAAAAGCAAAAAATGTTCTTTGTGGGCGGTTTAGTGTCTTTAGTGACACTGATTTCATTAGTAACGTTTTTTGCAACTAGAACGACTTTAGAACCTTTATATAGTAATTTATCCGCAGCTGAAACAGGGGCTATTAAAGAAAGCTTAGATGCAAGAGGAATCGTGTCTGAGATTGCTGATAATGGAACGACGATATTGGTGCCAAAAGAGAGCATTGATACGTTGAAGGTTGAGCTTGCAGCGGAAGGTATACCTAATTCAGGAAGCATTGATTATTCGTTTTTCAGTCAAAATGCTGGAATCGGAATGACAGAGAATGAGTTCAATGTGATGAAGCTTGATGCGATGCAAACAGAGTTAGCGAATTTAATGAAGGGTATAGAAGGGATTAATGATGCGAAGGTTATGATTAATCTTCCAGAGAAAGGGATCTTTGTAACAGATGCATCAGAAGCGGCCAGTGCTTCTATTGTACTGAACACGAAACCTGGTTATGAATTTGAGGAAAGTCAGATCAAAGCGTTGTACCATCTAGTATCAAAGAGTGTTCCCAATCTCCCTACAGATAATATCGTCATTACGAACCAAAACTTTGAGTACTTTGACTTAAATAATGAAGAAAATTCTTCAGGTTCTACTTTTGCTGCTCAAAATGATATCAAAAAACAGATTGAACGTGATGTCCAACGCCAAGTACAAAGTATGCTTGGTACCATAATGGGACAAGACAAAGTAGCAGTGATTGTTACTGCAGATGTGGACTTTACACAGGAAAATCGTGAAGAAAATCTTGTTACTCCTGTAGATGAGGAGAATATGGAAGGTATTGCGGCAAGCGCACAAAAAATCACAGAAACCTTTACTGGTGACGCAGCGGATGTTGGTGGTGAACCAGTGACTGAAGATGCAGCAGACTCTCTTGGGACAGGTTACCTTGAGGGTGCAACTGGAACTGGTGATTATGAAAGAATTGAAGAGACAATCAACTATGAAGTGAATAAAATTCGTAAAGAAATTGTTGAGAGTCCTTATAAAATTAGAGACTTAGGTATCCAAGTAATGGTAGAACCTCCTACAGCGGATGATCCTACAACATTACCTCAAGAACGTGTGGATGATATTAAGCAAATGCTAGCTTCAATCGTTCGTACCTCTATAGATAAAACAACCGTTGATGGAGAACTAACGGATGAGGCAATTCAGGACAAGATTCTAGTATCGGTTCAACCATTTAACGGCAAGGTAGAGTTTGAAGATACTCAAACGGCTTCTATTCCATGGTGGATATACGCGATCGGTGGAGTCCTTCTAGCTACTATCATCGTGTTAATTATTCTATTTATGCGTTCAAGAAAGAAGAAGTCACAAGTGGAAGAAGCTGTGGCATTTGATAATTACACACCTATTTCTATTCGTGACCTTGATGAAGACAAGGAAGAAACAGAAGGATCGTTGAGAAAGAAACAGCTAGAAAAAATGGCGAAAGAAAAGCCAGAGGATTTCGCAAAACTATTGCGTTCATGGATTGCTGAAGACTAGGAGGAGTGAGTGAAGGTGGCAAAAAGAGATCAAAAGGAATTAACAGGTAAACAAAAAGCAGCCATTCTTCTCATTTCACTTGGGCCGGATGTGTCTGCATCAGTATATAAACACTTAAGTGAAGAAGAGATAGAAAAATTAACGTTAGAAATTTCTGGAGTAAAGAAAGTGGAATCTACCGCTAAAGAAGAGATTTTAGAGGAATTTCATAATATCGCTCTAGCACAGGATTATATATCACAAGGTGGTATCGGATATGCAAAAACGGTTCTTGAAAAAGCGCTTGGGACTGAACAGGCAGCTGTTATCATTAACCGTTTAACTTCATCCCTTCAAGTTCGACCTTTTGACTTTGCTAGGAAAGCTGATCCAGGACAAATTTTTAATTTTATACAAAATGAACATCCACAGACTATTGCACTTATTTTATCTTATTTGGATTCGGCCCAAGCAGGTCAAATTTTATCTGAGCTTCCTCAGGAAGTTCAAGCTGATATTGCAAGAAGAATTGCGGTAATGGATAGTACATCTCCAGAAATTATCAATGAAGTTGAGCAAATTTTGGAGCGAAAGCTTTCTGCATCTGTGACACAGGACTATACGCAAACGGGCGGTATTGAGGCTGTTGTGGAAGTGTTAAACGGAGTCGACCGTGCAACCGAAAGAACGATCCTAGATGCACTCGAAATTCAAGACCCGGAATTAGCGGAAGAAATTAAGAAAAGAATGTTTGTATTTGAAGATATTGTTACACTCGATAGCCGTGCCATTCAAAGGATTATTCGTGACTGTGATAATGAAGATCTAAAGCTGTCTCTAAAAGTATCAAGCGACGAAGTCAAGGACATCGTGTTTGGGAATATGTCCAAACGTATGGTTGAAAGCTTTAAGGATGAAATGGAATTTATGGGACCAGTTCGTCTTCGTGATGTAGAGGAAGCACAGTCAAGAATCGTTGCCATCATTCGTCGTTTAGAGGAAGCAGGAGAAATTGTGGTTGCTCGAGGCGGAGGTGACGATATCATTGTCTAGGCTGATTAAATCAACGTGGGTTCCACAAGAATTTACCAACGAAAACAAAGTAATTTCGATTAAAGCAATCAAGAATTACTCCGATGAAAAAGAAGAAGAATCCTCTTTTCTAAGTTACCAAGAGAGAGAGAGAATACTTGCAGCAGCGCAAAGTGAAGCGGACAGAATCGTTCAAGATGCTAGAGAATATGAAGCTCAAATTCGCGAACAAATGGAGCAAGAGAAACAATCGTTTCAACTGGAGTTACAAGCGCTGGCTGAACAAGCCCAAACTTCAGGTTTTATGCAAGGCCATGAAGAAGGAAAACAGATTGGATATAATGAAGCACAAGCCATCATAGAGCAAGCGAAGGAAACGGTTACCTTGTCAAAGTACGACTATGAGAAGAAGATTGATTCAAGCGAACGTACGATTCTGTCTCTTGCCCTTAAGGTCGCTGAAAAAATTATAGCTGATACACTAACAGGAGATTCGGAGCAGTTTTTACCGATAGTGAAAAAAGCATTAAAAGAAGCAAGAGAATATCGTGAAATTCAGCTTCATGTTCATCCATCACACTACGAATTTTTACTTGTCCAAAAGGAAGATTTAATTCGAATCTTTCCAAAGGAGACGGAACTATATATTTTTCCAGATAGTGAGCTAACAGAACAGAGCTGTATTATAGAATCTGCAAATGGTCGAATTGATGCAAGTGTGGATCAGCAGCTCGATGAAATCAAAAGAAAACTTTACGAACTATTGGAGAGTGAATAGAGTGCTAGCTGCCGAATTGTTGGGACAAATTGATCAGATTAAAACGTTTAAACGTTATGGTAGAGTGAAGCGTGTCGTAGGTCTAACGATTGAATCGCAAGGACCAGAAAGCTCAATCGGTGATGTTTGTTACATTCATATCGGCAAAAACAACCGGAAAATTCAAGCTGAGGTTGTTGGTTTTAAGGATGAGAATATACTGCTTATGCCGTATACGAGCTTAAATGAAATCTCCCCTGGCTGTTTGGTAGAGGCAACATTGAAGCCATTAGAGGTGAAGATAGGTCCAGCTTTAATCGGCAGTGTACTAGATTCTTTAGGTCAACCACTTGATGGGAGTCAACTTCCAAAAGGCCTTGGGTCGGTTGGAACAGACCAGGATCCACCTAATCCAATGACAAGACCACCGATATCAGAACCTGTAGAAGTAGGAGTTCGATTAATCGATAGTCTTCTAACAGTTGGTATGGGTCAGCGTGTAGGAATATTTGCCGGGAGTGGTGTAGGTAAAAGTACATTACTTGGAATGATCGCGCGTAATACAAATGCTGATTTGAATGTGATCGCATTAATTGGTGAACGTGGTCGAGAGGTTCGAGAGTTTATTGAAAAAGATTTAGGACCCGAGGGCTTAGCAAGGTCGATCGTTATTGTCGCAACTTCTGATCAGCCAGCATTGATGAGAATCAAGGGTGCTTTTACGGCAACCGCCATCGCTGAGTATTTTCGTGACAGGGGGTTAAACGTCATGATGATGATGGACTCAGTGACCAGGGTAGCTATGGCACAGCGGGAAGTAGGGTTGGCCATTGGTGAGCCACCGACTACGAAAGGGTATACACCTTCTGTCTTTGCGATCTTACCAAGATTATTAGAGAGAACTGGAACGAATAGGCATGGATCAATTACGGCGTTTTATACGGTACTAGTCGATGGGGATGACATGAATGAGCCGATTGCGGATACCGTTCGTGGGATATTGGACGGACACTTTGTTCTGGATCGATCATTAGCTAATAAAGGCCAGTATCCAGCTGTTAATGTGCTGAAAAGCGTGAGTAGAATCATGAACAATATAGTACCTGAAGCCCATAAAAAATCTGCTGAAAAACTGAGAGAGCTGTTAAGCACTTATATCAATTCTGAAGATTTGATAAATATCGGTGCTTATAAGCGAGGTTCTTCAAAAGAAATAGATGATGCCATTACTTCATACCCTAAAATTATTTCGTTTATTAAGCAAGCAACAGATGAAAGGGTATCCTTTGAAGAAGGTGTCCAATCGTTATATGAATTACTTGGAAGAAGTGACTAATAATGAGATATGAGTTCAAGTTTCATAAAATCCTCGCTGTAAAAGAACGTGAAAAAGATGAAGCTGTTTCAATCTACCAAGATTCAGTTAGAAAGTTTGAGGAAGTGGCTGAAAAGCTATATGAGCTGTTAAAAAGGAAAGAGGATCTTGAAGTGTATCAGTCTGAGCGGCTTCATGGAGGACTATCCATTCAAGAGATTCGTCATCACCAACAGTTTATAAGTAATATCGAAAAGATGATTGATCACTACCAAAAGATGGTGATCAACGCAAGAAACAGAATGCTGCTATTTCAGGAAAAATTGTTAGAAAAAAATATAGAAGTAAAGAAATATGAAAAAATCCGTGAAAAGGATTACTTAAAATTTACCGAGGATATAAAAGTGATTGAAGGTAAACAAATGGACGATATCTCGATACAAATGTACATGAATCGAGAAGGTTAGGTGATAGAATGGCAAAGGAAATCGAAGAAATAGAAGAAAAGAAATCGAATAAATTTCAAATGTTCATTTTTGTCTTTCTTATTCCCTTCTTGTTTTTAGTCACAGTTGCGTTAGTCGTTTTAAGCTTTGCTGGGGTCAATATATTTGAAAAGTCCAAAGAGCTTGGTGCACAGATTCCGTTTGTTTCCTCACTAATTACAGAAGAAGGAACACAATCAGAGGAAGAGCGGGAAAAGAGCGTAATCGCATTAGAAGGTGAGATCAAGGATCGAGAGGCAAAGATTGAAAAACTGGAATCTGAAATTGAAGGTAAAGATGATCAGTTAGAGCGGTCAAATCTTGAAAAAGAACAACTACAGCAACAAATTGATGAACTTTTGGCAATTCAAGAGGAAAACAAGCGAGCGTTTAAAGATATTATTAAAACGTATGAAACGATGTCTGCGAAAAAGGCTGCACCAATTATTACAGCTATGAGTGAACAAGAAGCACTAAAAATACTAACAACCATTAAATCAGATCAACTTGCTGCGATTATGGAAAATATGACAGCAGAGGATGCTGCAAAATATACAGAGCTTCTAACAGCTGAAAGCAACGAACAGTAACCTTTTATTTCATTCGAAGGAGGTGAAAATGAAAACATGCAAATCGAGAGCCTAGGTTTCACGCAAAAGCTTGCTTCACAGTTGAACAAGGTTTCTACGAGCCAAGAGACATCATCCTTCTCAAAGCTTCTCCAATCAGTTACTGCTTCTGCAGAAGAGACTTCGAATGATAACGCGGAATTGAAACTAACTGCTACCGAAGTAAAAGACCTTTTAGCCTTATTATCTAAGGATGATCTCTTAGATGTGGAAGACGGTTTACAGTTGCTAGATCAATTGATTTCAAATAGTAACGAAGATTTACTTACGATGATTGAGAATTATTTAGGTATGAGTCATATCCAATTTCAAAATCTGTTGTCTAACGTAATGGAGAAGCTTCAGATTGAAGGCGGAGAAGGTCAAAGTGATTTAGCCAAACTGCTTCAAGTCATAGAGAAAATGAGTAATTTAACGGTGAGCCAGCTCCATAGCGTTCTAGATAAAGACTCGTTAAAGCTGATAAAGTCGGCAAAGCTTTATGAACTTATGGCGAAAAATCAAGATTCTTTAAATGAGGAATCTAGCAAAATTGATTTTAAGTCGTTAAGTGCAAAGTTAACAAGCATCCTTGAGGGAAATTTGTTAAAAAGTGACCAAGCTGCTTCCAGATTAGCCTTTTTAAAGCAAACTTTTTCAGGTATTTTAACGAATTCCTCTGCAAAAGAAGAATCAACCAGTACAAACTCATCAAAAACAGAGATGATTTCTGGTTCTGTTCAATTTATGCAGATATCAAGACCGGAACAATTGACGCTAACTCTTTCAACTGGTACAAAGCAAGTGCAAACGGAACAATTAATAAAGCAGTTTGAAAGTATTTTAGCTAGAAGTCAATTTTCAAATGTAAATGGTGTTCAAAGATTGTTTCTACAGCTAAATCCAGGTCATTTAGGTTCGTTACGAATTGAGATTATTCAACAGGATTCTGTTATGGTTGCGAAAATTGTCACATCAACGCAGGCGGCAAAGGAAGCGATTGAAGGGCAACTAAGTCAATTGAAACAAGCCTTTAATACTCAAAACATTCAGGTTGAACGTGTCGAGATATCTCAGCAAACAGCAGGTCAAGAGCGATTTTTAAACCGAGATAGTGAACAAGAACAGGCAAGACAGGAACAAGCTGAACGAAAGGAAGAGCAAACATCTGATCAAGATTTTATCTCATCCTTTGAAGAAGCACTCTTAAATACGGAAGTGTAGGTGAAACAAATGGCAAACACGATTAATTCATCTCTTTTACTATCAAACTATCAAACTGCACAAAGGCAAACGGGCTCTAGTAACCTAGGAAAAGATGAGTTTTTAAAAATATTAATGACTCAGTTGCAGAATCAAGATCCTTTAAATCCAATGCAGGATAAAGACTTTATAGCACAAATGGCCACTTTTACAAGTCTTGAGCAAATGACCAATATGAACAAATCAATTGAAACACTAGTTAGTGCTCAAGAACAAAACCAATTAGTTTCATACAGTCAATTTATTGGAAAAGAGGTTAGTTGGCATAAGCTTACTGAATCTGAAGATGGTAGTACTTCTGAAGTTGAACAAGGAACTGGGAAAATTGTCTCTTTGAAATTTACTGATGGACTAGCAGAGTTTCTATTAGAGGATGGAACGAGTTTAACTTCGGGTAATATTTCGCAAATCAACGATACAAAAGGTGACACCATGCTTTTACAAGCAAGTATGTTGATAGGTAAAACCGTTACTTATTCTTCTGAAAACAATGAAGTAAAACAAGCCAAGGTAACATCCGTTTCCTTTAAAGATGGGAAATCATTATTTCAGTTAGAAAATGGAGAGAGTGTGTCAAGTACAAGCATCACAAAAATAGAAGCGTAAAGGAATGGTTTGAATGGACAAGTCTATGTTTAGACCGATTCATTCGCAGCCGATTAGTAACCATCAACTCAGATCGGTTACATCTAAACCTACGAGCACGGACTCTTTCTCTAAGCATATACAAGGTGCATTACAACCAGAAAAACTAACGATAAGTAAACATGCAAAAGAACGAATGTCCCAAAGGGGAATTCAAATCGATGAGGCCAAGTGGGGTCAAATTCAAGAGAAAGTAAATGAAGCGAAGAAAATGGGTGTCAAAGATTCGCTCGTATTGTTACAGGATGCAGCCCTTATTATTAGTGCAAAGAATAATACAGTGATAACGGCTATGGATCGGCAGGAAGCAACTGCACAAATTTTTACAAATATAAATGGAACGATTATTTTAGAATAAATGTTTTGGCTGGACCAATTGGAGGCCAACAAGCTACTGACCGATAGAAGTAGCTTACTATGAAAGGGGAAACGGAAAAATGCTACGTTCAATGTATTCAGGAATTAGTGGAATGAAAAACTTCCAAACTAAGTTAGATGTAATTGGTAACAATATTGCAAATGTCAATACGTATGGCTTCAAAAAAGGTCGTGTGACATTTAAAGACACAATGAATCAAACAATTTCTGGAGCAAGTGCTGCACAAGACAACCGTGGTGGTAAAAATCCATTACAAGTTGGTCTAGGATCAACACTAGCAACGATTGATACCATTCATACACAATCAAGCTTGCAAACAACAGGTCGCTCACTTGACTTAGCGATCTCTGGTGATGGCTACTTTATGGTGAATCAAGGAGATGCTCAGTTTTACACAAGAGCTGGAAACTTCTATCTAGATGATAATGGTACATTAGTAAATGGTGATGGGTATAAAGTGCAAGCATTTACAGTGGATGAAAATGGAAATACGACAAATCAGCTTGGTGATGTGGCAGTTAACGTAAATGCTGTTTTACCACCTATTACTACAAGTAATATTGCGATTTCTGGTAACCTTGCAAGTAACTCAGTGAACAATGGTGCACCGTTTACACAGCAAGTTCAAGTGGTAGATAATACAGGCCAAGCGCACAGAATCGATGTGCATTTTGCCAAGACAGCAAATAATGAATGGGGTGTGTATGTAAATAAGCCAGCTCAATTAGCTGACGGCACATTTGATACACCTACAATGACTCTAGATTTTAGTTCAGGTACTGTAGACCCGCAAAATGGAACTACTGATATTACCATTGGAACAACTACAATTAACGGTGTTAACCTAGATTTCTCAGAATTAACACAAGTAGCAGGATCAACCAGCGCTCTAGTAAACCCTAACGGTAACACAGAAGGTGCCCTAGAAAGCTTTAACATCGGCTCTCTAGGTGAAATCAATGGTGTATATTCAAACGGTCTAGTTAGAACACTTGGTATACTTGCTCTTGCTAAATTCAGCAACTCTTCAGGTTTAACAAAAGCTGGAGGAAACCTTTTCCAAGAGTCCATTAACTCTGGTGTGGCAAATATTAATGTAGCAGGTGAAGGTAGAGGTTCAATCGCAGCTGGAACACTAGAAATGTCCAATGTTGACTTATCTGAAGAATTTACTGAAATGATCTCTGCACAAAGAGGATTCCAAGCAAATACACGTATTATTACAACTTCAGATGAAATCTTACAAGAGCTTGTAAACCTAAAACGATAAGCTAAGGGAGGGATAGGGTTGAGCTAAACTCTCAACCCTAATAATAGCCGTGATTAAAGTAACCCGTCTAAATGGCAAGTCATTCATGTTAAATGCTGTTTATATAGAAACAATCGAATCTTTTCCCGATACGACCATCACGCTTTCAAACGGGCGGAAATATGTCGTAAAAGAGGCAGAGGATCAAGTTTATGAAGCGATACAGAAGTTTTACCAATCTGTCAACCTTTTAGGACGGCTTCAGGTGGAGGATAAAGAAAATGAAGAAAAATAAGCTAGTCATGATTATGGCAATCTTGCTAGTCGCAATTACACTGGTGGGTGCCATAGCGGTTGTAGTGATTCTTAAGGTAACTGGGGAAGATAAAGAAAAGGAATTAACCATTGATGAAGTATTAGAAGCATCAGTAGATATTCCGCAAATGACAGCAAATCTAGCTAGTAATGACTTTATTCGTATCTCATTCAAAATTCAAACAGATAGTGTAGAAGCTAAAGAAGAATTAGAAAAAAGAGATTTTCAGGTGAAAAACATCATTATTTTAGAGCTATCTGAAAAGTCAGCTGAAGATTTAAAAGGTAAAGAAGGTCAGCAAAAGCTCGAGAATGACTTGAAATCAAAGATTTCTGAGATTATGCAAGAAGGAAAAGTAGAGCATGTGTATATTACTGAATCTCTCCTCCAGTAAGTTTACAACCTTAGAGAGGAAGAACGGAGGTGAGGAAATTTGTCAGGTGAAGTACTCTCACAAAGTGAAATAGATGCTCTCTTATCTGCACTTTCAACAGGGGAAATGGATGCCGATGAGTTAAAAAAGGAGCAATCCGAGAAGAAAGTTCGTGTGTATGACTTTAAAAGAGCACTAAGATTTTCAAAAGATCAAATCCGTAGTTTAACGCGAATACACGAAAATTTTGCTCGCTTGTTAACCACGTACTTCTCGGCTCAGTTACGTACGTATGTGCAAATATCAGTTGCATCAGCAGACCAAATTCCATACGAGGAATTCATTCGCTCCATTCCGAAAATGACAATCTTAAATGTTTTCGAGGTTCCTCCACTTGAAGGAAGAATTCTAATGGAAGTGAATCCTAATATCGCTTATGCCATGTTAGACCGCCTTATGGGTGGAAGAGGGTCTAGTATCAATAAAGTAGAAAATTTAACAGAAATCGAAACAAAGATCATGTCCAATACGTTTGAAAAATCGTTTGAAAACTTACAGGAAGCATGGTCAACAATCTCAGAAATTGATCCGTATTTAGCTGCGTTTGAGGTGAATCCGCAATTTCTGCAAATGGTATCCCCTAATGAGACAGTCGTCGTAATCTCTCTAAATACCGTGATAGGGGAAACAACGGGAATGATCAATATTTGTATTCCTCATGTTGTGCTAGAACCAATCATTCCAAAGCTTTCTGTCCACTATTGGATGCAAACAGAAAAGAAGGAAAGAGAGCCACAGGAGATTGCTCATTTAGAAAAAAGAATTCAAACAGCTAACGTACCTATTTCAGCAGAGCTTGGACATTCGGAAATTTCCATCCAAGATTTCCTTATGTTAGATATAGGTGATGTAATTGAGTTGAATCAAGCAATTGATGGAGCATTAACCATAAGAGTTGGAGATATACCTAAATTCTTAGCACAACCAGGAAAGGTAAATAAAAAGCTTGCAGTGCAAGTATTAGACACATTGAAGGGAGGAGACGATGATGGTGAGTGATGGCATGCTTTCACAAGATGAAATAGATGCTCTACTAAGAGGAACAGATGAACCTGAAAATGATATGGATACGAAAGAAAAGGCCATTAATGTGGAAGACTATCTTTCTTCAATGGAACAAGATGCTCTTGGGGAAATAGGGAATATTTCGTTTGGTAGTTCAGCAACAGCACTATCAACTCTTCTAAATCAAAAGGTAGATATAACAACACCAACTGTTGTTGTTATACCAAAAAGTAGACTGGCAGAGGAATTCCCACAACCATATGTTGCGATACAAGTGAGTTATACAGAAGGATTTTCAGGAACAAATCTTTTGGTTATTCAGCAATCTGATGCAGCGATTATAGCTGATTTAATGTTAGGTGGAGATGGGATTCAACCAGCCGATCTAATGGGAGAAATTCAATTAAGTGCAGTTCAAGAAGCAATGAATCAAATGATGGGATCTTCAGCCACATCAATGTCGACCATTTTTAGTAAAAAGGTAGATATTTCACCACCTTCGATTGACATATTAAATGTACTTGAAGGGGAAGGAACAGATAGACTTCCTGTTGATGATATGTTAGTAAAGATATCTTTCCGACTAAAAGTGGGAGAATTAATTGACTCAAGTATCATGCAATTGGTGCCATTAGAATTTGCAAAAGGGCTAGTGGATGAATTGTTAAATCCGACTCCCACAAATGAGATGGAATCAGGTAAAATAGAGGATACGAATACTCATGGGGCTAATGACCTAGTAGAGCCTACACCAGTTCCTAGCGTATCGCATCAACCTCCAATGCAAGGAGGGTATGGTGGGCAAATGCAACCACCTATACAAACTCATCCGACCCAAGAGCAATGGGGTCAAGTACCACCACCTGGGATTTACCAAGCGCCACCAAATCAGGCATATCCACAAGGGCCACAGCATTTTGGGTCACCTTATGCGTCATTGGGGGCACAACCAAATGTTCAGCCAGCAAGTTTTTCGAGCTTTGAGCAATATCCGCCACTTCAGCAATCAGAGTCTAAAAACCTTGATATGTTGTTAGATATTCCTCTTCAGGTAACGGTCGAGCTTGGTCGAACAAGGCGATCAGTTAAAGAAATCCTTGAGTTATCTTCAGGTTCGATTATTGAACTGGACAAACTAGCAGGAGAACCAGTGGATATTCTTGTAAATAATCGCCTAATTGCAAAAGGTGAGGTTGTTGTTATTGATGAAAACTTTGGTGTTCGTGTAACAGACATCATTAGTCAGAGTGATCGAATAAAAAAACTAAGATAATCAGTTGGGGGTTAAATTATTATGGCACATAAAATACTTATTGTTGACGATGCTGCATTTATGCGAATGATGATAAAGGATATACTATCGAAGAATGGATATGAAGTTGTTGGAGAAGCGGCTGACGGAGCTCAAGCGGTTGAGAAATATAAAGAGACAAGCCCAGACCTAGTGACAATGGATATCACGATGCCAGAAATGGATGGAATTACTGCATTAAAGGAAATTAAGAAAATTAATCCAAATGCAAAGGTCATTATGTGTTCTGCTATGGGTCAGCAAGCGATGGTTATTGATGCAATCCAAGCTGGAGCAAAGGACTTTATTGTAAAACCCTTCCAAGCGGATCGTGTAATTGAAGCAATCTCAAAAACACTTGGTTAATAATTAAAATTAGAGGTGCAGCGCATTGCAAAAAGGAAAGTTATTCTTCAAAGTGTTGCTTCTAGTACTTATTGCTTTGCTGGGCTCCAATCAAGGAGCCTTCGCAGAGCAATTTAACAGTATTAAGGACTGCTTAGAGGACGAAAGCAAATGTAGTGAAGATCAACTTAAAGAAGTAGAAAATAATGAGGAAACTACGGCTGATAATAATGAAAATACACCAACTGTAGGTTTGACCTTCTGGGACTTCTTAAAAATGATTTTTGCAACCATATTTGTCATTGCATTATTGTATACAGTATTAAAGTTTATCAATAAAAGAAGTCGGTCCTTCTCAAGTAATCAACTTGTGGAGAATTTAGGTGGAACAGCGTTAGGAACAAATCGTTCCATTCAAATTGTGAAAATAGGGAACCGTGTGTTAGTAGTTGGAGTAGGCGAGGATGTAAAGCTTCTAAAAGAGATCGATGATGAGGAAGAAGCACGTCAAATCATTGAAGATTATAACAATCGTATGGACCAGCTTGTTCAACCAAGCGATATTGTGACAAAGCTAATTGAAAGAACTCGGAATATGAAACAAAGTAATAGAGGAGAAGAAGTATCATCATTTTCCTCTACGTTAAAAGCTCAGCTTGAGGAACTCTCTAAAGGGAGGAAAAAGCTTCTTGATGAAATGGAAAAGAAAGGGTCAGACAAGCGATGAATGAATTTATGGAGTTTTTTAACGGCAGCGATCCTGAAAATGTGTCTACCTCAGTAAGGCTACTGTTAATGCTTACGGTTCTTTCTTTGGCTCCTAGTATTTTGGTTCTGATGACTTCCTTCGTCCGAATTGTAATCGTTCTTTCCTTTGTCAGAACGGCGCTTGCTACACAACAAATGCCACCGAATCAAGTGTTAATTGGATTAGCTTTATTTTTAAGCTTTTTTATCATGGCCCCAACTTTTCAAGAAGTAAACGATCAAGCGTTAACACCGTTATTTAACGAAGAAATTAATCTTGAAGAAGCCTATTCAAGAGCTTCTTTACCATTAAAAGAGTTTATGAGTGCACATACAAGGCAAAAAGATCTAGCTCTATTTCTAGAATATTCAAAGGCGGAGCGACCAGAAACCGTAGCGGATATTCCTCTAACGACACTTGTACCAGCGTTTGCTATCAGTGAGATAAAGACGGCTTTTCAGATCGGTTTTATGGTATTTATTCCATTTTTAGTTATCGATATGATCGTTGCAAGTGTCTTAATGTCTATGGGTATGATGATGCTTCCACCGGTTATGATTTCTTTGCCATTTAAAATATTGCTATTTGTTTTAGTAGACGGTTGGTACTTAGTGGTTAAATCACTACTAGATAGCTTCTAAGAAGGTGATTGGATTTGACTCCAGATAGTGTAATTGCCATTGCTGAACAGGGGATATGGGTGGTCATTATGATTTCCGGACCCTTGCTAGCATTGGCCTTAATAGTGGGTTTAATAATAAGTATATTTCAGGCAACAACACAGATTCAAGAACAAACACTTGCGTTCGTTCCGAAGATTGTTGCAGTATTGCTAGGGCTAGTGTTTTTTGGACCTTGGATGCTAAGTCATATGCTATCTTATGCAAGCGAAATCTTTACTAATTTAACAAGGTATGTGGGATAACCTATGGTAGACTTTCTTCCGATGTTCCCGGCATTTTTATTAGTGTTTGTACGGGTTACTTCTTTTTTCTTATTAATGCCCTTATTTTCTTATCGTTCAATTCCGACTACTCATAAGGTAGGACTTGGCTTTTTCTTGTCATGGATTATGATTTTTACATTCGATGCACCGGTTTTAGAAATAAACGGTGCTTACTTTTTATTAATTATTAAAGAGGCAATGATTGGTATTATGTTAGGTTTTATCGCTTATGTCATTATGGCGGCCATTCAAATAGCTGGTGGCTTTATTGACTTTCAAATGGGCTTAGCGATTGCCAATGTTATAGATCCTCAGACGGGAACACAGAGTCCATTAATGGGGCAATATTTATATACGATATCATTGTTCTTCTTATTGGCATTAAACGGACATCATCTTTTACTGGATGGAATTTATTTTAGTTATCAATTCATTCCATTAGATCAAGCTTGGATTCCTTTAGGAGATGAAAGCATACCTAATTATATTCTTACATCCATTTCAAAAATGTTTGGCGTTGCCCTCCAATTATCTATACCGATTGTTGGAAGCCTATTTTTGGTCGATGTTGCCCTCGGAATTGTGGCACGGACAGTACCACAGCTAAATATTTTTGTAGTGGGTCTTCCCTTAAAATTAGGTGTTGGTTTTATTGTTCTTATTGCAGTAATGAGTATATTAATGGGTGCTGTTGCAACACTATTTGAAACGATGTTATCAACAATGAGAGGGTTAATGGAATTGATTGGGGGTCTGTAGCTTGAAAACCCTACGTTTAGATTTGCAGTTCTTTTCAGGGGAAAAAACAGAAAAAGCTACCCCAAAGAAACGGCAAGAATCTCGTAAAAAAGGTCAGGTTGCTAAAAGTCAAGATGTAAATACAGCCGTCGTTTTACTTGCTGTTTTTTTGTTCCTTTTCTTTGCAGGTGGATATTTTAAAGATATCATTTTTCGTTTATTTCAACATTCCTTCCAAGAATATATGAAGCTAGAGATAACCGAAGGCAATATTCAAATGATGTTTATCGAAATTCTTAGTGAAATGGTTCTTATACTAGCACCAATAATGGCAGTCGCTATGGTAGCTGGTGTTGCATCGAATTTTGCTCAATTTGGATTTCTCTTTTCGACAGAAGCGATTCAGCCTAAGCTTGAAAAGCTTGATCCAATAAAGGGAGCAAAGAATATCTTTTCAATGCGGGCGATTGTAGAGCTCCTAAAGTCCATGTTGAAAATTAGTTTTGTCGGTGGAGTCACCTTTGCTGTACTTTGGAACCGGAAAGAAGATATTTTAATACTGTCACAAAAATCCATAGGCGCTTCTATGATTACGTTAGCCGGTTTAACCGTACAAATGGGACTAATTGCTTCTGCTTCCCTTTTATTTCTTTCCATCCTTGATTATATGTATCAAAAATACGACTTTGAAAAAAAGATTCGAATGTCTAAACAAGATATAAAAGATGAGTATAAGAACATCGAAGGGAATCCTGAAATTAAAGGGAAAATTAAGCAAAAACAACGGGAAATGGCGATGCGAAGAATGATGCAGGATGTTCCAACTGCGGACGTTGTTATTACGAATCCAACCCATTATGCTATTTGCTTAAAATATGATGAAACAAAGCAGGATGCTCCTTTTGTAGTAGCCAAGGGAGTAGATTTTATGGCTCAAAAAATTAAAATGGTCGCTAAAGAGCATGATGTCGTTATGATGGAAAACCGTCCGTTAGCAAGAGCATTGTACAGTCAAGCAGAAATTGGAGAAGCAATTCCCGAGGAGTTTTTTAAGGCAGTTGCAGAAATTCTAGCATTTGTTTATAAAACAAAGCAAAAGATATAAAGATATATTGTATTACTTGAGGAGAGATAGTGATGTCAGGACGAGATTTATCGGTAGTAGTAGGCGTAATATTAATTGTCGCGATGCTCATTATCCCTTTCCCAACATGGCTATTAAGCATACTAATTATGCTGAATATTTCATTGGCTCTTCTTGTGCTGTTAAATAGTATGAATATGAAGGAACCTCTACAATTTTCTGTTTTCCCATCCTTGTTATTACTTTTAACTCTTTATAGATTGGGGCTTAACGTATCAACAACAAGGGCAATCCTTACACATGGGGAAGCAGGTGGAGTGGTTGAAACCTTTGGATCTTTCGTAGTTGGGGGAAATGTAATTGTTGGGATTGTTGTTTTTATTATTCTTGTTATCATTCAATTCATTGTTATTACAAAAGGGTCAGAGCGTGTATCTGAGGTTGCTGCGAGATTTACACTAGATGCTATGCCTGGTAAGCAAATGAGTATAGATGCAGACTTAAATGCAGGAATGATATCTGAACATGAGGCAAAAGATCGTCGTGAAAAAGTTAGTAGGGAAGCAGATTTTTATGGAGCGATGGACGGAGCAAGTAAATTTGTTAAGGGAGATGCCATTGCAGGGATCATTATCGTAATGATCAACTTGATTTTCGGAATTGTTGTTGGTGTAACGCAACTTGGTTTACCAATAGCGGATGCTGCAAAACAATTCTCTTTACTAACGGTGGGAGATGGTATTGTTAGTCAGCTGCCTGCTTTATTAATATCAACTGCGACAGGTATTGTTGTAACAAGAGCCGCATCAGATGGGAATTTAGGAACAGATATTACCGGTCAGTTAATGGCCTATCCAAAAATGCTATATATTACCGGTGGAACAATCTTTATACTTGGCCTTTTTACACCGATAGAAGATATATTAACCATTCCAATCGCAGGACTTTTAATTTTTGGTGGGTATATGTACTCTAGAGTTCCTAAGCAGGACATCACAGAGATTCAAGAAATGGAAGAAGAAATTCAGACAGATGAAATGAAGAAGCCAGAAAGTGTCGTCAGTCTACTTAATGTAGATCCAATAGAATTTGAATTTGGTTATGGGCTTATCCCTTTAGCTGATTCAAATCAGGGCGGAGATTTACTCGACCGAATTGTTATGATCCGTAGACAGCTGGCAATCGAACTTGGTCTTGTGATACCTGTTGTGCGAATACGAGACAATATACAGCTTCAACCGAATGAGTATCGTTTAAAGATTAAGGGGAGCGAAATGGCAAGAGGTGAGCTGTTATTGGATCATTACTTGGCAATGAGCCCTGGCATTGATGACGATAGTATTGAGGGAATTGATACAGTAGAGCCTTCGTTCGGCTTACCTGCTAAATGGATTACTGAGGAAGTAAAAGAGAAAGCGGAAATTTTCGGATATACCGTCGTCGATCCCCCTTCTGTAGTATCTACTCATATTACCGAAGTAATAAAGAACAACGCACATGAATTACTGGGTCGTCAGGAAACGAAGCAGTTAATCGATCATTTAAAAGAAAGCTATCCGATTTTAGTAGAAGAGGTTACACCTAATCCTCTAACAGTTGGTGAAATCCAAAAAGTACTTGGAAAGCTTCTTCGTGAAAATGTATCGGTCAGAAACTTACCAATTATATTTGAAACACTTGCCGACTTTGGAAAGGTAACTACCGATACCGATTTATTAACTGAATACGTTCGACAAGCACTAGCGCGACAAATTACCAATCAATATCGTGCCGGTGGTCAAACGATTCGAGTGGTGACGGTATCGGGGAAAATTGAAAAGCTGATTGTCGATAACATTCAACAAACAGAGCATGGGAACTACTTAGCACTTGACCCTTCTGTATCACAATCTATTTTAGAATCACTGGCTACTCAGGTAGAACAATTATCTATTATAGAACAATCGCCAATTGTGTTATGTTCACCAGCTGTAAGAATGTACGTTAGACAATTAACAGAACGATATTTTCCACAGATACCGATTCTCTCATACAACGAGCTTGAAGCGAATGTAGAAGTACAAAGCGTTGGGGTGGTGAATATAGATTGAAAGTAAAAAAATATACAGCTCCAAATATGCCTGAGGCAATGAAGCAAATTCGAGCGGAGCTTGGAAACGATGCAGTTATATTAAATTCTAAGATTGTCACGACCGGGGGATTCTTAGGTTTTTTTACAAAGGAAAATATTGAAGTCATTGCGGCCATTGATGAAGTGATACAAGCCGAAAGAAAAATGCAATTTGAACAGCCAAAGGTAAAGGTAAAGCCTATTGTGAAGCCAGTGCCTACAATGATAAATAGAGAAGAGGTACATTTACCGAGCAGGACTGTAGAACCCTCTATCCCTAAGCCCTTACCTAACCAACCGACAAGTGAAGGGAATAAAAAGCTTGAACAGGATATGCTTGCAGAAATTGCAGGATTAAAAAAGATGCTACAAACAGTTACAGAGCAGCAACCGGATCTTCCTCTTCCTGAGCCTATTCAGAAATGTGGGCAGTTGTTGCTTGATCAGGATGTTCCAAAAGACATAAGAGATGAACTCATGTCTTCCCTTCTCCAAAAATGGTATTCAAATGGTTCGGGTGCAAACGAAAGAGAAGTAAATAAGTGGTTGCGTCAAGAATTATACGAACGTTTAAGTACTCTTTCCTTTGGTGGGATTACCTTTACAAAAAAATATATAAACCTTGTTGGACCAACGGGTGTTGGAAAGACGACAACATTAGCGAAAATTGCTGCCGAGTGCGCATTGAAGTATAAAAAAAGGGTGGCGTTAATCACTACTGATACGTATCGAATTGCAGCCATTGATCAGTTAAAAACCTATGCAAAAATTCTAAATGTCCCATTAGAGGTTTGCTATAGCCTAGAAGATTACAAGCAAGCGTGTGAAGCATTTAAGGATTACGATATTGTGTTGATTGATACCGCAGGCAGAAATTTTCGGAACCAACAATATGTTGAGGACTTAAAAAAAGTTGTTGATTTTGAACAGGATATGGAAACATTTCTTGTGTTAGCTTTAACAGCTAAACAAAAAGACATGATTGATATTTACAAACAATTTTCGTTGATAAAAATCAATAAATTTATTTTTACGAAAGCTGATGAAACTTCTACATATGGTGCCATGCTCCATATGATGAAAACGAGTCATATCGGTGTGGCCTACATTACAAACGGACAAAATGTACCTGATGATATGATTTCAGCAAATCGTGAGCAAGTAACGAATTTGATACTTGGGGTCGAATAAGCCATGAAAGATCAAGCAGAAATGTTAAGACAAAGAATTCAACAAATGAGTGGAAAGCCATCACCAAAAACCCTGGCAGTCGTTAGTGGAAAGGGTGGAGTTGGGAAATCAAATTTCTCATTAAACTTTTCCATTTCTTTAGCGAGTCGAGGATACAAGGTCCTCCTTTTTGATATGGATGTTGGAATGGGGAATATAGATATTTTGATTGGCCAATCTGCATCCAACTCGATAGTCGACTATTTTGAAGGACGTAAAACACTGTCCGAAATTGTTTCTACTGGTCCACATGGGTTACATTATGTTGCTGGTGGAACAGGTTTATCCCATTTTGTTAATATGGACAAGCTAGTTCACATGAAGTTTACAGAAGATTTGTCGAGTCTTCTTTCAGATTATGAATACATCCTTTTTGATATGGGTGCAGGTGCCACAAAAGAAACGGTGCCTTTTATCCTCGCAGTTGATGAAATTCTAGTGGTTACAACTCCAGAACCAACGTCAATTACAGATGCATATGCGATGATGAAACATATTCATTTACATGATTCGAGTCTTCCATTTTTGCTTATCGTAAATAGAGTACATTCTGAAAGTGAAGGAATGGAAACATTTAAACGATTACGAACTGTAGTCAATCGATTTTTAAACCGTGATATTATCGAGTTCGGTATGATACCGGATGATCGGCAAGTCCATCAAGCGGTAACGAAACAGACGCCATTTATTTTTAACGAGAAAGCACCAGCTGCTAAAGCGTTACAACAAATGACCAGTCGTTTTGAGGCTAGACAATTTGAAACAATTTCTGATAAGCCTAAGACGCATTTTGTTTCAAAACTAAAGCGATTTTTGTTTGAAAGGTAGTGCTTGTTCATGAGCAAAATTAAAGTGCTTATAGTGGATGATTCGGCATTTATGAGAAAGCTCATTCAAGACTTTTTAACCGAGGATCCAAGAATGACTGTTGTCGGTTCAGCAAGAAATGGTGAAGACGCAATAAAAAAAGTAATAGAACTTGAACCTGATGTAGTAACATTGGACGTTGAAATGCCGATATTAAATGGGATTGAAGCATTAAAACGAATTATGACTGAGAAACCAACTCCAGTCGTCATGCTCTCGAGTACAACAAAACAGGGAGCCGAAAACACGATACTAGCGATTCAATATGGAGCAACTGATTTTATTACAAAGCCATCAGGTGCCATTTCTCTAGACTTGCATAAAGTGAAGGAAGAATTGGTAGAAAAGGTAGTGTCTGCAAGTAAAGCCAATATAAAGCAGCTTGTGAAGGCGGATAGTCAGGAAAAAAACACTGTAAAAAAGCATATTGATTATAGTAAAATAGAACCAAGTAAAAAGCATCAATTCAATGTTTTATCAGGAAAAAAAATAGTGTGTATAGGTACATCTACGGGTGGACCACGTGCGCTACAACAAGTGATAACGAAGCTACCGAAGACGATTGATGCCCCTGTTTTAGTAGTCCAGCATATGCCAGCTGGATTTACGAAGAGTCTGGCTGTAAGATTAGACTCCCTTTCAGAGGTTCATGTTAAAGAAGCTGAAGAAGGAGACATTATTCAAAAAGGAACAGTCTATATTGCACCAGGTGGATTTCATTTGAAACTTAAATGGGTAGGAGCAAACTTAGCTATTCATTTAGATCAATCCCCTCCAAGAAATGGTCATCGTCCCGCTGTGGATGTGATGTTTGAGTCCTGTAGTGAGCTATCTTCCCATGCGAAAATTTCCGTTATCATGACTGGGATGGGATCGGATGGTACAAAAGGACTAATCAAGTTAAAAGAGTCAGGAAATGTAGTTGCTATCGCGGAATCAGAGGAAACATCCATCGTTTTTGGAATGCCGAAAGCAGCTATAGCAACAAAGTTAGTAGATGAAATCAAAAACGTTGATAATATTGCAGAAACAATAATGAAATACGTATAACTCCAAGGAGCTGTTGGGCATGGAAATGAGCCAATATTTAGAGGTTTTTATCGAGGAAAGTAAAGAGCATCTTCAAAACTGTAATGAACGATTACTTGATCTTGAGAAAAATCCAAGTGATCTTAGCATTGTTAATGATATTTTTCGCTCAGCACACACGTTAAAAGGAATGTCAGCAACAATGGGGTATGAAGACTTAGCTAGTCTAACTCATCAAATGGAAAACGTGTTGGACGCCATCCGAAACCAAAAAATTTCTGTTACACCTGAAATTCTTGATGTTGTGTTTGAAGCTACAGATGATTTAGAGGCGATGGTATTTTCGATTGCTGATGGAGGCGACGGAAAACGTGATGTAGCTATCGTAGTGGACAAGCTTAAGTTGATTGAAAAGGGAGAAAGTCCTGCTATGTCTCAAGGGGCAAAGGAGGTAGCTGCAACATTAGCTCCAGATGCTCCTCGTGCATTAAAAGGCGAATACGATGAGTTTGAGTATACAGTACTACAACAATCAATCGAACAAGGGTTTCAAACATATGAAATAACTATTGCACTGAGAGAAGACTGCTTGTTGAAAGCTGCAAGAGTTTTTATGGTATTCGAAGTGATTGAGAAGCTAGGAGAAGTAATTAAATCGACTCCTTCGGTTGACCAGCTAGAAGAGGAACAATTTGATCAAGAGTTTACGGTAACGATTGTATCAAAAGAACCAATGTCAGATATTCAAAGCAAGGTAATGAAAGTATCAGAGGTTGATAGAGTAGATATTCACCCTATCTCCATTGAACAACTCCGTCCAACTGCGGAAACAATTTCTGAACCAATCAAACAGGAAGTAATCCATACAGAAGAACTGAAAATGGAAGAACCTGCTCAACAAGAGGAACAGAAAAAGCAAACATCGGTGAAACAGGCTAGTAATAAAACAATTCGGGTAAATATTGAAAGACTAGATATTTTAATGAATTTGTTTGAAGAACTTGTCATTGACAGAGGAAGATTAGAGCAAATCTCTAGGGATCTGAATAATTCAGAACTTCATGAAACCGTGGAGCGTATGAGCCGAATTTCTGGAGATCTTCAAAATATTATCTTAAATATGCGAATGGTACCAGTTGAGACGGTATTTAACCGTTTCCCAAGAATGGTACGACAATTAGCACGGGATTTAGGGAAAAAGATTAATTTAGAAATTATCGGTGCAGAAACGGAACTAGATCGTACCGTAATTGATGAAATCGGTGACCCGCTTGTTCACCTAATTCGAAACGCGTTAGACCATGGGGTGGAAACACCTGAGGTAAGAAGAGCGAAGGGTAAGAATGAAGAAGGAACCGTTATCTTAAAGGCTTTCCACAGTGGGAACCATGTGTTTATTGAATTATCTGATGATGGTGCTGGAATTAACCGTGATAGAGTATTAAATAAAGCATTAAAAAACGGTATTATTACTGAACAAACGGCTGCAACATTAACAGACAAGCAAGTGTATGAACTAATTTTTGCATCAGGTTTCTCAACTGCAGAAAAAATCTCCGATGTATCTGGACGAGGCGTTGGTCTTGATGTTGTGAAAAACACGATTGAAGCACTTGGTGGAACCGTGTCAATTGATTCGAAAGAAGGAGAAGGCTCTGTATTCTCCGTTCAACTTCCTCTTACTCTTTCTATTATTTCTGTAATGTTAGTAGAAATTCAGAAGGAAAAATACGCAATTCCGCTTTCTTCAATTATTGAGACAGCAATTGTTAAAAAGGAAGATATTCTGAACGCGCACAATCAAAAGGTGATTGATTTCAGAGGGAAAGTAGTCCCACTTCTATATTTAAAGGATATTTTTGAAGTTCCTGTTTTTGAAGAAGAGGATGAGTTTTTCTCCGTGATTATCGTAAGAAAAGGCGACAAAATGGCAGGGCTTGTGGTTGATTCATTTATTGGACAGCAAGAAGTAGTGTTAAAGTCGCTAGGAAACTATTTAACAAATGTATTTGCTATTTCAGGAGCAACAATTCTTGGAGACGGACAAGTGGCACTCATTGTAGATTGCAATGCACTAATTAAATAACAATTACTAGTGTGTCTAGCATGTTAGGAAAGAGGGGGAAGTCTCATGAGTGAGACATCAGTAGCAGATTTAAAGCTTATTATCTTCCAATTAAAAGGAAAAGAATATGCGATTCCAGTAAGCAAGGTTCGTTCCATTGAAAAGGTACAGCATATTACTAGAGTCCCTAGTAGCTCGCACTTTGTAAAGGGTGTGATCAATTTAAGAGGAGTTGTCACTCCTATTATAGATTTAAGAAGCCGCTTTGGAATCGAAGAGGAAGCCTATTCGGATAGTACAAGAGTTATTATTGTTACTTTAGAGGATATGGAGGTTGGCTTAATCGTAGATGCAGCCAACGACGTTCTAGATATCCAAACAGAATCCATCGAACCTCAGCCAGATGTGGTCGGAACAGAAGAGGCGAACTATATTAGTGGTGTGGTAAAGGTCGACAAGCGCTTAATGATCTTACTTGACCTTGAAATGGTCTTAAAACCAGAAGAAGTTAATGCAACTCAAGGGATTGAAGGATAATCAAATGGGGTTTATTAGCAATCTTTCTTCTATTCATTTGGACATATTAAAAGAAATAGGCAATATTGGTGCAGGCCACGCAGCGACTGCTCTTTCTAAACTATTAAATAAAAAGATAGATATGCAGGTTCCTAATGTTAAAATTGTAACTTTTGATGAAATGATGGAGCTCTCGGGTGGAGCAGATCATGTGGTTGCAGCGGTGTTTCTCCGTATTGAAGGAGAAGCACCTGGCAGTATGTTTTTTGTCCTACCTCCTGAGCAGGCAACTGTCTTCATTAAGCAGATGATTGGTGATGAAGAATTTACCTTTGATCAATTAGAAGACAATGAAATTGCTACCTCTGCCTTGCAGGAGCTTGGAAATATCTTATCTGGTTCCTATTTGTCTTCACTATCCGATTTTACTGGCCTGGCTTTGTATCCATCCGTTCCTGCATTAAGCGTTGATATGGTTGGGGCTATTATAAGCTTTGGATTGATTGAACTATCACAGGTAAGTGATTATGCGATAGTTATTGATACAGCACTTAATGAAGATGATGTTGAAATAAGTGAAAGTGTACGAGGCCACTTCTTCCTGTTGCCTGACCCGGATTCCTTTCACATTATCTTTGAATCTTTAGGAGTTAGGGATAATGGATGAAAAAGTAGAGATTATTAAGGTTGGCATAGCAGATATGAATATAGTATCTGCTCCTAACCGAATTAGAACATCTGGTCTTGGATCATGCGTGGGTGTCGTCATATATGATCAAGTTAAAGAAATTGCAGGCCTTGTTCATATTATGCTCCCCGACTCATCCCTTTCTAAAGCTGGTACAATGAATGTTGCAAAATACGGCGATACAGGGGTGAAGGAGCTGGTGAAAAGGCTCGTTCAATCAGGCGCAAGACCTTCTATGCTTAAAGCAAAAATCGCAGGTGGAGCGCAAATGTTTCAATTTAGCAACACAAGTGACATGATGAGAATTGGTCCGAGAAATGTAGAAGCGGTAAAAAGAGAGTTGGCTGAGTTAAAAATTGCTATCATGGCAGAGGATGTTGGAGGAAATAGTGGACGAACAATTGAGTTTTGTCCAAAGTCAAAAATCTTACACATTCGAACGGTTAACAAAGGCACTCAGGAATGGTAGAATGGAAAACAATGAACGATCAGCCTTTTATTGGAATGGCTGATTTTTTTTGCAACTAAAAAATCGATTATTGTTTGAAAGAAATAAGGACTGTTTATATTAAGAAAGTATTTAAACTAACGATTGATTTGAACAATGTCGTTTGGAGGAGGAAACCATGGGACAGGCACCTTCGATCGAGGAACAAAACATATGGGAAAAATGGACTTCCAAAAGAGACAGTGATGCAGGTGATTATTTAGTAAGAAAATATATGCCGCTCGTTAGCTATCATGTCCAAAGGATTTCCGTTGGTTTACCGAAGAATGTTTCACGAGATGATTTAAAGAGCTTAGGAATGATTGGTTTATACGATGCACTTGAAAAATTTGATCCAACAAGGGACTTGAAATTTGATACATATGCGTCCTTTCGTATTCGAGGAGCCATCATTGATGGATTAAGAAAGGAAGATTGGCTCTCTAGGAATACAAGAGATAAATCGAAACGAATTGAGCAAACGATTGAAAAGTTAGAACAAAAATTAATGAGAAATGTGACTTCTAAAGAAATTGCAGAAGAGTTAAATATGAGCGAGGACGATGTTCACAATACGATGAACGAGCATTTTTTTGCTAATGTATTATCAATTGATGAGCAACCCGATGGTGAGGAAAAAGACGGTGCTGGATTCTCGTTAAAGGATGAGCGTGCTGAAATACCAGAGGATACAATTATTAAAAATGAGTTAATTTCAGAGCTATCATCTATGATTTCTCATTTAAATGATAAAGAACAGCTTGTATTAAGCCTGTTTTATCAGGAAGAGCTAACATTAACTGAAATTGGCCAAGTGATGGACTTATCGACGTCAAGAATATCGCAAATACATTCCAAAGCTATATTTAAGCTAAGACAAACATTACAAAAAATCGTTTAATAGATGTTATTTTTATCTGTACATAATTAGGTTGGGAGATGGCAACCGGGTATGAGTTTAAAAGCAATAGAAATGCAAATTGCTCTTCCTAGGATGCAAGATGCTAGCAAGCTTCAAGAACAAATACAACAGCGTGGACAACAGCAAAATGAGGTTGCTGCAAACAGCGTCGCAAAAGAAGTAGAAAAAAATAGAATCTCAGTTACTAAGCATGAGCAAAAGGAACAGGTTCGCCTAAAGGATCAACAACGAGATAAGAAAGGGAACCAAGAGGGGAAGAAAAATCGGAAAAATAAAGAGAGTCAGTCAGTGAAAGAAGTTCATCCATATAAAGGAAACTTTTTTGACTTTTCCGGATAGAGGGATGATATGACGAGTGTATTTTTGTTTATCAGTATCGTATTAAATATAATTGCGTTGTTTTCCATTGTAATCTTATACCTCCGTCAGTCAAAGCTGTTTGAAGTGGAGAAGAAGCAACAAAGAATGATTGAGGAAATGGAAGATGTTATTTCAACATATTTGGCTGAAATGAAAGAAGAAAATGAAAGCTTTATTGAGAGAATGACAAAGACAGCTACCAATCAATCCAACAAGAAAGAAAAAAATAAGAAGAGAGAAGTCAGCATAGAACCAATCCTTCCGCCTATAGAGGAAGATAAGGTCCTCTTTCCAATTAAAAGTTCAAAGAGCCACGCTGTTAAAGCTTACAAGACAGGAGCAGTACAACCATTAACAGATGAAGACGTTGAGGTGCTTCTCCCAGGCTTTACTGAGGCAGAAGAGACTCTTATGGATCTCAAAGTGGAAAAGGAAGTAGAGGAAACTCTACAAGAAGTGAATGAACCAAAAGAAAAGAGCATGTTGGAAGAAGTGCTACATTTGCAAGAGCAAGGTCTGACATATGAAGAAATTGCTAAAAAGCTCCATAAAGGTCAGACAGAGATAGAACTTTTACTCAAATTTCGTCAAAATAATCAAGAATAAACTTGATTGTAACATTTGATTATGCTATATTAACACTTGGTGTTAATACACACGCTCGTGGATTTGGACAAAGGGTGCTGTTTCGACAGTTTTGTCTGAAGTTGAAATGGGCGGAGGAAAATAAAAACCATTAGGAGGAAACAAACATGTCAGTAATTTCAATGAAGCAATTACTTGAAGCTGGTGTACACTTCGGACACCAAACTCGCCGCTGGAACCCTAAGATGAAGAAATATATCTTCACTGAGCGTAACGGCATCTACATCATCGATCTTCAAAAAACAGTTAAGAAGGTTGAAGAAGCTTATAACTGGGTAAAAGAACTAGCTGGTAACGGTGGTACAGTTCTTTTCGTTGGTACAAAGAAGCAAGCTCAAGACTCTGTAAAAGAAGAAGCAATCCGTTCAGGTCAGTACTATGTTAACCAACGTTGGTTAGGTGGTACTTTAACAAACTTCGAAACAATCCAAAAGCGTATTGCACGCCTTAAAGATATCGAAAGAATGGCTGAAGATGGTACATTTGATGTACTTCCTAAGAAAGAAGTTGTTCAACTGAAGAAAGAGCAAGAGCGCTTAGAAAAGTTCTTAGGCGGAATTAAAGATATGAAGCAACTTCCTGATGCTTTATTCATTATCGACCCTCGTAAAGAGCGTATTGCAGTTGCTGAAGCACATAAATTAAACATCCCTATCGTTGGTATCGTTGATACAAACTGTGATCCAGACGAAATCGATGTAGTTATCCCTGCAAACGACGACGCTATCCGTGCTGTTAAGCTATTAACTGGTAAAATGGCAGATGCTATTTTAGAAGCGAAGCAAGGCGAAGAAGTTACAGCGTAATACGTTTTGACCTGAGGAAACACTAGTTACTAAAAGGTGATAAGAGGGACCCCCTTTATCACCTTTTTTTAAAGAATGAACACGAATCTTGACTAGCTTACTCATAGCTAGTTAACACTAAAATACATAGCTTTTAAGGAGGAAACTCACATGGCAGTAACGGCTCAAATGGTAAAAGAATTACGTGAAAGAACAGGCGCAGGTATGTTAGATTGTAAAAAAGCACTTCAAGCAACTGAAGGTGATATGGAAAAAGCAATCGACTTCTTACGTGAAAAAGGTATGGCAAGCGCTGCGAAGAAGGCAGACCGTGTAGCTGCAGAAGGAACTACTTATATCCTTACTCAAGGAAACGAAGCAGTTATTCTAGAAGTTAACTCTGAAACAGATTTCGTTGCTAAGAACGAAGGTTTCCAAGTACTAGTTAAGGAACTTGCTGAGCACGTTCTATCTAACAAACCAGCTTCAGTTGAAGAAGTAAGTGCACAAACAATGGCTAACGGTGCAACTGTTGAGTCTCACGTAAATGCAGCTATCGCGAAAATCGGTGAGAAAATTTCTCTTCGTCGTTTTGAAATCAAGACTAAAGGCGACAACGATGCATTCGGTGCTTACCTACACATGGGTGGACGTATTGGGGTGTTGACAGTATTAGAAGGAACAGCTGACGACGCTGCTGCTAAGGATGTTTCAATGCACATCGCGGCATTAAACCCTAAGTATGTATCTCGTGACGAAGTTTCTGCTGAAGAAATTGAGCGTGAGCGTCAAGTTCTTACTCAACAGGCACTTAACGAAGGCAAGCCAGAAAACATCGTAGCGAAAATGGTTGAAGGCCGCCTAAGCAAATACTTCCAAGACGTTTGTGTGAACGACCAAGCATTCGTTAAGGATCCAGATCAAAAAGTAAAAGCATTCGTAGAATCAAAAGGTGGAAAGATTCGCGAATTCGTACGTTACGAAGTAGGAGAAGGTATCGAAAAGCGCGCAGATAACTTCGCTGAAGAAGTAATGAACCAAGTTAAAGGTAACTAATTGTAATTCCTAGGGAACACACCTGTGTTCCCTATTTTTAAAGAAAGCTTAAAAGTAGCAATATACATATGGAGGTTTCTATGACCAGTCCGAAATATAAACGCGTCGTACTAAAACTAAGTGGTGAAGCACTTGCTGGTGAGCAAGGCTTCGGAATTAATCCCAAAGTGATTAAATCTGTTGCCGATCAAGTAAAGGAAATTGCAGATTTAGATGTTGAAGTAGCCGTTGTTGTTGGTGGCGGAAATATCTGGCGAGGTAAAATTGGTGAAGAGATGGGAATGGACCGTGCGAATGCAGACTATATGGGGATGCTAGCAACGGTCATGAACTCATTGGCCCTTCAAGATAGTCTTGAACAATCAGGTGTGGAAACGCGTGTACAAACTTCTATCGAGATGAGACAAGTAGCAGAACCTTATATTCGCAGACGAGCAATTCGTCATCTTGAGAAGAAGCGAGTGGTTATTTTTGCAGCAGGTACTGGAAATCCTTATTTCTCAACCGACACAACAGCTGCATTACGTGCGGCGGAAATTGAAGCAGAAGTCATCTTAATGGCGAAAAATAATGTGGATGGAGTATATTCTGCTGACCCACGTATTGATAAAACAGCGAAGAAGTATGATGAGCTTTCTTATTTAGATGTACTTAAGGAAGGATTAGCTGTCATGGATTCAACGGCTTCTTCTTTATGTATGGACAATGATATACCACTTCTTGTTTTCTCTATTATGGAGCAAGGAAATATCAAGCGTGCCGTAATGGGCGAATCAATTGGGACTATTGTGAGGGGGAAAAAATAATGCCGAAACAAATCGTTGCAAATGCGAAAGAACGTATGAATAAAGCAATCGGTGCTTACACTCGTGAACTTGCTTCAATTCGTGCAGGACGTGCGAATGCATCTATGCTCGATCGAATTACGGTCGACTATTACGGAGCACCAACTCCAATTAACCAACTTGCAGGTGTTTCTGTTCCAGAAGCGCGTATGCTTGTGATTCAACCTTATGATAAATCAATTTTAGGTGATATTGAAAAAGCCATCTTAAAATCAGATATCGGTATTACTCCTTCAAATGATGGAAGCATCATTCGTCTTGCGATACCTCAGTTAACAGAAGAGCGTCGTAAGGAATTGGTGAAGGTGGTAAAGAAAGAATCTGAAGATGCAAAAGTTGCCATCAGAAATATCCGTCGTGATGCAAATGACGACTTAAAAAAGCTTGAAAAGAATGGTGAAATTACTGAAGATGACCAACGTGGTTATTCTGATGACATTCAAAAATTAACGGACGAGTATATTATAAAGGTTGACCAGCTAACAAAAGACAAAGAGAAGGAAATTTTAGAGGTTTAATGAACCGAGAGAATACCCTCTATTTATAGGGGGTATTTCTGTTCTAATAAATTTGATTTCTTTTCCAAGTGGTGCTTTAGTTTTTTAGAGATATCTCTTCTCTTTTTTGGTATGATAAAAGCAGGCAAAATTATGTACCTGCTTTTTTCATTACGCTCATTTCTAGCTGTACAGTGTACAATCATTAAAACAAATAAATATACATTGTGACTAGAGAAGAAGCATTATTACAACTAAATGTAGTCTTTTAGCCACATGATTACATTTTGGAGGAGCCGTCTTATGTTAGAGAAAATAAAGCTTTGGAAGAGTAAACCCTCTTCTGAACTCGAGCGTCGGATAACAACAATAAAAAATCAAACCGTACCCGCTCATATTGCTATTATTATGGATGGAAATGGACGTTGGGCAAAAAAACGGGCGCTGCCTAGAGTCGCAGGTCATCATGAAGGGATGAAGGTTGTCCGTAAGATAACGAAGCTTGCAAATGAATTGGGAGTGTCCACGTTAACTTTATATGCTTTTTCAACAGAAAACTGGAAGCGACCGAAAATGGAAGTTGACTATTTGATGAAATTACCTGAGGAGTTTTTAGGAACATTTCTTCCAGAATTGATAGAGGAAAATGTCCAAGTACGTATGATGGGATATAAGGAAAGCCTTCCTGCTCATACGCTAAATGCAATTAATCGTGCGATTGAAGAGACGAAGGACAATGATGGATTAGTTCTAAATTTTGCTCTTAACTATGGAAGTAGAGCAGAAATCTTAGAAGCAGTAAAGAACGTCTTAAAAGACCACAAAAGTGGTATACTGACAGAGAATAATATAAATGAAGACGTATTTTCTAACTATTTAATGACGAGTGAATTAAGTGATCCGGATTTACTCATTCGTACGAGTGGTGAAATACGGTTAAGTAATTTTATGCTCTGGCAACTAGCTTATACAGAATTTTGGTTTACAGAAGTGCTGTGGCCAGATTTCTCAGAAGAACACTTAGTCGAAGCAATCGAAGTATTCCAAAACCGTCAAAGGCGGTTTGGGGGAGTATAATAAAGGTGTTGACACAATAAGATGAAACAAAGAATTATTTCGGCAATTATATTTGGGGCGATATTTATCCCTTTGGTAATTTTGGGTAAATTCCCCTTTGTTCTATTAGTATATGTTTTAGCAACTGTTGCACTGTATGAATTGCTAAAAATGAGAAATATCCAATTAGCCTCTATTCCGGGGCTCATTTCAATGCTTGTTCTATGGATCTTTCTAATACCGAAGCAGTTGCAAAATATATTTGGACCAATGCACTATACGAAGGTTGAATTTGCCCTTTTAGCGGTTTTACTGCTGTTAACTTACACAGTTGTCACAAAAAATCGCTTTACTTTCGATGATGTTTCCTTTTCGATAATGGCAACCTTATATATAGGAATGGGATTTTTTTATTTTATTGAAATTAGAGAAACAGCAGGGCTGATGTTTATTTTTTATTCCTTATTTATCGTTTGGGCAACAGATTCTGGTGCGTATTTTATCGGGCGAGCGATGGGTAAAAATAAGTTATGGCCTGACATAAGCCCAAATAAAACGGTTGAAGGATTTATCGGTGGCATCGTATGTGCGGTTATTGTATCTATCTTCTTTGCCTTGTTCTCTCTTGAAACAGTATCCACAATAAGGCTCCTTATTGTGACAGTTTTCTTATCTGTTTTTGGACAGGTTGGCGATCTTGTCGAATCTGCATTGAAACGACATTATAACGTTAAAGATTCAGGCAATATCATGCCTGGACATGGTGGCATCCTAGATCGATTTGATAGCTTGCTGTTCGTTTGGCCGGTCTTATATTTTATTTTGCTACCGTAATATCCTATCCGGGAATCTTTTAGAAAGGTTCTCGCTTTTGAATCGGAGTTGGAAAAATGAAATACATAAGTTTATTAGGTGCAACTGGTTCTATCGGAACACAAACTCTTGATATAATAAAAGAGCACCCTACAGAATTCGAATTGGCAGCCATGTCAGTAGGTAGAAATATTAATTTGGCAAGAAAGCTAATAGCTGAATTTCATCCTGAATTAGTATGCGTATTAAATAAAGATGACGCTAAGAGTTTGAAGCTGGAATTTCCGAAAATAAGCTTTACCTATGGGCTCGAAGGGTTAAGTGAAGTAGCGGTATATAAGAAATCTACCATTTTGGTAAATGCAGTAATGGGTAGTGTGGGTCTAGAACCTACATTGCATGCGATTGAAGCAGGAAAAGCAATTGCTTTAGCCAATAAGGAGACACTAGTGACAGCTGGTCATATCGTAATGAATGCTGTTCGTCGAAATCAAGTTGCGATATTGCCAGTAGATAGTGAGCATTCGGCTATTTTTCAAGCGCTCCAAGGAGAATTTGAAAAGAATATTGAGAAGTTGATTTTAACTGCATCGGGTGGCAGCTTCCGTCACCGTACTCGGCGGGAGTTAGAAAATGTAACAGTACAAGATGCGCTCAATCATCCAAACTGGTCCATGGGAGCCAAAATCACGATTGATTCTGCTACTATGATGAACAAAGGGTTAGAAGTTATTGAAGCGCATTGGTTGTTTGATATTCCCTATGAAAAGATTGACGTTGTGTTACATAAGGAGAGTATCATTCACTCTATGATTGAGTTTCATGATAGTAGTGTCATGGCGCAGCTAGGGACTCCAGATATGAGAGTACCGATTCAATATGCTTTAACATATCCAGATCGATTACCATTAAAAACAGCTCAAACATTAAACTTAGCGAAAGTCGGTCAACTCCATTTTGCAGATATGGACTTAGATAGATTTCGCTGCCTAAAATTTGCCTATAATGCAGGAATTGCTGGAGGGACACTTCCGACCGTTCTTAATGCGGCAAATGAAATAGCGGTTGAGGCGTTTCTAAAAGGAAAGATCACCTTTTTGCAAATTGAGGATTTAATTGAAAATGCGTTAACGAACCATCAATCAATAATGGAGCCAAGTTTAGCAGAAATTAAAGCGGTTGACGACGAGACACGCAAGTATGTGAATTCACTTCTATAAAAAAGGTGGTTATAATTTGAACACAGTCATAGCCTTTATCATTATTTTTGGGGCGCTCGTATTTTTCCATGAATTAGGGCATTTTATCTTTGCAAAACGAGCAGGTATTCTTTGTCGTGAATTTGCAATTGGTATGGGTCCAAAAGTCTTTTCTTATAAAAAAGGAGAGACACTCTATACGATTCGTTTATTGCCGATTGGCGGATATGTTCGCATGGCTGGAGAAGATCCCGAGATGGCTGAAATTAAACCAGGCTATCGTGTAGGACTAATACTGGACAAGAATGAAGTGATCGAGAAGATCATACTAAACAACAAAGAAAAGTATCCGGATGCTAGGATCATTGAAGTGGAATATGCTGATATTGAACAAAAATTACAAATAAAAGGCTATGAAGAGGGAGAAGAAGATGTTTTAAAGACCTTCTCTATTAGTCGAAATGCATATTTAGTTGAAAATGGTGCAGAAACATTGATCGCTCCATACGATCGCCAATTTGTTTCTAAAACATTGGGTCAAAGAACAATGGCCATTTTCGCTGGACCGATGATGAACTTTGTATTAGCCTTTCTTATTTTTGTTGTTATTGCTTTATGGCAAGGAGTACCGACGAATGAGCCCATCTTAGGAAAGTTAACTCCAGATGGAATGGCTATGCAATCCGGTTTACAAGAAGGGGATGTTGTTCAAAGTATCGATGGCGGTGAAATTTCTACTTGGGAAGATGTTGTAGAAATTATTCGTCAAAACCCTGAAAATGAATTAGAGTTTTTGGTTTCTAGAAACGGCGAAGAGCTTGACATTCCAGTTACACCAAAAGCCCAAGACATGGATGGAACAGAAATCGGAATCATTGGTGTATATAACCCAATGGAAAAATCTCCTGTAAAGTCTGTTACGTACGGGTTTAAAGAAGTATACTATTGGACAGTTGAAATTTTCTCTATGCTTGGAAAATTAATCGTTGGACAATTTTCAATTGATGCCCTGTCTGGTCCAGTTGGTATATATGAATCAACTGCCACTGTTGCTAAATCTGGAGTTATGTACCTAATGAAATGGGCGGGAATCTTAAGTATTAATCTTGGTATTATGAACTTGCTTCCAATTCCTGCTTTAGACGGTGGAAGATTGATGTTCTTTGCAGTAGAAGCACTGAGAGGAAAGCCGATTGATCGTCAAAAAGAAGGCATGGTTCATTTCATTGGATTTGCTCTTTTGATGCTCCTAATGCTAGTAGTTACATGGAATGATATACAAAGGATATTCCTTTAAACTGACATGAGGCTGTCCCATAAAGAGGTGTCAGACACTTCAAGGGGCAGCCTCAAAATATAAATTTATTAAAATGAATTGGTCGAAGAGGTGCTAGTAGATGAAACAGAGTATGACGCTAATCCCAACTTTAAGGGAAGTTCCAGCAGATGCCGAAATTAAAAGTCATCAGCTACTATTAAGAGCTGGTTTTGTTAGACAAAATGCTAGTGGAATTTATAGTTATTTACCAATGGCTCAGCGAGTGCTAAAAAAAATCGAGACGATTGTTCGTGAAGAGATGGACAACGCAGGTGCTGTTGAACTGCTTATGCCTGCTTTGCAACAAGCAGAGCTTTGGCAGGAATCAGGTCGCTGGTACACTTATGGACCTGAATTGATGAGATTACATGACCGCCATACAAGAGAGTTTGCTCTTGGGGCAACTCATGAGGAAGTGATTACTAGCTTAGTAAGAGACGAAGTAAAATCTTATAAGCGATTGCCGTTAACTCTATATCAAATTCAAACGAAGTTTAGAGATGAGAAAAGACCACGTTTTGGTTTACTGCGTGGAAGAGAGTTTATCATGAAGGATGCTTACTCATTCCACTCTTCTCAAGAAAGTCTTGATGAAGTATATGATCGTTTATTTACTGCATACTCTAATATTTTTAGTCGTTGTGGTTTAGACTTCCGTGCAGTTATTGCGGATTCAGGAGCAATGGGTGGAAAGGATACGCATGAGTTTATGGTGCTATCTGATGTTGGGGAAGATACCATTGCGTACTCTGACACTTCAAATTATGCGGCTAATATTGAAATGGCCCCAGTAGTGAATACGTATGAAAAATCAGATGAGTCACAAAAAGAGATGGAAAAGGTTCTGACTGAAAATAAGAAGTCAATTGAAGAAGTGGTTGGATTTTTAAATGTTGATTCATCCAAATGCATTAAATCACTCCTGTTTAAAGTAGATGACCAATATGTACTTGTGCTTGTTCGTGGCGACCACGAAGTAAACGATATTAAGTTAAAGAATTTGTATGCTGCAAGTGTCGTTGAACTAGCAACTCCAGAAGAAACGAAAGAAATCCTTGGGTGTTCTATTGGTTCATTAGGACCAGTTGGGGTAAATAAGGTAGAGATCGTTGCTGACCCAGCCGTTCAAGCAATTGTTAACGGAGTATGCGGAGCAAACGAAGAAAACCATCACTTCATCAACGTTAATGCAGAAAAAGATTTTTCGGTAACAAAGTATGCTGATATTCGCTTTATTCAAGAAGGGGATCTATCTCCAGACGGTCAAGGCAAAATTGTTTTTGCAAAGGGAATTGAAGTAGGACATGTGTTTAAGCTTGGAACTCGCTATAGTGAAGCGATGAATGCTACCTATTTAGATGAAAATGGAAAATCACAGCCAATGATTATGGGTTGCTATGGTATTGGTGTATCTAGAACGTTAGCTGCTGTGGCTGAGCAATTTAATGATGATAATGGTCTTGTATGGCCAGCTCAAATTGCACCTTTTAAAGTACATTTGATTCCAATCAACTTGAAAGATGAAGCTCAAGCGAAACTAGCTTCAGATTTATATGAACAATTAAAAGCTCAAGGCTTAGAAGTTCTTATGGACGACCGTGCTGAAAGACCAGGAGTTAAGTTCGCCGATTCAGACTTAATTGGTTTACCTGTACGTGTAACCGTTGGAAAAAAAGCAGCTGAAGGAATTGTAGAACTAAAAGTTCGCAAAACTGGTGAAATGCTAGAAGTTCACAAAGACGACCTACTACAAACAATTGCTGGCTTATTAAAATAAATGATTAATTATTCGGATCCGCTCAACACGGATCCGATTTTTTTCCCATTGATTGGTTATCTGTTAAAAGGGCTTTCAATAATTTCTTTATGATATAATAACTACTAGTTTGACTAGAGATAAAATGGAGAGGAGAGAGTTGATGAACGGATCATCTGGTAAGGAACGATTCCAACTATTGCTCCAGCAGCTACAACTAACGGATGACAGAATCATACCGTATTTTCAAGATGCTATGATTGACAAAGTATTAATTGAAAAATCTAAAAGACATTGGAGTTTTTATTTTTCGTTTGAGAAGATCTTACCTATTAACGTCTATCAAACGTTCACAAATAAATTACAAACAACCTTTTCACATATTGCCTCAATCTCCTACAACATTCAGGTAAGAGATCAGCAAGTGACTGAGGATTTGATACTAGAATATTGGAACAGTTGCATACAGCAAATTGATGGCATATCACCACCATTAATTAAGCTACTAAATGAACAAAAACCAAAAGTCCAAGGTTCAAAAATCACGATCTTTGTTGGCAATGATCTCGAAGGGTTAGCCATAAAAAGGAAATATGCAAGCTTTATTTCTGATGCTTACGGCTTTTTCGGATTTCCTCAAGTAATGATTGATACCGAGATTAACACAGAAGCCTCTACTGAACAATATGAACAATTTGTCGAGGCGAAAATGAGGGAAGACAAAGAGAGAGGTATGCAAGCAGCGATTGAGATGGATAAGCAAGAAGCAGAGAAAGAAGCTGCCGGCGGTACGGGTGAATATACCGGTCCATTAACCATTGGATTGACGATCAAAGATGATGCTGATTTTAGAAAAATCCAAGATATTATTGATGAAGAACGTAGAGTCGTTGTGGAAGGGTATATTTTTGCCGCTGAAACAAGAGAGCTACGCAGTGGGAGAACTCTACTAACCTTTAAAGTTACTGATTATACAAGCTCAATCATGGTAAAAATGTTTTCTCGTGATAAAGAGGACGCCGCTCTATTCCAAAACGTAAAAAAAGGCATGTGGGTAAAAGTAAGAGGAAGTATTCAAAACGATACATTTGTACGTGATCTAGTTATGATTGGAAACGATATTAATGAAATTAAGCCAATTGAGCGTCAGGACACTTCTTCCGAAAAGCGTGTTGAGCTTCATCTTCACACACCAATGAGTCAGATGGATGCTGTTTCACCAGTTAGTGCATTAGTATCACAAGCAAAAAAATGGGGACATAAAGCCATTGCCATAACAGACCATGCGGTAGCACAATCCTTTCCGGAAGCGTTTGGAGCAGGGAAAAAGAACGATATTAAGATTCTTTACGGAGTGGAAGTAAATCTAGTAAATGATGGTGTTCCGATTGCGTATAACGAAGCGGAGAGACTGTTGGCAGAAGACACGTATGTAGTATTTGACGTTGAAACAACTGGTTTATCAGCCGTATACAATACAATAATTGAACTTGCAGCGGTTAAGATAAAAGATGGAGAAATCATCGACCGATTTGAAGCATTCGCTAACCCGCACCATCCATTGTCTGCAACAATTATGAATTTAACGGGAATTACCGATGATATGCTAAAGGATGCTCCAGAGGTAGAAGAGGTTCTCGGAAAATTTAAAGAGTGGACAGGCGATGACATACTTGTTGCCCACAATGCATCATTTGATATGGGATTTTTGAATGTTGGTTACAAGAAGTACGGTCTTGGGCGAGCTGAAAACCCGGTCATAGATACATTAGAGCTTGCTCGTTTCTTATATCCTGACATGAAGAATCACCGTTTAAATACGTTAGCTAAGAAATTTAATATTGAGTTAACACAGCATCACCGTGCGATATACGACACAGAAGCAACTGGTTATCTGCTCTTAACGATGCTGAAGGATATAATGGAAAAAGGAATACAGTATCATAACCAACTGAATAACAATATGGGTCAAGGAAATGCCTATCAGCGAGCACGACCGTATCACTGTACGCTTTTAGCACAAAATGATGTGGGGTTAAAGAACTTATTTAAGCTTATTTCTATTTCCCATTTAAACTATTTTTATCGAGTGCCGAGAATTCCGCGCTCTGTATTACAGAAGCATCGCGAAGGAATTTTGATTGGTTCAGGCTGTGACAAAGGTGAAGTATTCGAGGGTATGATGCAAAAGGCTCCTGAAGAAGTAGAAGAGCCAGCGCGTTTCTACGATTACATCGAGGTACATCCAAAAGCGGTATATGCTCATTTATTGGAGTTAGAGCTAGTTAATGATGAAAAATCATTGGAGGATATTATATCTAATATCGTAAAACTTGGTGAAAAGCTAGAGATCCCTGTTGTTGCTACTGGAAATGTACATTACCTAAACCCAAATGATAAAATATACCGAAAAATATTAGTGAACTCACAAGGGGGAGCAAATCCGCTTAATCGTCACAATCTTCCTGATGTCCATTTCCGAACGACGAATGAAATGCTAGATGCATTTTCATTCTTAGGAAAAGAAAAAGCGCGTGAGATTGTTATTACGAATACCAACAAAATTGCTGATATGATAGATACGATCAAGCCGATTAAGGACGACTTATATACTCCAAAAATTGAAGGCGCCGATGAAGAAATGCGTAAAATGAGCTATGATATGGCAAGAAGCATTTACGGTGATGAACTTCCAGAAATTGTGGAAGCAAGACTTGAAAAAGAACTGAAGAGTATTATTGGTCACGGGTTTGCCGTTATCTATTTGATTTCACATAAACTTGTGAAAAAATCGCTTGATGATGGGTACCTAGTAGGTTCGCGTGGATCGGTTGGTTCGTCTCTTGTTGCCACGATGACTGAGATAACAGAAGTGAACCCATTACCGCCCCATTATGTTTGTCCTACATGTAAACATTCGGAATTTTTTAATGACGGTTCCGTTGGTTCAGGCTTTGACTTGGCAGATAAGGACTGTCCAAATTGCGGTAGCAAGTACAAAAAAGATGGACACGATATCCCGTTCGAGACTTTCCTAGGTTTTAAAGGTGATAAAGTTCCCGATATCGATTTGAACTTCTCGGGAGAATACCAACCACGTGCACATAACTATACGAAGGTTTTGTTTGGTGAGGATTATGTATATCGTGCTGGTACGATTGGTACGGTAGCTGATAAGACTGCGTTCGGTTATGTAAAGGCCTATCAGCAAGATAATAATCTTCAAATTCGTGGAGCCGAAATTGAGAGATTAGCCATGGGGTGTACTGGTGTAAAAAGAACAACTGGTCAGCATCCAGGCGGAATTATCGTTGTACCAGATTATATGGAAATTTATGATTTCTCGCCAATACAATTTCCAGCGGATGATAAGACCTCTGAATGGAAAACAACCCATTTCGACTTCCACTCGATTCACGATAACTTATTAAAGCTTGATATTCTAGGGCACGATGATCCTACCGTGATACGTATGCTTCAGGACTTAAGTGGAATTGATCCGAAGACCATTCCGACCGATGATCCTGAAGTAATGAAGATATTCAGTGGAACGGAAGCGCTGGGAGTCACAGAAGAACAGATTATGTGTAAAACGGGAACGCTTGGTATACCAGAGTTCGGAACGCGTTTCGTAAGACAAATGCTTGAGGATACAAAGCCGACCACTTTTTCAGAGTTGGTCCAAATTTCAGGACTTTCTCACGGGACGGACGTATGGTTAGGAAATGCGCAAGAGCTGATCCACAACAGTATCTGTAACCTGAGTGAAGTTATCGGCTGTCGTGACGACATCATGGTTTATCTAATCTATCAAGGGTTAGAGCCATCCTTTGCCTTTAAGATTATGGAGTCCGTTCGTAAAGGAAAAGGCTTAAGTGATGATATGGAAGAAGAGATGCGGAAGAATGAAGTGCCAGAATGGTATATTGATTCTTGTAAAAAGATCAAATACATGTTCCCGAAGGCCCACGCCGCTGCTTACGTTCTAATGGCCGTAAGGATTGCTTACTTCAAAGTGCATCATCCAATCCTTTATTACGCAGCTTATTTTACCGTTAGAGCGGAGGATTTTGATATTGATGCAATGGTGAAAGGTTCTTCAGCAATCCGAGCAGTAATTGAAGAAATCAATGCAAAAGGATTAGATGCATCAACCAAGGAAAAAAATACCTTAACGGTCCTTGAATTGGCATTAGAGATGAACGAGCGAGGGTTTTCTTTTGCAAAGGTCGATTTGTACCGTTCAAGTGCAACAGAATTCATCATTGATGGAAATAAGCTGATTCCTCCATTTAATTCCATTCCAGGGCTAGGTACGAATGCTGCACTTAACATCGTAAAAGCTCGTGAAGATGGAGAATTCTTATCTAAAGAAGATCTGCAGCAAAGAGGGAAGGTTTCAAAGACTATTATTGAGTATCTCGATAACCACGGATGTCTTGAAGCATTGCCTGATCAAAACCAACTTTCTTTATTTTAGAAATGGAATGAACGAAGTGGTAATCCTACCAAAACCGGTATTGCATTTGCATAAACGGTATGGTTATGGTATAGTTTTATTGGAAATACTAAGAATAACTCTCGTTTACAAGAGTGGGGCCTTCCCCGCTCTTTCGTGTTGTATGGACTCTATTTTAGGAGATTAGCTACTTTAGGTTGGTTAGGAGGAATAATATGAGCAAGGTAATTGAAGTAGTTGAACAAATCGTAGAACCAATTGTTAATGACCTCAACCTTGAATTAGTTGATATTGAATATGTAAAGGAAGGAAAAAGCTGGTTTCTTCGCATATTTATAGATAAAGAACAAGGCATTGACATTGAAGAGTGTGGAATGGTAAGTGAAAAATTAAGCGAAAAGCTTGATGAACTTGATCCTATTCCTTATAACTATTTCCTTGAAGTTTCTTCTCCTGGTGCAGAGCGTCCATTGAAGAAACAGAAGGACTATGAAAAAGCGGTTGGGAAAAATGTACATATTAAGACGTACGAGCCTATCGATGGTGAAAAGACATTTGAAGGCGTGTTAACTAACTTTACGGGAGACACCGTAACAGTCGAATTAAAGATTAAGACGAGAAAGAAAACGATTGAAATACCTTTTGAAAAGGTAGCAAGTGCTCGCCTAGCGGTTACTTTCTCATAATTCATATAACAAATTTACATGAGAGACATTTAGAGTGTTAAAGGGGGACCATTTTCATGAGCAGTGAACTATTAGATGCTCTTATTTTGCTTGAAAAGGAAAAAGGAATTTCACGTGATGTAATTATTGACGCGATTGAAGCGGCGCTTATCTCTGCCTATCGTAGAAATTTCAATCAAGCACAAAACGTTCGAATTGATCTGAATTTAGGTGTTGGAACGATGCGTGTTTTTGCTCGTAAAGAAGTCGTTGATGAAGTATTCGACCCAAGACTTGAAATTTCTTTAGAAGAAGCTAGACGAATCAATCCAAATTACGTGATTGAAGATGTGGTAGAACTTGAGGTAACACCAAAGGATTTTGGACGTATTGCTGCACAAACAGCAAAGCAAGTGGTTACACAACGTGTGCGTGAAGCAGAACGAGGAATTATTTACTCTGAATTTATCGACCGCGAAGAAGATATTATGACGGGTATTGTCCAACGTTTGGACTCGAAGTTTATCTATGTGAGCTTAGGGAAAATTGAAGCGATTCTCCCAGCCAACGAACAAATGCCTAACGAGCGTTATAAGCCACATGATCGTATCAAGGTGTTTATTACGAAAGTAGAAAAAACTACTAAAGGCCCGCAAATTTTTGTTTCAAGAACCCATCCAGGTCTTTTAAAGAGATTATTTGAGATTGAAGTTCCAGAAATTTATGATGGGACAGTTGAAATTAAATCTGTTTCTCGTGAAGCAGGTGACCGCTCAAAAATCTCTGTTCATTCTGATAATCCAGAAGTTGATCCAGTAGGTGCATGCGTAGGACCAAAAGGTGCTCGGGTTCAAGCAATTGTCAACGAGTTAAAGGGAGAAAAGATCGATATTGTTAAATGGTCGGATGATCCTTTTGTATTTGTAGCAAATGCGCTCAGCCCATCTAAGGTACTTGATGTAATCGTCAATGAACAAGACAAGGCAACAACAGTAGTTGTCCCAGATTATCAACTGTCACTTGCGATTGGTAAAAGAGGCCAAAATGCACGACTAGCGGCAAAGTTGACCGGTTGGAAAATTGATATTAAATCTGAAACAGATGCAAGAGAAGCTGGTATCTTCCCTCGTGAAGAAGGAATTCTATCGTTCGATGATGAAGAGGAAGACGCTCACGCAGATACAGATTTGCATTTAGAGTACGTAGAAGAGCAGGAGTAAGAAAGGGGTGGATGATGGTGAACACGAATAGGAAGATTCCATTAAGAAAATGTGTTGCTACCGGAGAAATGCGACCGAAGAAAGAACTTGTTCGCATCGTTCGCTCGAAGGAAGGCGAGGTCTCCATCGACTTAACCGGTAAAAAGTCGGGTCGAGGTGCCTACCTTACGAAAGAAAAAGAAGCTATTCTTTTAGCGAAGAAAAAAAATATATTATCGAATCAATTGCAAGTTCAAGTAACCGATTCTGTGTACGAAGAATTATTGGAGCTTGTTGAGAAGGAGAATTGACAATCCGAATGAAGCAAAATCAATGGATGTCATTGCTTGGCTTAGCCAATCGAGCGCGTAAAGTGATTTCTGGGGAGGAACTTTCCATTAAGGAGGTTCGCAGCAATAAAGCAAAATTAGTTTTGCTTTCAGCAGATGCATCCCAAAACACACAGAAAAAAGTGACAGATAAATGCAAATCCTATAACATTCCTTGTAAAATAGTTGAGAACCGCTTTTTACTCGGTCAAGCGATCGGAAAAGAAGCCCGTGTAGTCGTGGCCGTTCTAGATGAAGGATTTGCCAAGAAGCTAAAAACGTTGCTCGATTAATTCTAGCGGGGGTGTAAACATGAGTAAAATGCGAGTGTATGAATATGCAAAAAAACATAATGTTTCTAGTAAAGAACTCATTACAAAATTAAAAGATATGAATATCGAGGTTTCTAACCATATGACAATGATTGAAGATGATACAGTTAAAAAGCTAGATGAACAATATGCTAAGGGTGGTAAAGGAGAAAAGAAGGAAGCTCCAAAGCAGTCTCAAGAACAACAACAAAAGCCTGCTTCCGCTCAAGTACAATCAAAAACAAAGGCTAGTGCTTTTGATGAGGACGACGACCGAAATGTAGCTCCTACAAAAGTAAAAGTCAAAACAGCTCCAAAGGCAATTCAAGGGAAAAAAGGCGCCCAAGATAACCAATCAAAAGAAACAAAAGCTTTTAATGGTAAAAAGGGTAAAAACCAACAAAAAGGTCGTGTACAGCACCAGTCACAGCCACCACAGCCTCCTAAAAAGAAAGAATTACCTGCAAAAATCACCTTTACAGAATCACTTACAGTGGCTGAATTAGCTAAAAAGCTTCACCGTGAACCATCTGAAATCATTAAGAAATTGTTCTTATTAGGTGTAATGGCTACCATTAACCAATCACTTGACAAGGATGCAATTGAACTAATTGCAGCTGAATATGGTGTGGAAGTTGAAGAAGAAATCAAGATCGATGTTACTGATCTTGAAGTTTACTTCACAGAAGATGATGACGCAGAATTAGTGGAAAGACCTTCTGTTGTAACCATTATGGGTCACGTTGACCACGGAAAAACAACTTTACTTGATTCAATCCGTAACACTAAGGTAACTGCTGGAGAAGCGGGTGGTATCACTCAGCATATTGGTGCTTACCAAGTAGAAGAAAACGGAAAGAAAATTACGTTCCTTGATACGCCAGGTCACGCTGCTTTCACAACGATGCGTGCGCGTGGAGCAAAGATTACGGATATTACGATTTTAGTAGTTGCAGCAGATGACGGGGTTATGCCACAAACAATTGAAGCAATTAACCACGCAAAAGCCGCAGAGGTTCCGATTATTGTTGCTGTGAACAAAATGGATAAAGAGAGTGCAAACCCTGATCGTGTTATGCAGGAGTTAACAGAATATGGTTTAGTTCCTGAAGCATGGGGTGGAGACACGATTTTCGTTCCACTATCAGCCTTAAAAGGAGAAGGAATCGACAATTTATTAGAAATGATTCTTCTTGTTGGTGAAGTAGAAGAATATAAAGCAAATCCAGATCGTAAGGCAATCGGTACAGTTATTGAAGCCCAGCTAGATAAAGGTAGAGGTTCAGTTGCTACCCTTCTAGTTCAAAACGGTACATTACGAATTGGAGATCCGATTGTGGTAGGTACAACTTTTGGACGTGTTCGTGCAATGGTTAATGACCTTGGTCGTCGTGTGAAAGAAGCTGGCCCATCTACTCCTGTGGAAATTACAGGTTTAAATGATGTACCGCATGCAGGAGATCGCTTTGTTGTCTTTGAAGATGAGAAGACAGCTCGTCAAGTCGGTGAAGCACGTTCACAACTTGCGATTCAAGCGTCACGTTCTGAGAAAACACGAGTAAGTCTAGATAACTTATTTGAACATATGAAGCAAGGCGAAATGAAGGATATTAACCTTATTGTTAAAGCTGACGTTCAAGGTTCGGTTGAAGCACTTGCTGCTGCTCTTCAAAAGATTGAAGTTGAGGGTATAAATGTAAAGATCATCCACACAGGTGTTGGTGCGATCAATGAATCAGATATTACTTTAGCAGCTGCATCAAATGCGATCGTTATTGGATTTAACGTTCGTCCAGATAATAATGCGAAGCGCGCGGCAGAAGCGGAAGAAGTAGATGTTCGCTTGCACCGTATCATTTATAAAGTAATTGAGGAAATTGAAGCAGCGATGAAAGGGATGCTTGATCCTGAATTCGAAGAGAAGATCACCGGGCAAGCAGAAGTTCGTCAAACATTCAAAGTATCGAAGGTTGGTACGATTGCAGGATCTTATGTTACGGATGGAAAAATCGCTCGTGGCAGTGGAATTCGTGTTATTCGTGATGGGATCGTTGTATTTGAAGGTGAAATCGACGCACTTAAGCGTTTCAAGGATGATGCGAAGGAAGTATCTCAAGGGTATGAGTGCGGAATTACCATCAAAAACTACAATGATGTAAAAGAAGGGGACGTAATCGAAGCCTTCGTTATGCAAGAAGTGGAACGTAAATGATCGTTGGCTTAGCCGCCTGTGAATGCCTCATTTATGATGCCCATTCTTTAAAAGACAAAAGAGCTGTTCTTCAACGGATTATTACAAGACTGAGACAACGATATAATCTGTCTGTAGCAGAGGTTGATTATCAAGATACATGGCAGCGTACCAAAATTGCTATTGTATCAGTAGCATCCTCAAAAGTAGCCGTTGAAAGAGAACTGCAGCATGCATTAAAGTTAATTGATTCATTTCCAGAAATCGAACGCACAATATCGGACTTGGAATGGATATAATAACATAAACGAGGAGGATTTCACTCCTCCTCATATGCATGTGAATCATGCGTAAAACAAATAGATAAATCGTTCCCTATAGACAGTGCTATTTTAAAAGCATTGTTTTCTAAGGATGACAAAGAGGTGACTACCATGAGCCTTAGATCTAATCGAGTTGGAGAACAGATGAAGAAGGAACTTGGGGAAATTATTGGACGTAAAATAAAGGACCCACGTATTGGCTTTGTGACTGTTACAGATGTACAAGTAACAGGTGATCTTCAACAAGCAAAGGTGTTTATTTCTGTGTTAGGTGATGACCTTCAAAGAGAGAATACACTGAAGGGGTTAGCTAAAGCAAAAGGATTTATCCGTTCGGAAATCGGACAGAGAATTCGTCTTAGAAAAACTCCTGAAATTACATTTGAATTCGATGAATCGATTGACTATGGAAATCGAATTGAGAATCTTCTGTATCAAATTAAGGAAGAGACGAAGGAAGAACGGACCGAACGAGAAGATTGATCAAAGAGGATAGACATCATGTCTATCCTTTTTTTCTAATTGAAAGACCAGGAGGAACAGAAATGGAAGGGATTTTGCCATTATTTAAACCTAAAGGTATGACATCTCATGATTGTGTCTTTAAGCTTAGAAAAATACTGCGAATGAAGCGGATAGGACATACGGGTACTCTAGACCCTGAGGTAGATGGAGTGTTACCAATTTGCCTTGGAAGAGCAACGAAGGTTGCTGAATACATAACAGATGCAGGAAAAGTATACGAGGGGGAAGTAACGCTTGGCTTTGCTACAACCACCGAGGATGCGACGGGTGAAGTGGTTGAAAGGAAAGTCATCGATACTTTGATTACTCGCGAGCAAGTGAAAGCTGTGTTATTGGAACTAACAGGTGAGATTTCTCAAACCCCACCTATGTACTCGGCGGTCAAGGTAAATGGAAAACGTTTGTATGAGTATGCAAGAAAAGGAATTGAAGTGGAACGCCCTACAAGAAAGGTGACAATCTATTCGATTGAGCTTTTAGATGACCGTGAAGTGTTTGAAGGAGAAACTATTTCTTTTCGATTTCAGGTTGCATGTAGCAAGGGGACATATATTAGGACATTAGCCGTTATGATCGGCGAACGACTAGGTTTCCCTGCCCATATGTCTGAGTTAAGACGCACCGAGTCAGCATCCTTTTCTCTCAACGACTGTAAGACACTTTCAGAAGTAGAGGAATTGGTAAATAACGGAACAATTATTAATGCTTTATATCCCATTGAAAGAGCGCTTATTCATTTGCCGAAATATCAAATAAATGATAAATTAGTTGAGAAAGTGAAAAATGGAGCTATTCTCGAAATACCTGAAATATTACAAGATATTAAACAACCCATAGTTCTTGAAACGATGGATCATAAGGCCCTAGCTATATACATGCACCATCCTCATAAGCCTAATCTAATGAAACCAACAAAGGTACTACATATAGAGAATTAGGTTGGTAAAGAAAGGGAGAAAGCTTGTGGAAGTTTTAAATATTACACATCCTCATCAATTCTCAAAGGATATGTTTCAACCAATGGTCGTTGCTCTTGGTTATTTTGATGGGGTACATTTAGGACATAAGAGAGTTATTGATACGGCTTTGAAAAAAGCCAAGGAAAAGGGAATAAAAAGCGCAGTAATGACATTTACACCTCATCCATCAGTTGTCCTTAAAAAGGTAGATAAGGTTGAGTATATTACTCCGTTAGAAGAAAAGATCAAAATTATTTCTGAACAACAAATTGATTACTTATTTGTTGTCAATTTTACAAACGAATTTGCTAACCTACTACCACAGGAGTTTGTCGACCAATATTTAATTGAACTAGGCGCTGTTCACGTTGTTGCTGGTTTTGATTATTCTTATGGAAAGCTTGGTAAAGGGACAATGGAAACTCTACCGTTTCATTCAAGACAAGCATTCACCTTTACGGTTGTACCTAAACTCGAAAGCCATGATGAAAAAATTAGTTCAACTTTAATCAGAAATAAAATAAAAAATGGTCAACTGGACACTCTCATGGAGCTACTCGGTCGTTACTATACGACAACAGGAGTCGTTGTTCACGGTGACAAAAGAGGAAGAACGATTGGATTCCCGACAGCAAATATTGACTTAAATGAGGAATATATTATGCCACCACTAGGTGTTCACGCTGTACGTATGCATGTAAAGGGAAAATGGTACGAAGGTGTGTGTAACATCGGGTTTAAACCGACTTTTAATAAGGAAAAATCGAATAGGCCAAGTGTCGAAGTTCATATATTTGACTTTGATGATCAAATATATGGAGAGTATGTAACGATAGAATGGCATAAATACCTTCGTTCGGAACAAAAATTTTCTGGAATTGATGAACTTGTGGCGCAAATCGAGCAAGATAAACAAAATTCACTGCTTTACTTTGAAAATTCAAAGACTAAGCCTTGCAATTTGTCATAAAAAAGTGTATTCTAAGAAACGTACGAAATGAACCTTTGCTTGGCTAGTCGAGTCACCGACGCTGGCTCAGTAACAGGGGATTGAAATTATAGGAGGTGAAACGGATGGCAATCACTAAAGAACGTAAAAATGAACTTATTAATGAGTACAAAACTCATGAAAGCGACACTGGATCTCCAGAAGTTCAAATCGCTGTCCTTACTGAGGAAATCAACAACTTAAATGACCACTTACGTACTCATAAGAAGGACCACCACTCACGTCGCGGTCTTTTAAAAATGGTAGGTAGACGTCGTAACTTATTAACATACCTTCGTAACAAGGATGTTACTCGTTACCGTGAACTAATCACGAAGCTTGGCTTACGTCGCTAATCTTTAAAGCGGGATTCTTTCCCGCTTTTTTGTTAGCAATAAATTTCTATCAAAGTGCTTTTTAAGGATTTATAATTATGTACATACTATAGAATATTCGCCTATATTCTTATATTTGTTCTCCATTACGGGATAGAACAATTTATATACATGTAAATACACGTTAACATACCAAAGAGAATTGGTAGAGAGGGGTAAAAAATGGGACAAGACAAGAAAATCTATTCAATAGATTGGGCTGGTCGTAAGCTTTCTGTCGAAATTGGACAGCTTGCTAAACAAGCAAACGGTGCTGTGCTCGTTCGCTATGGCGATACAGCAGTACTTAGTACGGCTACAGCATCAAAGGAACCGAAGAAACTCGATTTCTTTCCATTAACAGTAAACTATGAGGAGCGTCTATACGCGGTAGGGAAAATTCCAGGTGGATTTATTAAACGTGAAGGACGTCCAAGTGAAAAAGCAATACTAGCTAGCCGCTTAATTGACAGACCGATTCGTCCATTGTTTGCTGATGGATTCCGTAATGAAGTTCAAGTAGTTAGTATGGTAATGAGTGTGGATCAAGACTGCTCATCTGAAATGGCAGCTATGTTTGGTTCATCACTGGCACTTTCTGTATCAGATATTCCTTTTGAAGGTCCAATTGCAGGTGTAACTGTTGGTCGTATTGAGGGTCAATTTGTTATCAATCCTTCTGTTGCAGAAACAGAAAAGAGCGACATGCACTTAGTTGTTGCTGGAACAAAAGATGCCATTAACATGGTTGAAGCTGGTGCAGAAGAAGTACCAGAAGAAACGATGCTTGAAGCGATTATGTTTGGACATGAAGAAATAAAAAGATTAATTGCATTCCAAGAAGAAATTGCTTCTGAAATTGGTAAAGAAAAAACAGAAGTTGTCTTATATCAACTCGATGCTGAACTTGAAGCGGAAATTCGTGGAATATGTGAAGCAGACATGATTAAAGCCATTCAAGTTCAAGAAAAGCACGCTCGTGAAGATGCTATCCGTGCCGTAAAGGATACGGTTATTGCAAGATATGAGGAAGAAGCAGCAGCAGACGATGATTTAAAACAAGTAAAACAAATTTTAGATAAGATGGTTAAAGGCGAAGTTCGCCGTTTAATTACAGAAGAAAAGGTTAGACCCGATGGCCGTAATCCAGAGGAAATTCGTCCACTATCATCAGAGGTTGCTTTGCTTCCTCGTACACATGGCTCTGGTCTGTTCACGCGTGGACAAACTCAAGCATTGAGTATTTGTACACTTGGTGCTTTAGGAGATGTACAAATCCTAGACGGACTAGGTATTGAAGAAGAAAAGCGTTTCATGCACCACTATAACTTCCCGAATTTCTCTGTTGGAGAAACTGGACCTATGCGTGGGCCTGGTCGTCGTGAAATTGGCCATGGTGCGTTAGGTGAGCGTGCATTAGAACCAATTATTCCTTCTGAAAAGGATTTCCCATACACGATTCGTCTTGTATCAGAAGTATTAGAATCAAACGGTTCTACCTCTCAAGCAAGTATTTGTGCAAGTACCTTGGCAATGATGGATGCTGGAGTTCCAATTAAAGCTCCAGTAGCTGGTATTGCGATGGGTCTTGTAAAATCTGGTGAGCATTACACGATCTTAACTGATATCCAAGGCATGGAAGACCATTTGGGTGATATGGACTTTAAAGTGGCTGGAACGTCAAAAGGTGTAACAGCATTACAAATGGATATAAAAATCGAAGGTTTATCAAGACAAATTCTTGAAGAAGCATTACAGCAAGCAAAGAAAGGCCGTATGCAAATTCTTGATTCCATGCTTTCGACGATTTCAACTCCGAAAGAGCAGCTTTCTATGTATGCACCAAAGATTATTACAATCTATATCAACCCTGATAAGATTCGTGATGTAATTGGACCAAGTGGAAAGCAAATCAATAAGATTATTGAAGAAACTGGTGTGAAAATTGATATCGAGCAGGATGGTACAGTCTTCATCTCATCTACTAATGAAGAAATGAACCAGAAAGCTAAGAAAATCATTGAAGACATCGTCCGTGAAGTTGAAGTTGGACAAATGTATTTAGGGAAAGTAAAACGAATTGAGAAATTCGGAGCATTTGTTGAGCTATTTAGCGGAAAAGATGGGTTAGTTCACATTTCTGAACTTGCTGAAGAAAGAGTAGGCAAAGTAGAAGATGTGTTAGCTATTGGTGATGAAATCTTAGTGAGAGTTATGGAAATTGATAAGCAAGGGCGTGTAAACTTGTCACGTAAAGTCATTCTTAAAGAACAACGTGAACAAAAAGAACAAGCCCAAAATAAAGAATAACAATGAAAAGCCAGGTCCTCCTGGCTTTTTCCATACAACACAATGGTATCGCTTACATTTAATAAGTTTCTAGCGCATAGAAAGAATTGTCTTTTGCGTGTTCTACCTTGTCCTTTCTTTACATAATGTACAAGTGAAGGAGGAGAGAAAGAATGAAGAAACTAATTACTATTTCTATAATTGGTATGCTCTCTATTATGTTGGTTAACAATCCACTTACGGATCGATACGTCCTTGGATTAAAGGTGATAAATATTCCTGCTTCGGGTCAAAAAAACGCATTGTATTTGGAGATTGAAGAAATAGCAAAAGAATACGAAAAACCAGCTCAAGATGCAAAGATTGACCCTGTTTGGAAGGCCATTCCTGGATATAATGGCTTAAAAGTCGACATTTCTGCTAGTTATGCTAAGATGAAAAAGGACGGGAAATTCGATGCGTCCAAACTCGTATACATACAGACAACACCAGCAGTTCATTTAAAGGATTTGCCCCCTACCGCCATTTATAAGGGCCACCCTGATAAGCCGATGGTTTCATTTATTATAAATGTCGCATGGGGAAATGAGTACCTTGGACCAATTTTGGAAACGTTAAAAAAGAATAATGTTCATGCAAGCTTTTTTCTTGAAGGAAGATGGGTAAAAGAAAATCCAGAACTTGCAAAAATGATTGTTGAGGCTGGTCATGAAGTTGGGAACCATTCTTATACTCATCCAGATATGAAGCAAATTTCTTCAGCTAAAATTCTAGAAGAAATTGTAAAAACAAACGAAGTGATAAAAGCTACAACGGGAGAGGAAGTTGTTTGGCTCGCTCCGCCAAGCGGAAGCTACCGTGAGGAAGTAGTGAAAATCGCATCAGAGTATAAGCTTGGGACAGTCATGTGGAGTGTTGATACAATTGATTGGCAAAAGCCAACACCAGAGCAACTTATCAACCGTGTGATGGGTAAAGTGCATAAAGGAGCTATGATTCTCATGCATCCAACCGATTCAACGGCAAAAGCTCTTGATGAGCTTATTAAACAAATTAAGCTTGAAAAATATGAAATTAATACGGTGTCTGAGTTATTGAGTGAAGAACGTATCATGAAGAAATCTGTTTTAAATGAGCAATAATAATTGATAGTCACAACAGAAACCGTATAATTATCGTAGCAATACGCTGTAGAACAGGAGGAGTTCACGTGATAAAGAGATATACATGCCAAAATGGGGTTAGAATTGTTCTAGAAAATATCCCTACAGTTCGTTCCGTCGCGATCGGAGTTTGGATCGGAACTGGCTCTCGAAATGAAACACCTGAAAATAACGGAATTTCGCATTTTCTTGAGCATATGTTCTTTAAAGGTACAAAAACAAGAACTGCTAGGGAAATTGCAGAGAGTTTTGATAGCATCGGTGGACAAGTGAACGCCTTTACATCCAAGGAATATACTTGCTATTATGCGAAGGTTCTTGATACCCATGCTAGCTTCGCTCTTGATGTATTATCTGATATGTTTTTCCACTCGACATTCGTTGCTGAGGAATTAGATAAAGAAAAGAATGTGGTATATGAAGAAATTAAAATGTATGATGACACACCTGATGACATCGTGCACGATCTTTTAAGTAAAGCAATTTATGAAAACCATTCTCTTGGGTTTCCGATACTTGGAACAGAGGATACGTTAGCAACCTTTACAGGAGACACGCTAAATCAATATATGCATGATACATACACTCCTGAAAATGTGGTAATTTCTGTTGCAGGAAATATTTCTGAAGCCTTTATTCAAGAAGTGGAGAAGTTGTTTGGTTCGTACGAAGCAGGAAAATCGAACAATCAATTCGAAAAACCTCAGTTTCATACAAACCGACTTTCAAGAAAGAAAGAAACGGAACAAGCCCATTTATGTATTGGATATGAAGGGTTACAGGTTGGAGATGAGGAAATCTATAACTTGATCACTCTAAATAATATCTTAGGTGGAAGTATGAGTAGTAGATTGTTCCAAGAAGTTCGTGAACAGCGTGGCCTTGCATATTCTGTATACTCTTATCATTCTTCGTTCCAAGATTCTGGTGTAATTACGATTTATGGTGGTACAGGTGCAAAACAGTTGGATGTATTATTTGATACGATTCAAGAAACCTTGTCAAAACTAAAGGCTGAAGGTATTACAGATAAAGAACTTCGAAATAGTAAGGAGCAGCTAAAGGGTAGCTTAATGCTTAGCCTTGAAAGCACCAATAGTCGTATGAGCCGTAACGGGAAAAACGAGCTTCTATTAGGAAGACATCGCACCCTTGATGAAATTGTTGAGCAAATAGATGCCGTTTCAAAAGATGGTGTAGATGCTATGGCTAATAAAATCTTCAATGACAAATATTCTGTGTCCTTAATTAGTCCAGACGGAGTTCTTCCAAAAAATATTTAGTTTTTAAAGCCTGAGATTTTTCTGCTCAGGCTTTTTGCTATTTTCTTTTTAAATCCTACGTATATATTTAGCTTCCCTATACTAGGATATAGAGAGGACAAAAGGGGGAGAGATGAAATTGAGACTAAGTGAATTGAGCGGAAAGGAAATTGTAGATGTCAAAAAAGCAGAAAGGCTAGGCATACTTGGTCAGACGGATTTAGAGATAAATGAAAGCAATGGCCAAATACAGGCTCTTTTAATTCCCTCGGTGAAATGGTTTGGTTTTAAAAGGCAAGGCGGAGAGGTTAGAGTTCCATGGAAGCATATAAAGACTATTGGAATGGATATGATTATCATTGATATTCAAGAAGAGTAAAGAACTGTGCGTAGGCATCAGTTCTTTTTTTATTTAGGCTTTTTCCTAGGAAAACTCACCGATTACGGAGTAAATACATAGTATGTTGGAGTAATGCAGTAAGATTTGGATTTGGATCATTTAAAAAGAAGGTGAGTGTTTCATGCTAACAGGGATGCAAATAGCAGTCATAGGCGGAGACGCAAGACAGCTCGAAATCGTCCGGAAGCTAACAGAGCTCGATGCGAAGCTCTCTTTGATTGGCTTTGAGCAACTCGACCATGCCTTTACTGGTGCAGTAAAGGAGAAATTGGATGAAGTAGTATTTTCAGATATAGATGCGATCATTTTGCCGGTAGCTGGAACGAATATGGAAGGTCAAGTAGAGACGATCTTCTCGAATGAAAAAGTAGTTTTAACTGCAGAGCATTTACAACAAACACCAGAACACTGTACGATTTATTCCGGAATTTCAAATGCATACATGAATAAAATTACGGGTGACTCCAAACGAAGACTCGTGAAATTGTTCGAACGGGATGATGTTGCTATCTATAATTCCATACCAACAGTCGAAGGTACGATTATGATGGCAATTCAGCACACCGACTTTACTATACATGGATCAACGATTATGGTGCTTGGCTTAGGGAGAGTAGGGATGAGTGTGGCACGCACATTCTCTGCTTTAGGTGCAAAAGTGAAAGTGGGAGCGAGAAAAGGAGAGCATATTGCTCGTATTATTGAAATGGCTTTAACACCATTTCACCTTGACGAACTATCTCAACAGGTGAAGGATGTTGATATTTGCATCAATACGATTCCTGATTTAATCGTCACGGCTTCCGTTATCTCAAGAATGCCTACTCATACACTGATCATTGATTTAGCATCAAAGCCTGGTGGAACCGATTTTCGATATGCTGAAAAAAGAGGAATAAAAGCTCTTTTGGCCCCAGGGCTTCCAGGTATCGTTGCTCCAAAAACAGCAGGTCAAATTTTAGCAAACGTTCTTTCTCAACTGCTGTTAGAAGATATGCAATCAAGAAAGGGGAAGTAACATGAGCTTAAAAGGAAAAAAAATCGGCTTCGGTTTAACGGGTTCTCACTGTACGTATGATGCAGTATATCCAGAAATCGAGAATCTTATCAATTCTGGTGCAGAAGTATTACCCGTGGTAACGAATACCGTGAAAAATACAACTACTCGCTTTGGAAAAGGTGAGGATTGGATTGAAAGAATTGAAAAGTTAACTGGAAATAAAGCGATTGATTCGATTGTTGGTGCCGAGCCACTAGGACCAAAGATTCCATTAGATTGTATGATCATCGCTCCACTAACTGGAAATTCAATGAGTAAATTTGCAAATGCGATGACTGATTCTCCTGTGTTAATGGCTGCAAAAGCGACGTTGCGAAATGGAAAACCGGTCGTATTAGGGATTTCCACAAATGATGCTCTTGGATTAAATGGAGTCAATTTGATGAGATTGATGGCGACAAAGAATATATATTTTATTCCGTATGGCCAAGATGACCCAGTTAAAAAACCAAATTCATTAGTCGCGCGTATGACCATGCTAGCGGATACAGTGGAAGCTGCTCTTTCTGGCCGACAAATTCAACCAGTACTCGTCGAAAGGTATAAAGATGCACAATAGGCAATAGAAGTAATATGCCCTCATCCATCTCTAGCAATAGTCTAAAAGCCGTGTTACTAGGAAAAATAGGTTCCTATGCACGGCTTAAATAAAAAATGTACTTCATTAATGCATGAATATGTTAAAATAGATGTTATTATATAGCCATGGAACAGAATGGCGGTACAAAGGACATTTATTACATGTTGATGTTTTTAATAATGCGATAAATGTTTTACTAGAATTCATATCGATCATTAGAGATATTGGAAGGGGAATAATGAAATGGCATTATCAGAAAAAGGATTTCATGTAGCTGTTGTGGGAGCAACAGGAGCAGTAGGTCAACAAATGATTCAAACTCTTGAAAATAGAGAATTCCCAATCTCAAAATTAACGTTATTATCATCACCACGTTCAGCTGGTAGTAAAGTCCTTTTTAAAGGGGTAGAACATACGGTTCAAGTAGCAAAGCCAGAGAGCTTTGAAGGGGTCGATATTGCGTTATTTAGTGCAGGTGGAAGCGTATCACTTGAACTAGCACCAGAAGCAGTTAAGCATGGTGCTATTGTTGTGGATAACACAAGTGCTTTCCGCATGGATGAAAATGTACCACTAGTTGTACCTGAAGTAAATGAAATGGACTTACATGAACATAAAGGAATTATTGCTAATCCGAATTGCTCTACGATCCAAATGGTTGTAGCATTAGAACCAATTCGTAAGCAATATGGTTTAAATAAAATTATCGTTTCAACATATCAAGCGGTTTCTGGATCTGGTGCGGCTGCGGTGGAAGAGTTGTACGAGCAAACTAAGGCAATCGTAGCTAATGAGAGTTATGAGCCAAAAATTTTGCCAGTAAAATCTGATAAAAAACATTATCAAATTGCTTTTAATGCGATTCCACAAATTGATAAGTTCCAAGAAAACGGATTTACGTATGAAGAAATGAAAATGATCAATGAAACAAAGAAAATTATGCACTTACCAGAAATCCAAGTAGCAGCTACTTGCGTTCGTTTACCAGTTGCGACAGGACACTCTGAGTCACTGTTTGTTGAAGTAGAGCAGGTGGGTGTATCTGCACAGGATGTGAAGACCTTACTAGAGAATGCACCAGGAGTCGTACTTCAAGATGACCCGGAAAATCAACTTTACCCAATGCCTGCAAATTGTGTTGGTAAAAATGATGTATTTGTTGGTCGTATTCGTAAAGATTTGGACAATGAAAAAGGTTTCCATATGTGGGTTGTTTCAGATAATCTACTTAAAGGAGCTGCGTGGAACTCTGTTCAAATCGCAGAAAGTTTAGTGAAGTTAGGTATTGTAAAATAGAAATTTAAAGCTGTAAAACTAGAGGTGTAACAATGAGAATGATTGTTCAAAAATTCGGTGGCACTTCAGTAAAAGATGAAAAAAGTCGAAATCTTGCAATTGGACATATTAAAAATGCATTAGCTGAAGGGTATAAAGTGGTGGTCGTTGTATCCGCTATGGGTAGAAAAGGGGATCCATATGCAACAGACACTCTGCTTTCCCTTATCGGCGGTGCACAAAGTCTAATTTCTAAACGTGAACAGGACTTGTTACTGTCTTGTGGGGAAGCCATTTCGAGTGTGGTCTTCTCTAACTTACTACTTGAAGCAGGTGTTAACGCAACATCGTTAACTGGTGCGCAAGCAGGTTTTCTAACTACTGATGACCATACAAATGCGAAGATTATTAAGATGAATTGTGAGCGAGTGATTGAAGAGCTCGAACAACACGATGTAGTGGTTGTTGCAGGATTTCAAGGTGCCGCTCAAAATGGTGACATTACTACGATAGGACGTGGAGGAAGTGACACGTCAGCTGCAGCACTTGGGGCAGCTTTAAAAGCAGAGGTTATCGACATATTTACAGATGTCGAAGGAATTATGACAGCAGACCCTAGAATTGCTGAAAATGCTAGACCTCTTGGGGTTGTTACGTATACTGAAGTGTGTAATCTGGCATACCAAGGTGCGAAAGTTATTCACCCAAGAGCGGTTGAAATTGCTATGCAAGCGAAGGTGCCGATTCGTATTCGTTCTACGTATTCGGATGGAGAAGGAACCCTAGTTACTTCTACTTCGAATGATCACCGCGGAAGTGATATTAAGGAACGGACAGTAACGGGAATTGCACATTTGTCACCTGTCACTCAAATTAAAGTACTGGCTAAAAAAGGTCAATATAACCTTCAGGCTGAAGTATTCAAATCAATGGCCAATGAGAAGATTAGTGTTGATTTTATTAACATTTCACCTAATGGGGTGGTTTACACCGTATCCAGTGAAATGACGGATAAGGCACTTACCGTTCTGCGTGATTTAGGTCATGAGCCTGAGTTTGAGAAAAATTGTGCCAAGGTATCTGTTGTGGGTGCAGGAATCGCAGGTGTTCCGGGAGTTACTTCAAAAATTGTATCAGCTCTTTCTGAAAATGGAATTCGTATCCTTCAATCGGCTGATAGTCATACAACGATATGGGTTCTTGTTAAGGAAGATGATTTGGTAACAGCCGTTAATTCGTTGCATGATGCCTTTAACCTTGATAAAGAGAACTAAAGATTTTTTCTAAGTGGATTAGATTTAAAGGAGTGGCAATATGGTTTTATTTGGTCGAGTCTCTACGGCGATGGTTACGCCTTTTGATAGCAAAGGGCATATTGATTTTGCAAAAACAACATTATTAATCAATCACCTGATTGAAAACGGTTCGGATTCACTAGTTATCGCTGGAACAACTGGTGAGTCTCCAACGTTATCGAAGGAAGAAAAAATCGCTTTATTTCAACATGTGGTAAAGGTTGTAGATAAGCGTGTTCCTGTTATTGCAGGAACAGGAAGCAATAACACATATGCGACCATTGAGCTAACAAAAAAAGCAGAGGAAATTGGCGTAGACGCTGTGATGATTGTTGCTCCTTATTATAATAAACCAAATCAAGAAGGATTGTATCAGCATTTTAAGGCAGCTGCTGAAGCAACCACTCTTCCTGTTATGGTGTATAATATCCCGGGTAGATCTGTTGTAAATATCTTACCAGAAACAATCATTCGCTTATCTAAAATCGATAATATTGTAGCGGTTAAAGAGGCTAGTGGTAATTTAAATGCTATGACGGCAATTATTGCTGGTACAGATGATGACTTTTTGTTATACAGTGGTGATGATGGGTTAACGATTCCAGTGCTATCTATTGGTGGGGTAGGGATTGTGTCAGTAGCATCACATGTGATCGGGAATGAGATGCAAGAAATGGTGTCAGCCTTTATAAATGGAGATATTCAAGAGGCTGCAAAGAAGCATCAACAGCTTCTGCCATTAATGGAAGGATTATTTAAAGCACCGAGCCCAACTCCTGTAAAAACAGCTCTCCAAATTAAAGGTCTTGATGTGGGGTCTGTAAGACTTCCTTTAGTCCCATTGAATGAACAAGAGAGAGCGCAGATTATCACGTTATTTAGCTAATATAAATACTAATTAGGTCAACCTCGTTGTGTGGGTTGGCCTTTTATTATGTGGGAATTTGACCGAATTTGTCGAAGTAGAGGATGTAAATACAGATTTATCCACTTCCTAATCAAACAAGTTTAATTTTGGTTGTAAAGGATTTCATCATTCAAGTATAATAATCATAACTGATCTTGGGTCGGATGAATTGACAGCATAGGAGGATTCTACTTTGAATAAGAGAAAGAATGAAAGTATTAAGCTTGTGGCTCTGGGGGGAGTCGGGGAATTCGGGAAAAACATGTATGTTATTGACGTGGACGGTGATTTATTTGTTTTAGACGCTGGGTTAATGTTTCCTGAAAATGAAATGCTAGGAATTGATATTGTTATTCCAGACATTACATATTTAATTCAAAACAAGGATCGAGTAAAAGCTATTTTTCTAACGCATGGACATGAGGACCATATTGGGGCATTATCTTATACATTAAGAGAATTACATGTTCCTGTATATGGAACGAAGCTGACACTTGCACTGGCAAAAGCAAAGTTGGACGAGCAGGAATACAGAGGGAAAACGGATTTCCGAATCATCACTTCAGATTCAATTGTGAATTTTGATACGTGTGAGGTGTCTTTCTTCAAAACAAACCATAGCATTCCTGATTCTGTCGGTATTTGTCTTCATACATCTGAAGGTGCAATTGTATATACAGGAGATTTTAAATTTGACCAGGCAGCTACAGAACTTTATAAACCTGAAATTGGAAAGATGGCCCAAATTGGGGAAGAAGGGGTTCTTTGCTTACTCTCTGATAGCACGGAAGCCGAAAAGCCAGGCTATACACCATCTGAATCAATCGTTGTAAGGGAAATGTCTGATGCTTTTTATAATGCTAAAGGTAGAATTATCGCAGCATCATTTGCATCTGACATTAATCGAATTCAACATGTGTTTGATGCTGCATATGAAAGCAGAAGAAAGATAGCTGTAGTAGGAAAAAGTCTTGAGAAGATTTTTCACATTGCCTTGGATTTACATTACTTGCAAGTTCACGACGAGCTAATTATTCCAATTGAAGAAATTGATAATTATCCTGATGATGAAATTGTGGTGTTAACAACTGGAACACAAGGTGAACCGATTGAAGCACTTCAAAAAATGGCAAAACAAATTCACCGACAAGTTAACATCAAAAAAGGCGATACGGTTCTTATTGCTGCCTCTCCTCTCAGAGGGAGTGAAGTGTTTATTTATAAAACCATTGATATGTTGTATCGTGCAGGAGCACATGTGATCTCTGGAAAGAGAATCGTGAATACCTCTAGTCATGGTAGCCAGGAAGAGTTGAAGTTTATGATCAACTTAATGAAGCCTAAGCTGTTTATTCCTGTTCATGGGGAATATCGAATGCTGAAGGCGCACAGCAAAGTGGCTGCCCAATGTGGGATTACAACAGATCGTATTTTCATTCCTGAAAGAGGAGAAGTATTAGAAATAAAAAATGAGCGATTTAAACCTGCTGGAAAAGTACCTGCTGGCAATGTACTTATCGATGGTAGCGGTGTAGGAGATGTCGGTAACATCGTCCTGAGGGATCGACGATTATTATCTCAGGATGGAATTTTAATTGTTGTTGTTACATTAAGCAGAGCAGAGAAGAAAATTACTGCAGGTCCAGAAATCATATCACGTGGCTTTGTTTATGTGAGAGAGTCAGAAAAGCTAATGGATGAATCCACACAGCTCGTTAGAAGTATTGTAGAAAGAAACACAACAAGAGAATCATTTGATTGGGGAACAATGAAGCAAAGCATGAGAGATGAACTAAATCAATTTTTATATGATAAAACAAAACGTCGACCTATGATTCTACCGATTATTATGGAAATATAAGATGAAAAAATCTAAAGGGTTCTGTTTTCGAGTACTTTCTAATTAAAATAAACAAGAAAAGACGTATGATTTGTGACATACGTCTTTTCTATATTTATTTTCCGCATCTAGGTTCAAGAGGATCCGGACTTATAGGTTGGGGATCAAGTTAAGTACCCGAGCTGATAAATAGACGGAGAATTTCCGCTTAATTAGTAATTTTAATTAAAAAAGGCTTAAATAGGCGGAGGGATTCAACTATTGGCTCTGAAAATTCGAAAATAGGCTATTTTACTTTGCATAAGCGGAAAAACTCCCCTTATAACAGTCAAACGAGGTTTCATTTTGCATCTAACAGGAAATTCTCCGCTTATCTTACTTTTAATCGATTAAGGACAAAACACCTTATTTATAAAGGAGTGAGTTTTATCTCAAAAATCCAAGAAACCCTCATTTTGATACATAAAGCTCTTCAAAAGAGAACTCTTTAGAAAAATTCGTGAGCTTTTTTCAAATTTCCATTTCTCGCATGAAAAACCATCATGGGTTTCATACTAACAATATCATGTCTGAAGGGAGATTTGGTATGGAACCAATTAAATATAATAAACCGGATGATGGAGGGGGGAACGAACAAGAAACCCCAAAGGAAGAAAAACCATCGAGTTTAATTGAAAAAATTCAACAGCTAGGACAAACGAATGTCCCACAGTTAGCACAGGATTCAAAAATACACTGCTTAACAATTGTCGGACAGATTGAAGGACATATGACCCTGCCTCCACAAAACAAAACGACAAAATACGAGCATCTCATTCCACAACTCGTAGCCATCGAGCAAAACCCTAAGATTGAGGGTCTGCTTGTTGTCCTAAATACCGTAGGTGGGGATGTGGAAGCAGGGTTAGCAATATCTGAGATGCTGGCCTCTCTGTCTAAGCCAACTGTGTCCATTGTATTAGGGGGTGGCCACTCAATTGGAGTACCGATAGCGGTCTCTTGTGATTACTCATATATTGCAGAAACAGCAACAATGACAATACATCCGATCCGTTTGACCGGTCTATTTATCGGTGTGCCTCAAACGTTTGAGTATTTAGATAAGATGCAGGATCGAGTGGTGACTTTTGTGACAAAGCACTCTAAGATTACAGAAGAGAAGTTTAAAGAATTAATGTTTGAAAAAGGAAACCTCACAAGAGACATCGGAACAAATGTCGTGGGTACGGATGCTGTAAAATACGGTTTAATTGATGAAGTTGGCGGGATTGGTCAAGCAATGAAGAAGTTAAATGAATTGATTGCGATTAACAGTGAAGGAACAGAGGGGATGGTTCAATGATCCTTTATACACTCACCCCACCAGAAATGATTTTTCCGAATGACAGTCAGGAGGTTGCCAACCAGAAAATGTACCATCTTGATGGAATTCCCTTATTGGTTGAATCTGACCCAGAAGGCGCATATCGAGTGGTTCGTGTAATGAGTAGCGACCCTGCTCATTACTTAGATGGGAGATGTACACCAGGATCAAAAATATCTTTCTTGTAATGTGTGTCTTCAGGATGGATTTATTATGCTATAATAAAGTTGTATCAGGTAGGCAGCCAACTGAGGCTGCTTTTCTTGTCTTTATCAAAGGGTTTAATACATAAAACAAACGACTAAGATAGTAGTAATAATTCAACAGTAAGGTGATAAAATGGCAAAGAAAAAAAGACGACAAACAAGAAGTAAGGATGGTTTTAAGCGAACGGTAAAATTCGAACTTATTGGACTTATACTAATTGCGTTAGCGACTATTTCCATTGCCAGACTTGGTGCAGTGGGACAAGCAGTTGTTATGTTTTTTCGTTTCTTTTCAGGTGAGTGGTATATGGTGAATTTAATTAGTTTGGCTGTTATCGGTGCGTATTTTATGTGGAAACGTGAAATTCCATCCTTTTTCCAAAGTAAATGGATAGGAATGTATTTTATTGTTTCTGCTCTATTACTTCTGAGCCATGTTACATTGTTTGAACTTCTTGCAAATGATGGGAGAACAGATAGCCCAAGTGTAATAAAAAATACTTTCGAGCTTTATTGGATGGAAGTTAGAGAGGAAACGAGTACAACCGATTTAGGCGGGGGAATGATTGGTGCACTTTTATTTGCCATGTCCTATTATTTGTTTGCGGAGGCAGGAACAAAAATTATTGCTGCTCTGTTCTTTATTATTGGATTCATTTTGCTCACCGGTAGAACATTAGGTGAGCCCCTAGGAAAAGCCATCATTGCATTTGGTCAATTTTTAAAGAATCAGCTTCATGCTTTTGGAGATGATATGAAAACTTGGAGAAAAGAACGTACAGAAAAGACTAAGAAAAAGAAGGAAGAAAAACGAAAAGATATAGAAAAAAAGGAACAAGAAGAGAGAGTCATTCCTATCTCTAGTGCAATGACACCGCCAGAAGAAGAAAGAGTCATTGAACCTATTATTTCTAGCTTCACAGAGAGAGCCTATTCTGAACCGCCCGTAGAACAACCGGCAAAAAAAGGGAAGGTACAGTCACAAACGGAAGACGATAGTGTACCGCCAATTACCTTTACGGAAGTTGAAAATAAAGATTATGAGCTTCCATCGATTCAGTTGTTAAAAGCACCTCGTCATACCGATCAAAGTGGCGAATATGAGCTAATACATGCAAATGCAGCAAAGCTTGAACGAACGTTCTTAAGCTTTGGAGTAAAAGCAAAAGTAACACAAGTTCATTTAGGTCCCGCTGTTACAAAGTATGAAGTTCATCCTGACGTTGGTGTGAAAGTTAGTAAAATTGTTAATTTAAGTGATGATTTAGCACTTGCCTTAGCGGCTAAGGATATCCGAATGGAAGCACCGATCCCGGGTAAATCAGCGATTGGGATTGAAGTACCTAACTCCGAGGTTGCTATGGTATCTCTGCGTGAAGTATTAGAGTCTAAGAAAAACGATCGACCAGAATCAAAGCTTATGATTGGACTTGGTCGTGATATTACGGGCGAAGCAGTTTTAGCTGAGTTAAACAAAATGCCTCACTTACTTGTTGCTGGGGCAACAGGAAGTGGTAAAAGTGTATGTATTAATGGGATTATTACTAGTATCTTAATGAGAGCCAAGCCTCATGAAGTGAAATTAATGATGATCGACCCGAAGATGGTTGAGCTGAATGTTTATAATGGAGTCCCACATCTATTAGCACCTGTTGTAACCGATCCAAAGAAGGCATCTCAGGCATTAAAAAAAGTAGTTAGTGAGATGGAAAGAAGATATGAGCTCTTTTCTCATACAGGAACACGTAATATTGAAGGATATAATGATTACATTCGCCGAATCAATATGGAGGAAGATACGAAGCAACCACTTCTGCCGTATATTGTTGTTATTGTGGACGAGCTTGCAGATTTAATGATGGTGGCTTCATCAGATGTAGAAGATGCTATTACAAGATTAGCTCAAATGGCTCGTGCCGCTGGTATTCACTTAATTATTGCTACTCAGCGTCCATCAGTTGATGTTATTACAGGAGTTATTAAAGCAAATATACCGTCAAGAATTGCTTTTGCCGTTTCCTCTCAAATCGACTCACGGACAATCTTGGATTCCGGAGGAGCAGAAAAACTGCTTGGCCGTGGGGATATGCTCTTTATGCCAGTAGGAGCGTCAAAGCCTATTCGCGTACAGGGTGCATTTTTATCGGACGAAGAAGTAGAAGAGATAGTCGATTTTGTCATTGGTCAACAAAAGGCTCAATATCAACAGGAAATGATTCCCGATGATATTCCTGAGCCTACCTCTGAAGTGGATGATGATTTATATGACGACGCTGTTGATCTCATTCTTGAAATGCAAACGGCCTCCGTCTCTATGCTACAGCGAAGATTTCGCATTGGTTATTCTCGTGCAGCACGTCTTATTGATGAAATGGAGCTAAGAGGAGTGGTAGGACCATATGAGGGAAGTAAACCTCGTACGGTGCTTTTGACAAAGTCTGCTGATAATTCTTCAGCAGGAAAAATAGACTAGGAAGGGCGATTCATATCGCCTTTCTAATTAGAACATATTGGAAACGTTTTCAATATGTTTAGTGTGACATAATTTATCGTAGAGTGCTGTTAGGGGAACGTGTAAAATAAGTTAACACGTTTTTTCGACAAAATTTCTAAACTCTATTTATTTATACCTAAAAAAGTGTTATAGTATTTTCGATTAGTAGGAATGATTGAACATCAGAGGTCTGATGTCTTTAGAAATGGTTGGAGGATGCTTGCATGTCTATTAAGTCAGATAACCGACATTTGTATTTACAGGTCATTGATCGGCTAAAAAAGGATATTGAGTCGGGGATATACAAAGAGAAAGAAAAGCTCCCGTCTGAATTTGACCTTGCAAAGCAGCTTGGTGTGAGCAGGGCGACGCTTCGAGAAGCACTGAGAATTCTTGAAGAGGAAAACGTCATCATTCGCCGTCATGGAGTAGGGACGTTTGTCCATGCTAAGCCTTTATTTACGTCGGGAATTGAACAACTAAATAGTGTAACGAACATGATTGTTCAAGCAGGTATGAAACCAGGTACCATTTTCTTGAGCTCATCAACTCAAGGAGCTACCGAAGAGGACATCCGTCGTTTCTCATGTTCTGTAGATGACGAAATTGTGGTAATGGAGAGAGTTCGAACAGCCAATGGAGAACCTGTGGTTTATTGTATCGACAAAGTTCCCAACAAAATTCTGCCTGAGACCTTTTCACATGGAGAGGAATCCATCTTCAACATACTAGAAGAGGAAGCAAAACGAAATATTACATACGCAGTGGCTCAAATCGAACCGATCGGTTATCATGAAAAAGTTTCTCCCATCTTAGAGTGTGACCCTGAAACTGCTTTGCTTGTTTTAAAGCAAATGCATTTTGACGAAATGGATGAACCAATCCTTTTTTCGGTAAACTACTTTAGAGCCGATAAATTTAGTTTTCATGTACTTAGAAAAAGAATATAATGTTCTTTAAAAAGAATGAGACTAATGTTTCATCGGATTGCTAAGCATTCTTGCTAAATCCAACAAAAATTCATAGGGGGTTTCAAACCATGAAAAAGCGTAAATTCGGTTTAGCTCTATCATTGGTTCTTGCTGCTGGAACAATTTTAGGTGCATGTGGAAAAGCAGAAGAAGAAAACAATGCAGCTGAAGGTGGCAACACAGAAACAACAGAAGACGCATTCACAGTAGCAATGGTTACTGACGTAGGTGGAGTGGATGACAAGTCATTCAACCAATCTGCATGGGAAGGTCTTCAAGCATATGGTGAAGAAGTGGGCCTTGAAAAAGGTAAAGATGGTTTTGACTACCTGCAATCACAGTCAGATGCTGACTATTCTACAAACTTAAACACTCTTGCTCGTCAAGATTTTGATCTAGTATTCGGTATTGGTTTCCTTATGGAAGGTGCAATTAAAGAAATTGCTGCACAACAAACAGAAAGCAACTTCGCAATCGTTGATGCTCTTGTTGAGGAGCCAAATGTTGTAAGCATTATGTTTAAAGAACAAGAAGCAGCTTTCTTAGCTGGTGTTGCTGCTGCAAAAGCAACTACTTCTAATAAAATCGGATTCCTTGGCGGAATGGAAATTCCTGTTATTGAGCGTTTTGAAACTGGATTTAAAGCTGGTGTTGCGGCTGTAAACCCTGATATCACAGTTGACGTACAATATGCTGGTGCATTCGATAAAGCGGAAGTTGGTCAAACAATCGCTTCTAGTATGTATTCTAAAGGTATTGACGTAATCTTCCATGCAGCTGGTGGAACGGGTAACGGTCTTTTCAAAGAAGCTCGTGACCTTAAGAAGAAAGAACCTGAAAGACAAGTTTGGGCAATCGGTGTTGACTCTGACCAAACAGCTGAGGGTGTAGTTGATATCGATGGAAAAGAGCATAACGTAATCATTACTTCTGCACTTAAGCGTGTTGACAACGCAGTTAAAGACCTTTCTTTAAAAGCTAAAGATGGAGACTTCCCAGGTGGTGAAACAATCACTTACGGATTAGCTGAAGATGGTGTTGGTCTAGCTCCAATTAACGGAGAAGTAGCAGCTAAAGCTGACATTGAAACAGCAGTTGCTGATTTCTCTGAGAAGATTAAGAACGGTGATCTTGTGATCCCATCTACTTTAGAAGAGTTAAAGTCTTTCTCTGTACAATAATGTTTGGACAAAGGAATAAGAGGATCTTTCCTACCTCTTATTCCTTTTTTAAGGATAAAACTAGAAATGGAACTGAAGGGTAGAAATGGTTCTACGTTTCATTTGCATTTTTATTATTAGGGGAATTTACCCAAAAATAATAGGTCATACTACATGCTTGGAATACCAAGTTTTTTAAAAATTGCTAAAGGTCTGACCTCTTACTTTTACGAATAATTTGCTTAAACTATGAGCAAGGAGTGAGAAGAGAAATGGAATATGTTATTGAAATGCTAGGTATCCGTAAAGAATTCCCTGGAATCGTCGCAAACGATAATATTACCTTGCAACTAAAACAAGGGGAAATTCATGCATTGCTTGGTGAGAACGGTGCAGGAAAATCAACATTAATGAATGTGCTGTTTGGTTTATATCAGCCAGAACAAGGGGAGATACGTGTTCGAGGCAAAGAGGTAAAAATTACGAATCCGAATATTGCTAATGATTTAGGAATTGGAATGGTTCATCAGCATTTTATGTTAGTAGACAAGTTTACGGTAACAGAAAACATTATCCTTGGTAAGGAAACGAAATCAGGTTTAAAAATTGATTTGAAAAAGGCTGAGCAGGAAGTAAGAGATATCTCCGAGCGCTATGGACTTGCCGTTGATCCCCAAGCAAAAATCGCTGATATTTCTGTTGGGATGCAACAAAGAGTAGAAATCTTGAAAACGCTCTATAGAGGCGCCGAAATTTTGATATTTGATGAGCCGACTGCTGTTTTGACTCCACAGGAAATCAAAGAACTTATACAAATTATGAAAACGCTTATTAAAGAGGGTAAGTCAATCATTCTAATTACTCATAAGCTTAAAGAAATCATGGAAGTATGTGACCGTTGTACTGTTATCCGTAAGGGTGTTGGGATTGGTACAGTAAATGTTAGTGAAACGAATCCAAATGAACTTGCAAGCTTGATGGTTGGACGTGAAGTTACCTTTAAAACAGAGAAGGCAGATGCAAAGCCTGCGCAAAAAGTTCTTGAGATAAATGGTTTGGTTGTGAAAGACTCTAGAGGACTAACAGCTGTAAATAACCTGAATCTTGATGTTAAGGCAGGAGAAATCCTTGGTATTGCAGGTGTTGATGGAAATGGTCAAACGGAGTTAATCGAAGCGATTTCTGGATTGCGAAAATCAGAAAGTGGTTCAATTCAGCTGAACGGGAAAGAGATCCGAAATCTTCCACCTCGTAAAATAACGGAGGCTGGTACTGGGCATATACCTCAGGACCGTCATAAGCACGGACTTGTTTTAGATTTTCCAATTGGGGAAAACATGGTGCTGCAAACATACTATAAATCACCATTTTCAAAAGCTGGTGTTTTAAACTTTAACAAAATCTATCAAAAAGCAAAATCACTTATTCAAGAGTTTGATGTTCGTACACCAAGTGAATTTACGCTTGCAAGAGCTTTATCTGGGGGGAACCAACAAAAGGCGATCATCGGGCGTGAAGTGGATCGAAATCCGGACTTGCTCATCGCGGCTCAGCCAACACGTGGACTTGACGTTGGGGCAATTGAGTTTATTCATAAGAGACTAATTGAACAGCGAGACAATGGAAAAGCTGTATTATTACTATCCTTTGAACTTGATGAAATTCTTAATGTTAGTGACCGAATCGCGGTTATTTACGAAGGGGAAATTGTTGCTATTGTAAATCCAAAGGAAACAACAGAACAAGAACTTGGATTATTAATGGCTGGTTCCAAACAGAAGGAAGTAGGTGAACAAACAAATGTCTAATCGTGTGAAAAATATTATTGTTCCTATCATGGCTGTAATATTAGGGATGTTAGTAGGAACCATTATTATGATTGTGACAGGCTACGATGCAGTAGCTGCCTTTACAGCCCTTTGGAATGGTGCATTTGGTGAGATTTATTACACTGGAGAAGTAATCCGACAGGTTACACCGCTTATTTTAGCCGGGTTATCCGTCGCATTTGCCTTCCGAACTGGTCTATTCAATATTGGAGTTGAGGGACAGTTAATCGTAGGTTGGTTGGCAGCTGTTTGGGTGGGAGTTGCGTTTGAACTTCCTGCCGTTATTCATACACTCGTTGCAGTTATTGCAGCAGGAGTTGCAGGTGCATTATGGGCATTTATTCCGGGCCTACTAAAAGCAAAATTCCGTGTACACGAAGTAATCGTAACGATCATGTTAAATTATACGGCACTTCATGTGACAAACTATATTATCCGTACGGTTCTATCTGAAAAAAGCGATCGTACGGAAATGATTAAGGAAACAGCAACATTACGTTCTTCTTTCTTAGAAGGGTTAACCGACTTTTCACGTTTGCATTGGGGAATTGTAATTGCATTAATAGGTGTATTTATTATGTGGTTCCTACTTGAAAAGACAACACGTGGATATGAATTACGTTCAGTTGGATTCAACCAGCATGCTTCTCACTACGCTGGTATGAATGTTGATAAAAATATTATTCTTTCTATGGTTATCTCAGGTGCTTTTGCTGGACTAGCCGGAGCTATGGAAGGTTTAGGAACATTTGGTTATGCATCCATAAAAGGTGGTTTCACGGGAGTTGGATTCGATGGAATTGCAGTTGCACTTCTAGGTGGAAATGGACCTATAGGCGTTATTTTAGCAGCATTACTTTTCGGAGCATTAAAAGTTGGGGCTTTAAATATGCCACTTGAGGCAGGAGTTCCAAATGAACTTGTTGATATTATTATTGCATTAATCGTGTTCTTTGTTGCAGCAAGTTATATGATTCGTCTGTTTATTGATCGTATTAGTAAAAAGGGGGTGAAGTAAGTGGGATTCATGGATATTTTATATATCGTAGTACCTTCTACTTTACTTTGGGCAGCTCCACTTATTTTCACTGCTTTAGGCGGTAACTTTTCAGAGCGTTCAGGTATCGTTAACATTGGACTAGAAGGTTTAATGGTAATCGGTGCATTTACAGCTATCGTATTTAATCTTGCCTTTGACCAGACACTCGGAAACTTAACTCCTTGGATTTCGTTATTAGTGGCAATGGTTGTAGGCGCACTATTATCCGTTTTACATGCTGTTGCATCAATTACATTCCGAGCTGACCAGACCGTTTCTGGGGTGGCTATTAACCTTTTGGCAGTTGGTGTAGCACTTTTCCTTGTTAAGCTTTTTTACGGAAAAGGTCAAACAGACATCATCCAAAAGGGCTTTAGTAAAATAGATATTCCTGTCTTAAGCGATATCCCTGTTTTAGGAAAACTATTTTTTTCCAATACGTATTACACCTCATTTGTGGCGATTATCGTTGCGTTTATCGCATGGTTTGTAATGTTTAAAACACCGTTCGGTCTTCGCCTTCGCGCAGTAGGTGAGCATCCAATGGCAGCAGATACGATGGGGATTAACGTGACAAGAATGAGATATATTGGTGTTATCATCTCCGGAGCACTTGGAGGGATTGGTGGTGGAGTATATGCTCAGTCCATTTCATCTGATTTCAGCCACGCGACGATATCCGGACAAGGGTTCATGGCACTTGCGGCATTAATTTTTGGAAAATGGCATCCACTTGGAGCGATGGGAGCAGCGTTATTCTTCGGATTCGCACAAAGCTTAAGTATCATTGGCTCTAGCTTGCCATTATTAGAAAATATCCCGAATGTATACTTGTTAATTGCACCATACATCTTAACGATCCTAGCGTTAACAGGATTCATCGGAAGAGCAGAAGGACCAAAAGCACTCGGAACACCATATATTAAAGGAAATAGATAAATCTCCGTTCTTACGGAGATTTTTTTTTGTCTTTGTTATTCTACTAACTTTTGTTAAATTTTAGAACATTTGTATAATTTTAATGTTCAGTCTACAAGAATATGGTAAAATAGGGGTAATCCATTCGATAGAAGAGGTTTGATTATGAGGTTGTCATTATACTTAGACGATTATGAGACGGAAAAGATTTTTTCTTACTTACGTTGGATTTTTTTAGTTGTAGCTGTAGTATTATTTTATTCGCCATTTTTTTCAGAAATACTAGAGCTCGAACATCGTACATTCCCGATCTTACTGACAATTGGGATCATCTATATGACTTGTACTCAAATAGCATTTTTGAAACTTAAACCTCAGAATCCATATTTTCATTTAATAACAAAAGCAGGTATTATCTTTGACTACGTAGCTGTGATTTGGCTCCTAGCCTTATCTGGTGGAGTAACGAGTCCATTATTTCCTATATTTTATTTAATCATCATGCACGCGACCATCTATTGGTACACAAAAGGAGCGTTTATTTCATCAGCTAGTTCAACCATAGGATATACGATTATTTTGTTAACTGAACAAAATATAACGCCGCTTATTTTGACTATTTTTGCACTTAATATCGCATTTATTTGGATTGTTGGTTTATTTGGATCAATGTTAGTTTTACGTGAAAGAAAACATTTGAAACAAAAGGAAATATATTACGAGTTAATGATTACCGATTACTTAACGGGTTTATATAATCATCGTAGTTTTCAGGAAGAAATAAAAAATCAGATAAAAGAAAAGGAACCATTTATATTATTGATGTCAGATATTGATCATTTTAAAAGAATTAATGACCGATACGGCCATATAGCTGGAGATGAAGTTTTAGCAGAAATCGGAAAACTTTTCAAAGAGTGTTCAAATCAAGCTGGTGGAGAGGCCTTCCGCTATGGCGGAGAGGAATTCGCTATAATTCTACCAAATCTTAGTGATCATGATATGAATGCGTTTTTTAAAGATATCTATGGCAAAATGAATACCTTAACATTTAATAGCTGTATGAGCAATGTAACTATGAGCTTTGGCGTTGCATATTCTGAGCATCACAATAAGGATGAAGATTTACTAGCAGTGGCAGATTGCCTCTTGTATGAAGCCAAGAGAAAAGGGAAGAACCAAGCAATATTTGATACGGGATTTGTCTATAGAAATACCTATCCGCCTCGCCAAATTTCTTCACTGATTTAAACCTCCAATTTCTGGAGGTTTTTTTTTACATATGTTTTCCTTCAATACCAAAAGTTGATAACACTTTGTCCAAAAGGGTATAGTATATCTAAATACATTGCGAATCACAAGATGGGAAAGCTATTTACGAGCACATGATGTAAAGGAGGATGGAAATATGGCAGTGGTTTCCGAAACGATTAAAGAAATGAGCGGTATCAAGTTACATATGGTGAAAACAGATAAATTCAAGACAAATACCATTATTTTTAAGATGAAGGCACCTTTACAAAAAGAGAACGTAACGAAACGTGCATTGCTACCTAATGTACTTCAAAGCAATTCGAAGAAATTTCCAACTACTGGACAGCTTCGAGGGTATTTAGATGAATTGTATGGAGCGACTTTTTATATTGATTTAGGAAAAAAAGGTGAATATCATACAATTAGTTTTGCGATGGAAGTAGCCAATGAGCGCTTCCTTTCTGATCCAACTCCACTTTTAAAAACGGCAATTGATTTTCTTGTGGAAGTTTTAACCAATCCGAATGTAGTAGATGGTGAATTTCATAAGGAAACTTTGGAGAAGGAAAAACGCAGCTTAAAGCAAAGGATTCAATCCATCTATGATGATAAAATGAAGTATTCCAATAATAGGTTAATTGAAGAAATGTGTAAGGAGGAACCCTACTCTCTGCATGTTCACGGAAAAGAATCTGAAGTGGATTCTATTAGCGGTAAAGATCTTTATGATTATTACAAAAAAGCATTAGCTGAAGATGAGCTTAGTTTATATATTATCGGTGATATAGAAGAACAAGAAGTAGAACAAATGGTGAATGAAAAATTCACCTTTTCATCAAGAACTCCCCAAGCTGTGGAGAAAAAACTGCCCGTGCAGGTAGAGGAAAATGTCATTAAGGAAGAACAAGATGTTAAGCAAGGGAAATTAAATATCGGGTATCGAACAAATGTAACATATGGAGATCCAGATTATTTTGCCCTTCAAGTATTTAATGGTGTGTACGGCGGGTTTTCGCATTCCAAGTTATTTATTAATGTTCGTGAAAAAGCGAGTCTTGCTTACTATGCTGCTAGTCGGGTAGAAAGTCATAAAGGGTTACTGATGGTAATGTCCGGAATTGATAATAGCAATTTTGAAAAAGCAGTCACAATTATTAAAGAACAAATGCAAGCCATGAAAAATGGTGATTTTTCAGATGACGATTTGATTCAAACAAAGGCAGTGATTAAAAATCAACTACTTGAAACGCTTGATACAGCACGTGGTATTGTTGAAATACTTTATCATAATGTAGTGGCAGGACAACAAATTCAGCTAGACGAATGGTTACAGAGAATCGAGACGGTGACGAAGGAAGAGGTCGTAAAGGTTGCAAATAAAATCCAACTCGATACGATTTATTTCTTAACGGGAACGGGGGCGACGAAGTAATGGAAAAGATCTCATTTGATCAGCTTCAAGAGGAACTTTACCACGAGAAGCTAGAAAATGGTTTAGAGGTATACATTCTTCCGAAAAAAGGGTTTAACAAAACCTATGCGACTTTTACAACCAAATATGGTTCCATTGATAACCATTTTGTACCTGCAGGGAAAAAAGAGCTTGTAAAGGTTCCAGATGGGATTGCCCACTTTTTAGAGCACAAGCTTTTTGAAAAAGAAGATGGCGACGTGTTCCAGCAATTTAGTCGTCAAGGGGCTTCTGCGAATGCATTTACATCTTTTACAAGAACAGCCTATCTTTTTTCTAGTACGTCAGACGTGGAGAAAAATCTAGAAACATTAATCGATTTTGTCCAGTATCCTTATTTCTCTGAAAAAACGGTTGAAAAAGAAAAAGGTATTATTGGTCAAGAAATTGATATGTATGATGATAATCCAGACTGGCGCTTATATTTTGGAGCGATTCAAAACCTATTTGAAAACCACCCAGTGAAGATTGACATCGCTGGGACAAAAGAATCAATAGCTGAAATCACAAAGGATATGTTGTATGAGTGCTATCATACCTTCTATCACCCAAGCAATATGCTGTTGTTTATCGTTGGTCCTGTTCAGGTTGAGGAAATCATGCAGCAGATTAAAGATAACCAAGCGAAGAAGACATTCTCTTCACAAGTAGAAATTGAACGTAAATTTGATAGTGAAAAGGAAGGTGTATCCGAAAAGAAATTAGTCCTGCCTATGAATGTGCATTCTTCTAAGTGCTTAGTTAGTATAAAAGCTACTAACACGGAAAAGCAAGGCGAGGAAATGCTTAAACAGGAACTAACAACAAATGTCTTGTTGGAATTATTGTTTGGAAGAAGTAGTGAAAATTATGATAAGCTGTACAGCAGTGGACTGATTGATGAATCCTTCTCTTTTGATTATACGCAAGAGAAAGGGTTTGGATTTGCCATGATCGGCGGGGACACAAATAATCCAGATCAACTAGCAACTGAAATACAAAGAATGTTAGAAGAAGAAAAAAGCTCAAGTAAAATTACGGTAGAGAGCTTAGAGCGTACAAAGAAGAAAAAAATTGGTGCGTTTCTTCGAGCTGTTAATTCACCAGAGTACATTGCCAATCAATTTACACGATATGCATTTAACGATATGAATTTGTTTGATGTTGTACCTGTATTAGAAGCAATTAAAATTGAGGATATACACCTAGTAGCTGATAACTTAATTTCCGAAAATCGAATGGCCATTTGCCAAGTAGTGCCAAAAGCTAATTAAGGTGAGGCGTCGTTTATCGGCGCCTTTTTGTTGAAGTGAGGAGAAGCTAGTGAAAAAATATGCGTTAATTACTGGAGCAAGCGGGGGGATTGGATCATGCATAGCCAAGAGGCTTGCAAAGGATGGGTTTTCTTTATATTTACATTACCATAAGAATATAGAAGGAATGGAACGTTTACTCCGTGAACTTTCTGTTTTTGAAAATGAATACATTCCAATACAAGCGGATTTGACTAAAAAAAATGGGATTGAAAAGCTTTGCGAAAATATCTTTGCTTTAAATGCCATCATTCATAATTGTGGCCAAAGTCATTATGGGTTGTTGGTGGACTTGAAGGATGATGACCTTGAGCAAATGATGAAACTTCAAGTTATGGCTCCGATTTTATTGACGAAGCGTTTGCTTCCGAAGTTGATGACTCATCGCAATGGACAAATTGTCGTTATTTCCTCCATCTGGGGGCAGACGGGTGCTGCCTGTGAAGTAGCATATTCTGCTGCAAAAGGCGCACAAATCGCGTTTGTAAAAGCTTTAAGTAAAGAAGTTGCATTAAGTGGAATTACAGTTAACGCGGTCGCACCTGGTGCCATTCAAACGCCGATGTTAGAAAATTTCACTGCTGACGACTTGCAGATGCTTAAGGATGAAATTCCAATTGGAAGACTAGGTTCGGGTGAGGATGTGGCTGACTCAGTATCCTTTCTTCTCTCTTCTGGTTCAAGGTATATCACAGGTCATACACTTGCGGTTAATGGTGGATGGTATACATAATTCACGAAACGTTCACGTTATCTAAATGAATAATTCCCTCCTTTTCAAAGCAAAATAAGTTCGTAGTAAAAAAAAGGAGGTTATACAATGTCTGTACTTGATAATTGGGAGCAGTGGAAAGACTTTTTAGGTGATCGCCTGCATCAAGCTCAAAATGAAGGGATGAACAAACAAGTAATTGGTGATCTTGCTTACCAAATCGGAGACTATTTAGCCAAACAAATAGATCCAAAAAACGAACAAGAGCGCATTTTATCTGACCTTTGGTCTGTTGCTACACCTGAAGAACAGCATGCCATTGCTAATATGATGGTGAAGCTCGTTCAAAATGACGGATCACGCTAAAAGGATGCTTAAATAGTAAATCAAAAAGAGAGGCAAACATCCTCTCTTTTTTTTCATATCATACAAATATTTCTCCAAATTACCACTTGTTCTTGTTTTTCCTTTCATCTTAATAGAAAATCATATATGATAGAAGATGATTAATTTACACCAAAAATGGTCAAATATGGCGCTTCCCTCGGAGGTATTCTATGGAAAAGATGAACAAAACAGAATGGTATTTGGAGTATGAAATTCAGAAAAATCGTCCTGGATTGCTAGGGGATATTTCCTCATTATTAGGGATGCTCTCCATAAATATTGTAACCATTAATGGGGTAGATGAAGGAAGACGCGGATTGCTCATTCTAGCACAGGATTATGAACAAATTGAGCGACTTGAATCTATTTTAAAAACAATGGATACGATTAAGATAATCAAGCTTAGAGAGCCAAAGCTAAGAGACCGATTAGCTGTGAGGCACGGTAGATACATACAGAGAGATGCTGATGACAAAAAGACCTTTCGATTTGTACGAGATGAACTCGGTCTTTTAGTAGATTTTATGGCAGAGTTATTTAAGCAGGAAGGTCATAAACTCATCGGAATACGTGGAATGCCGCGTGTTGGAAAGACAGAATCTATTGTTGCCTCAAGCGTCTGTGCGAACAAAAGATGGCTGTTTGTTTCCTCTACACTTTTAAAGCAAACCATTCGTAATCAACTCATTGAGGACGAATATAACGAGAACAATCTATTCATTATTGATGGCATCGTTTCTACAAGAAGAGCAAACGAACGACATTGGCAATTAGTTCGAGAAATTATGCGACTACCGGCTGTGAAAGTAGTTGAGCATCCGGATGTATTTGTCCAAAATACAGAGTACACACTCGATGACTTTGATTATATTATCGAACTTAGAAACGATCCAGAAGAGGAAATTAAGTATGATATTGTAAGAAATACGATGTTTTCAGATTCTGATTTTGGGGGATTTGATTTTTAAAAAGTGCCGTTTTCGTTTATACATAGAAATCACTTACGAAAACGCCTTTAATAGCATTGGAAGGTGTTAGAAGTTGACAGAATTAAGTAATAAACTAAGAGAAGCTCGGCTTTCACTCGGCTTGAGCTTGGATGATTTACAGACAACAACTAAAATTCAAAAACGGTATTTGCAAGCATTAGAAGAGGGGAACTATAGTATTATCCCTGGTCCATTTTATGTTCGTGCTTTTATTAAGCAATATGCAGAAGCAGTCCAGCTCGATCCAGAAGAGATATTTGCTGAATATAAGTCTGATATCCCATCTACCCATGGTGAAGATTTTCCAGAAAAGCTTTCAAGGGTGCAAACTAGGAAGGATGTTGCACCTGGAAATTCGAAGATATTTGCGGTTCTACCAAGGTTGCTGATTGGTGTTTTCGTTATCGGTGCGGTGGCTCTAGCCTACTTTTTAGTAGTTAATATTAAAGAAAATGGTGAGTCGGCAGAAGAGCCAGCAACAACTGATAGCGAGCAAATACAGTACGAAGATAATTTATCAGAGAAGGAAGCAGAAGAGGAAAATGAATCGGAAGCGTCTGAAAATGATGAAAATCAAACATCTGGTGCCAATGGAGTAACTGAAGAAGAAACGATGGAAGAGGAAACCTCTCCTACACAAGAAGTTACAGTTACTGAATCAAAAGGGAAAGAAACAGTATATGAATTAAAGAATGCTGAAAAATTTGAAGTTAAGCTTGTGTCTACAGGTGAAACCTGGGTGAATATGCTAAATGGAAAAGGACATTCTTTTTGGCAAGGGATCTTAAAAACAGGTGCTGAGGATAACAAAGTAGTTGATTATTCAAAAGAGCAAGAAGCTGTTCTAGTAATTGGGAATTCTACAGCCACTGAAATTTATGTGAATGATCAAAAGCTAGAGTATGCTACATCTCCGGATGATCAAGTTAGACAGGATATTACAATTCGTTATGTACCAACAGTGAACGAATAGTCATCGTATGGTGACTATTTTTTCGCTTTCTTTTCTATTTTGTTGTATGCTTGTTTTATTGAAAGAAGAAAGTAATAATAAGGAATTTTCTTTATAGGTTAAAATGGAGGTCTTTAAAATGAATTTGCCTAATAAAATTACAGTTTCACGAATTTTATTAATTCCACTATTTTTAGTAATTGTATACGATCCTTTTCATTGGGGGGATATGCAGTTCATTGGCGCGGAGCTTCCGGTTGCTCACTTTATAGCGGCTTTAATTTTTATTTTTGCATCTGCTACCGATTGGGTTGATGGCTATTATGCCAGAAAATATAATCTTGTAACCAATCTTGGGAAGTTTCTTGATCCGTTAGCAGATAAATTACTCGTGTCAGCAGCATTAATTGTTCTAGTTGAATTTGGACTTGCTGCTTCGTGGTTAGTTATCATCATCATTTGCCGAGAGTTTGCTGTAACGGGTCTTCGAGCTATCCTAGCTGGAGGCGGAGAGGTAGTTGCCGCAAATATGCTTGGTAAAATTAAGACTTGGACACAAATCGTTGCCATTTCAGCGTTGTTATTACATAACACGATTTTTGAGCTTGTTTCCCTTCCATTTGCTGACATTGCTTTATGGGTTGCAACGTTCTTCACGATTTGGTCTGGTTGGGATTACTTTGCGAAAAATAAGCAGGTATTTATTAATTCTAAATAAACAGAGGCTAGGTGATTGTTTTCATGAATGCTGAAATCATTGCAGTTGGCTCAGAGCTACTGCTTGGCCAAATTGTAAATACAAACGCTCGTTTCATTTCCAAACAACTAGCTAGCATTGGAACCAACGTGTTTTATCATACGGTAGTTGGTGATAATCCGACCCGTTTACAACAAGCGATTGCTGTTGCAGAAGGCCGATCAAATTTAGTTATTTTTACTGGTGGTTTGGGACCGACAAAGGATGATTTGACAAAAGAAACAATTGCCAAACACCTTGGTAAGGAGTTGGAGTTTGATCAAGCTGCTCTTGATTCTATCTCTCAATACTTTGTACGTACAAACCGTGTTATGACAGAGAATAATAAGAAGCAAGCCTTGGTCCTATTTGACTCTACTGTTTTGCCAAATGATAACGGGATGGCCCCTGGTATGCTTTTAACTACTGAAACTCACCGTTATATGCTTTTACCAGGCCCACCGAAAGAAATGGAACCAATGTTTCTAAATTATGCGCTGCCACTATTACAAAAGGAGCCAGACATTTCTGAGACAATCGTATCACGAGTGTTGCGTTTCTTTGGGATAGGAGAGGCTGCATTAGAAACTAAAATTGAGGATTTGATTGATGCACAAACGAATCCTACGATTGCTCCACTTGCTAGCGATGGAGAAGTCACACTGCGTCTCACTGCTAAGCATCAACAAACCGACGTTGCAAATGAGCTCATCAATGAAATGGAAGAGAGGATCCGAACGCGTGTTGGTGAATTCTTTTACGGATATGATGAAACCTCGTTAATGAATGAGTTATTTACACTGCTTCAAAAGAACGATTTAACGATTGCCTGTGCAGAGAGCTTAACCGGAGGGATGTTTCAGCAGGAGCTGACAGCTATTCCAGGTTCGAGTGCGGTAGTAAAAGGCGGAGTCGTCTGTTATACGAATGAGGTTAAGGAAAAGGTCCTCGGTGTTAAAAAAGAAACGCTCGAAAAGTATGGAGCAGTTAGTGAAGAATGTGCAAGGGAGTTAGCTGAAAATGTGGCTTCCTTACTTAATGCTGATATTGGAATAAGCTTTACTGGTGTGGCAGGACCTGGTGCTATTGAGGGAAAACCGGTAGGAACAGTTTATATTGGAATATCGAAAAAAGGATCTCCAGTAAAAGTCGAAACATTTGTCTTTGCAGGAACAAGAGAAGGAAATCGAGTGAGAAGTGTGAAGTATGGCTGTTTCTCACTAATCAATAGCTTAAAAGATTAACAGAGCAAATCATTTTGCTCTGTTTTTTTCTCTTTACCAAATTAAGAATTTGATTTAAAATGATATTTTTCAGTTTTGAACATAGGCGAAAAAACAATTTTGCTAAGAAGAAAATAGAATTATACAACTATATTTGGTGGTGAAAAAAATCGAATGAATGTTCGATTTTTTGCTCGACAAACAGAATTAAAACGAGTATAGTAAAGATAGTGAAATGAACATGCAACGAATAATAGATAGATATATTCGTTTTAAATAAGGAGGAAATAGTAGTGGCAAATGATCGTCAAGCAGCCCTTGAAATGGCATTAAAACAAATAGAAAAGCAATTTGGTAAAGGCTCTATCATGAAGTTAGGAGAGCAAACAGATCGACAAATTTCCACTTCTAAAAGTGGCTCACTAGCACTTGATACAGCATTGGGAATAGGTGGCTATCCAAAGGGCCGTATCATAGAAATCTATGGTCCTGAAAGCTCGGGTAAAACAACGGTTGCCCTTCATGCAATCGCTGAGGTACAAGCTGCAGGTGGACAAGCAGCATTTATTGATGCTGAGCATGCACTCGACCCTGATTATGCACAGAAGCTTGGTGTAAATATTGATGAATTACTATTGTCACAGCCTGACACTGGTGAACAAGCCCTTGAAATTGCTGAAGCATTGGTGCGAAGCGGAGCAGTTGATATTTTAGTCATCGACTCAGTAGCTGCCCTTGTTCCAAAGGCAGAGATTGAAGGAGAAATGGGAGACTCTCACGTTGGTCTACAAGCTCGTTTAATGTCACAAGCTCTTCGTAAGCTTTCTGGTGCGATCAACAAGTCTAAAACAATTGCTATCTTTATTAACCAGATTCGTGAAAAGGTCGGAGTTATGTTTGGTAACCCTGAGACAACTCCTGGTGGACGTGCGCTTAAATTCTATTCATCTGTTCGTTTAGAGGTTCGCCGTGCAGAAACGTTAAAGCAAGGCAATGATATGGTTGGTAACAAAACGAAAATTAAAGTCGTAAAGAATAAAGTAGCTCCTCCATTCCGTACGGCAGAAGTAGATATTATGTATGGAGAAGGAATTTCGAAAGAGGGAGAAGCTCTTGATATGGGATCGGAACTTGATATCGTACAAAAGAGTGGATCTTGGTATTCTTATAATGATGAGCGTCTTGGTCAAGGGCGTGAGAATGCGAAGCTGTTCCTGAAGGAAAATAAAGAATTATTAGTTGAAATCCAAAATAAGATCCGTGAACACTATGGTTTAGACGGCGTGAAGACTCTTCCGGAAGATTCTGAAGAAGATCAAGAAGAATTTAACCTAGTTGATTAATACAAATTTTACAGCAGACTATTTGGTCTGCTGTTTTTTATAGCATTAGTCCGCAATGATGGTACGAAAATTGAAAAGTAAACTCGATATATGAAAGCTTAACCAACAGTGGGTTTGACAAAGTTCACCATTATCTACCAATATAAACGAAATATTACAACCAAGCCGGACAAACCCTTGACAATAAAAATTCACACATTTACAATTAATATGTATATTTTATGTTTTTTAATGATGAATGAAGACGTGTAAAAGCCTTTGTGCTGTATATTGACAAAACAATGTACATGCCGACATTTTAGAAAACGTAACACAAGTTAATAGCAAGAGGAGGTGAAATGATGGATCTTTTTACAATGATCATCTCCATTTTGCTTGCTTTACCCGTCGGTGCAGTTGTTGGCTATTTTGTTCGTAAATCTTTTTCTGAAGCAAAAATTGCTGGAGCTAGAGGTGCTGCAGAGCAAATTCTAGAGGATGCAAAACGTGAAGCAGAAGCTTTAAAAAAGGAGTCGCTGCTTGAAGCAAAGGATGAGATTCATAAGCTTCGTACAGAAGCAGAACGTGAAGTTCGTGATCGAAGAAGCGAGCTGCAAAAGCAGGAAAACCGCTTACTTCAAAAAGAGGAGAATCTTGATCGAAAAGACGAATCGTTAGACAAACGTGAAGCACTTTTAGAGAAGAGGGACGATTCTCTTAACAAAAAACAACAGCATATTGAAGAGATGGAAAGCAAAGTGGACGAGATCGTAAAAATGCAACAGGCAGAGCTTGAACGCATCTCGGGCTTAACTCGTGATGAGGCGAAATCCATCATTTTAGAGCGTATGGAACAGGAGTTATCCCATGACATCGCTTTAATGATAAAAGAGAGTGAAAATAGAGCAAAAGAGGAAGCGGACAAAAAAGCAAAGGAAATTTTGTCATTAGCTATTCAACGTTGTGCGGCTGATCACGTAGCAGAAACGACCGTTTCGGTTGTCACTCTTCCAAATGATGAGATGAAAGGTCGAATCATTGGTCGTGAAGGACGAAACATCCGTACACTTGAAACTCTTACTGGAATTGATCTCATTATTGATGATACTCCAGAAGCAGTTATTTTATCTGGGTTTGATCCGATTCGAAGAGAAACAGCCCGCTTAGCGCTTGAAAAGTTAGTTCAAGATGGTCGTATCCATCCTGCTCGAATCGAAGAAATGGTTGATAAGGCACGCCGTGAAGTGGATGAACATATTCGTGAAATTGGTGAGCAAACAACTTTTGAGGTTGGAGTACATGGATTGCACCCAGATTTAATTAAGATTCTCGGCCGATTGAAATTCCGTACTAGTTATGGTCAAAATGTGTTGAAACACTCTACTGAAGTTTCACAATTAGCTGGATTGCTAGCTGCAGAACTTGGAGAGGATGAAACACTTGCTCGTCGTGCAGGATTACTACACGATATTGGTAAGGCAATTGACCATGAAGTGGAAGGAAGTCACGTAGAAATCGGTGTCGAACTGGCTACTAAATACAAGGAGCATCCGGTTGTAATTAACTCGATTGCTTCTCACCATGGCGATTCCGAGCCTACATCCGTTATTGCTGTTCTTGTTGCAGCGGCAGATGCGCTATCCGCAGCAAGACCTGGTGCAAGACGTGAGACGCTTGAAAACTATATCCGACGCTTAGAAAAGCTTGAGGAAATTTCAGAATCGTATGATGGAGTGGAAAAGTCATTTGCTATTCAGGCTGGACGTGAAGTTCGTATCTTAGTGAAGCCAGAGCAAATTGACGACTTAGAGGCTCATCGTTTAGCTCGCGATATTCGTAAAAAAATCGAAGAGGAACTTGATTATCCAGGCCATATTAAGGTAACGGTAATTAGGGAAACGAGAGCAGTTGAATACGCAAAATAAAGCGGTGCTTTTGCACCGCTTTTATTTTGTCCCAATACATATGATACAATGGAAAGAAATTACGAAAAAGAAGGGTTTAATTGATGAACATATTATTTGTTGGGGATGTCGTTGGTTCACCAGGAAGAGATATGGTGAAGGAATACGTCCCGAGATTAAAGGAAAAATATCGTCCGCACATTACCATAATTAATGGTGAAAATGCTGCAGGTGGAAAAGGGATAACGGAAAAAATCTATAGAGGTTTTTTAGAGGTTGGTGCGCAAGCCGTTACGTTAGGAAACCATACATGGGATAACCGTGATATTTTCGAATTCATCGATGATGCAAAATATATGGTTAGACCAGCAAACTTTCCTGAAGATAACCCTGGTAAGGGAATTGTGTATTTGAAAATGAATCAAGATGAAATAGCAATCATCAGTCTGCAAGGGCGTACCTTTATGCAACCCAATAATTGTCCGTTTCGAAAAGCGGATGAACTGATTGAAGAAGCTAGTAAACGAACACCAATTATCTTTGTTGATTTCCATGCTGAGGCAACTAGTGAGAAGCTCGCTATGGGTTGGTATTTAGATGGAAGAGTCTCAGCAGTAGTTGGTACACATACACATGTACAAACGGCTGATAATCGAGTGTTGCCGCAAGGAACAGCCTATATTTCGGATGTTGGAATGACTGGTCCTTATGATGGGATACTAGGAATGGACAGAGAAATCGTAATTAGACGATTCCTATCCAACTTACCAGCACGGTTTGAAGTTCCAGATACAGATAAAACACAGCTTGGTGCCGTACATATTGAACTGGATAAAAAGACAGGTAAAGCAAAAAAAATCGATCGAATTCTGATCAATGACGATCATCCATTTTTCTCATAAACGCTCATAAAAATAAACACATAGCTAAAACACCTGCAAAATAGACGCAGGTGTTTTTTTGTATAACTATTACCACAAGTAAATGCAAATACAATTTTCTTTTAATCTTACTTTTTTGTCCAAGCCGGAATATGTTAAAGCTTTTGCGAATATAGTAGCAATGGAATCATATATACCTGAGTTGTTCAATAACAAGAACATCAGGGGGGATTAAACAAGGAGGAGCTAGGAATGGAAATATTAAAAGTTTCAGCAAAATCTAATCCCAATTCTGTAGCTGGTGCGCTCGCAGGAGTTCTGCGCGAAAGAGGCGCTGCGGAAATTCAGGCCATAGGTGCGGGTGCATTAAATCAAGCGGTAAAGGCAGTAGCCATTGCACGAGGATTTGTAGCACCTAGCGGAGTCGATTTGATTTGTATCCCAGCATTTACAGACATATTAATTGATGGGGAAGAGCGCACGGCAATCAAATTAATCATTGAGCCAAGATGAGGGAGTATCTTTTTCCTGTTTGCATTCTTATTGCAAACAGGTTCTTTTTTTGTCAGTATGAGTCTATGCTAAAATAAACGACTAAGGAAGGGATACGAACCATGAAAATTTTTGATGCGCATTGTGATGTACTATACAAAATGTTTATGAATCCAAAGCTTATAAGCTTTCTAGATCCAAAGGAGCTTCAGGTTACGCTCGCAGGCATGAAGAAAAGCGGTGTAAAAGTACAATGCTTTGCCATCTACGTACCTGAGAATATTCACCCTGATCTTTCCTTCCATGCAGCTTTGCATATGGTAGACCTATTCTATGAAAAAATTCTTAAACCATATAAAGAAATTAAGCTGATTACAAGTCAGAGTGATTTAGATAATCTTAAAGATGGAGAATACGGAGCGATTCTTACACTGGAGGGGTGTGATAGTATCGGTTCGGATATATTAAAGCTAAAAACACTGCTTCGTCTCGGAGTTACTTCAGTTGGGTTAACGTGGAATTTTGCTAATGCTGTCGCTGATGGGGCGCTTGAAGAACGGGGCGCGGGTCTATCTAGATTCGGAAAAAGAGTTGTATCAACTCTTAACAAAGAGAGGGTATGGTGTGATGTATCACATCTTTCTGAAAGAGGGTTTTGGGATGTGCTGGAGTTAGCAGATTATCCTTTCGCTTCCCACTCTAATGCGTTTTCACTATGTCCGCATCCGAGAAACTTACGGGATGAACAGATTTCGGCATTAATAGAAAGAGAAACAGTCATCGGATTAACCTTTGTTACTCAGTTCCTGTCTGGGAAAACGACAGCAACGATTACTGATGTACTGCGTCATCTTGACTATATTTGCTCTCTAGGAGGAGAGGATTTTGTTGGATTTGGTTCTGATTTTGATGGAACTGAACATTGTGTAACAGGGCTTGAACATGTAGAAAATTATAGCAATCTTGTAAATGAACTAGGAAAATATTATTCCAGTATACAGGTTGAGAAGTTTTTGTTCGGAAATATGGCGAAAAGATTTCCGAAATAAAGAAGAAGGAATAAAGCGTTTTCATTTCTATTTAGACTGAGCGGGTTAAAAAAAGACAGATAAAACTATTATTTTCGCAAAAATAAAAAAATATTCATATTTTCGCCATTATTTGGGCGTAAAGGGTTGCTTTTTTTTTCACATAGGTCTAGAATTGAAAGCGTTTAGTACCCTTCCATTTCTCACATTTTTACTCTATGAAAACTAGAGTCAAAATCTTCGTGTTACAATCGGAAAAGTGCTACACTATTGGTAAAGTAAACGTTTTTACATATTTCTTAACGTATCCAAAGGGGTGTAAGACATGATCAATCAACTTTCTTGGAAAGTTGGCGGGCAGCAAGGGGAAGGGATTGAAAGTACTGGGGAAATTTTCTCTATTGCTTTGAATCGATTAGGTTACTATTTATATGGGTACCGCCACTTTTCATCTCGTATTAAAGGTGGACACACTAATAACAAAATCCGTGTAAGCACGTCACAGGTTCGCTCTATTTCAGACGACTTAGACATCTTAGTGGCATTTGATCAGGAAACGCTTGACTTAAATTACAAAGAACTTCATGACAATGGTGTGATGATTGCAGATGCAAAGTTTAATCCTGTGAAACCAACGGATACAAATGCAACTTTGTATGCGGTTCCATTTACAGATATTGCAACTGAATTAGGTACATCATTAATGAAAAACATGGTGGCTGTTGGGGCTACTTGTGCAGTACTAGATTTAGATATTAACGTTTTTGAGTCTGTAGTTCAAGAGATTTTTGGACGTAAAGGACAGTCCGTGGTTGATAAGAACATGGAAGCGATTCAAGCTGGTTATACTGCAATGAAGGAACAAATTCAAGACGCCGCTATGATGCAATTAGCAAAAGCGGATGGGCAACAACGTTTGTTCATGATTGGTAACGATGCGATTGCATTAGGTGCATTAGCAGGGGGATGTCGCTTTATGGCAGCATATCCAATTACTCCTGCTTCTGAAATCATGGAGTATTTAATTAAAAAATTACCTGCTCTTGGTGGAACAGTTATCCAAACAGAAGATGAAATTGCGGCGTGTACGATGGCAATAGGTGCAAACTATGCAGGTGTTCGTGCGATCACTGCTTCAGCTGGTCCTGGATTATCATTGAAGATGGAAGCAATTGGTCTTTCTGGGATTACCGAAACACCAATTGTAATTGTTGATACACAGCGTGGAGGTCCATCTACTGGTCTACCAACAAAGCAAGAACAATCCGATTTAATGGCCATGATCTATGGTACGCATGGAGAAATTCCAAAGATCGTAATGGCCCCAAGTACTGTACAAGAAGCGTTCTACGATACAGCTGAGGCATTTAACCTTGCTGAAGAGTACCAAGTGCCTGTTATCGTCTTATCTGACCTTCAACTTTCTTTAGGAAAGCAAACAGTTGAGCCTTTAGACTTTAGTAAGGTAGAAATTCGACGCGGAAAACTTGTTACTGAACTTCCAGAATCAGATTCTAAAGATTATTTTAAGCGTTACGAAGTGACTGAAGATGGTATTTCTCCTCGTGTTATTCCTGGGGTAAAGGGTGGAATTCACCACGTAACAGGTGTAGAACATGATGAAACAGGTAAACCGTCAGAATCAGCATTAAACCGTAATGCACAAATGGATAAGCGTTTCCGTAAAGTTGAGAACATCAAATTTAATACGCCAATTCACGTTCAAGCTCCACATGAGGATGCGGATGTACTAGTTGTTGGTTTTAACTCAACTAGAGGAGCGATTGAAGAAGCTATGACACGCCTTGAGAAGGATGGAGTGAAAGTGAATCATGCGCATGTACGTTTGATTCATCCGTTCCCTACTGACGAAATGCTTCCACTAGTCAAAGCAGCTAAAAAGGTTGTAGTTGTTGAAAACAACGCAACTGGACAGTTAGCAAACATTCTGAAGATGAATGTAGGACATGCTGAGAAAGTAGTAAAGCATTTAAAGTATGACGGAAATCCATTCCTACCACATGAAATTCATTCAAAGATCAAGGAGTTGTTCTAAATTATGGCGACGTTTAAAGATTTTCGAAACAACGTGAAGCCTAACTGGTGTCCAGGCTGCGGCGATTTCTCTGTTCAAGCGGCAATTCAACGTGCTGCTGCGAATGTAGGGTTAGAGCCAGATAACTTAGCGGTTATTTCTGGTATCGGTTGCTCTGGACGTATTTCAGGATATATAAACTCTTACGGATTCCATTCCATTCACGGACGTTCTTTACCGATTGCCCAAGGGGTAAAAATGGCGAATCGTGATTTGACAGTTATTGCATCTGGGGGAGATGGAGATGGTTTCGCGATTGGTATGGGTCATACGATTCACTCTATCCGCCGAAATATCGATATCACATACATCGTAATGGATAACCAAATTTACGGTTTAACAAAGGGTCAAACATCGCCAAGATCGGCAGCAGGCTTCAAAACGAAGTCTACGCCACAAGGATCAATCGAACAGCCGATTTCTCCAATGGAAATGGCATTAACTGCTGGTGCAACATTCGTTGCACAAAGCTTCTCTACAGACTTAAAAGACTTAACAGCGCTTATTGAAGCTGGTATTAAGCATAAAGGTTTCTCTTTAATCAACGTGTTTAGTCCATGTGTGACTTATAATAAAATCAACACATACGACTGGTTTAAGGAAAACCTAACAAAGCTAGCTGATGTGGAAGGTTATGATTCATCTAACCGTGAAATGGCGATGCAAACTCTAATGAAGAATAACGGATTAGTAACAGGCTTGATTTACCAAGATACAGAGCGTAAATCTTACCAGGAACTAATTAACGGTTACTCCGAAACACCGTTATCTCAGCATGATCTTCAATTAGATGAGGCTCATTTTAATAAATTAGTTTCCGAGTTTATGTAAGCTGGAATGAACAAGAAACCCCGAGAACATCTCGGGGTTTCTCTATGCGGTATAATTCTAGTGATTTGTGATAACAATCACTTTCAATATACGTGATCAGGGGTAAAATTATTTGTTGTATTGAATGAAACCGCTAACGATTGGTTAAGTTTTTTATATTGTGTTCAGTTCTTCAACCCTTTATACTTAACTAATGTGATTCATACTACTATCAACGAACTAACTATATGAAAATAATATTTTCGTTTGGTTGTATTTTTAAAATGTTTGATTATTGTAGTGAAAGGAGAAATATTTATGAACGAAAAGCAACGATTAGAAAGCCAACAAGCAGTGCAGGAAGGTAATTCTTCGGACAAAAAATCCGATAAGGATTACAGTAAATATTTTGAGACAGTATACACTCCACCATCGCTAAAAGACGCGAAAAAGCGTGGAAAAGAAGAAGTAAAGTATCATAAGGATTTCTCACTTCCTGAAGAATTTAAAGGCATGGGACAAGGTCGTAAGTTTTATATTCGTACGTACGGCTGTCAAATGAATGAACATGATACAGAAGTAATGGCTGGTATTTTCATGGGCCTAGGCTATGAGCCAACAGACTCTGTTGATGATGCTAATGTAATTTTATTAAATACTTGTGCGATCCGTGAGAATGCAGAAAACAAAGTGTTTGGTGAGCTTGGTCATCTTAAACATTTAAAGCAGCAAAATCCAGATGTATTAATTGGAGTTTGTGGCTGTATGTCTCAAGAGGAATCGGTTGTTAATAAAATCTTAAAAACATACCACCAAGTGGATATGATCTTTGGAACACATAATATTCACCGATTACCAAATATTCTACACGAGGCATACATGTCTAAGGAAATGGTTGTGGAAGTTTGGTCTAAAGAAGGGGATGTTATTGAGAACCTTCCGAAGATCCGCCGTGGAAATATTAAAGCATGGGTAAACATTATGTACGGCTGTGATAAGTTCTGTACGTATTGTATCGTTCCATTTACTCGCGGAAAAGAGCGTAGCCGTCGTCCTGACGATATCATTCAAGAAGTTCGCCAACTAGCAGCGCAAGGATATCAGGAAATTACCCTTCTAGGACAAAACGTAAATGCTTACGGAAAAGATTTTGAAGACATGAAGTATGGTTTAGGAGACCTAATGGATGAGATTCGTAAGATTGATATTCCACGTATCCGTTTTACAACGAGTCATCCGCGTGATTTTGACGATCACTTAATTGAGGTACTTGCTAAGGGTGGAAATTTAGTTGAGCATATTCATCTTCCAGTTCAGTCTGGTTCTACAGAAGTACTGAAAATTATGGCTCGTAAGTATACAAGAGAACAATACCTAGAGCTTGTTCGCAAAATTAAAGCAGCTATTCCTAATGCTTCTTTCACTACAGATATCATTGTAGGATATCCCAATGAAACAGATGAACAATTTGAAGAAACGCTTTCTTTATACCGTGAAGTTGGATACGAATCTGCTTATACATTCATTTACTCTCCACGTGAAGGAACGCCAGCGGCAAAAATGCAAGATAACGTTCCAATGGAAGTAAAGAAGGAACGTTTACAGAGATTAAACGCATTGGTAAATGAACTGTCTGCAGAAGCGATGAAGAAGTATCAAGGGGAAGTCGTGGAAGTATTAGTTGAAGGTGAAAGTAAAAACAACCCGGATGTACTTGCTGGTTACACTCGCAAAAGCAAGCTAGTAAACTTTGTGGGGCCAAAAACAGCAATTGGTAAGCTTGTTAAAGTGAAAATTACAGAAGCAAAAACATGGTCATTAAACGGGGAAATGGTGGAAGAAACTCAAAGTGTAGAGGTGAAATAAATGGCAAAGTACACAAAAGATGATATTATTGCACGTGCAAAAGAACTAGCAACCATGATCGCGAGCACAGAAGAAGTAGATTTTTTTAAGAAAGCGGAAGCGCAAATTCATAGCAATGAAAAAGTAAGCTCTCTTATTTCGCAAATTAAAGGGTTGCAAAAGCAAGCCGTTAATTTACAGCACTATGGAAAAGCAGAAGCTCTTAAGAAAACAGAAGATAAAATTGCTTCTATTGAAGAAGAATTGGATTCGATCCCTGTCGTCCAGGAATTTAAGCAATCACAAGTGGACGTAAATGAACTACTGCAATTAGTGGCTAATACCATCTCCAACAAAGTAACAGATGACGTTATCTTATCAACGGGCGGAAATGTCCTAAGTGGAGAAACAGGTGCAGAAGTTAACAAAAAGAATCAGAGCTGTTCACATCACTAAGTTGTGAAAATGGGAAGACCTTCGTTGGATGACGAGGGTCTTTTTGTATCCCTTAAAATCATCTCCCTCTCCCATATAATTTCTCACCTTTTCTAGGTATTCGCATAGAATGCACTATATCCGCCACCGAATGCCGAAGGAAATACAAACATGAAAAATATTATCACACTAGTCTAATGTCCCGCATAGGATGAAGTGAAAATGAATGAGGAGGGTTCGCTCGCAATGGCAGATTACAGAGAGATTATTACAAAAGCGGTCGTAGCGAAAGGACGTAAGTTTACACAGTCTAACGATACGATTCGCCCGGATCACCAACCGACTAGCATCCTTGGTTGCTGGATTATCAATCATACGTACGAAGCTAAAAAGGTTGGAAAAAAAGTCGAGATTCACGGCTACTATGACATTAACGTTTGGTACTCCTTTAATGATAATACAAGAACTGAAGTAGTAACTGCACGAGTTGACTATTGTGACGTCATTAAGTTAAAGTACCGCGATCCAGATTGCCATGATGACAACGATGTTATTGCTCGTGTCGTTCAGCAACCAAACTGCATAGAAGCTGTTATCTCACCGAACGGTAATGCAATTATCGTTCATGTAGAAAGAGAGTTTCTTGTAGAAGTCATTGGGGAAACAGTGGTTTGTGTAGCAGTTTACGATAATTGTGACTGCGACGACGACTGGGGATTAGATGTTGAAGACGAAGAGTTTGAAGATTTGAATCCAGATTTCCTAATCTGTGACGAAGAAGAGTAATGGCGAACTAGGAAGGTTTCACTTCCTAGTTTTTCTTTGTGGCTTATATTTACAGCATCCAATAAAACTTTCTCTTCATTCTTTATGTTATAATAATGATCAAAGTGAAAGAAAGAATTAGGGTTTTGGAGGATTGTATGGCTACATATACGCCGATGATACAGCAATATTTAAAGGTAAAGGCAGAGTATCAGGATGCCTTTTTATTTTTTCGTCTTGGGGATTTTTACGAGATGTTTTTTGATGATGCCGTCAAGGCTTCGCAAGTACTAGAAATTACACTAACTAGCAGAGATGGTGGTTCAGAAGACCGCATCCCTATGTGTGGAGTTCCTTACCATGCTGCTCCTCAATATATTGAACAGTTAATTGAAAAAGGGTTTAAAGTAGCGATTTGTGAACAAACGGAAGATCCAAAGCAGGCAAAAGGTGTCGTTCGGAGAGAGGTAGTTCAGTTAATCACACCTGGAACGATGATGGAAGGAAGAGGACTAAATGAAAGAGAAAACAATTATTTAGCGTCCATCTCTACGCTCTCTGATGAACAGTTTGGATTTGCAGTAAGTGATCTGACTACAGGGGAATCTCAAGTAACGATCACAAAGAGCATGGATGAGGTTCTAAATGAACTTGCAACTTCTGGTGCTCGTGAGGTGGTCATCTCTGCTTTTCAATCGGACGAGCTACAGAAAAAAATTCGTGAGCGAGGACAAGTGACCATGTCAACGGAAGAAGATATTCAGAGTTATTCTTCGTTCGATTCACTTTTGTCTCACTTAACGAATGATGAACTCAAGCAGACGGCCGCAAGATTATTTAATTACTTATATCGAACACAAAAAAGATCGCTTGATCATCTGCAGGCAGTTCGGTTTTATACAGTAGATCAATATATGAAAATAGATTATTACTCAAAACGTAATCTCGAGTTAACAGAAACGATTCGCTCGAAAGGCAAAAAAGGCTCTCTTCTATGGCTACTGGATGAAACAAAAACGGCGATGGGAAGCAGAATGCTCAAGTCATGGGTCGATCGCCCACTTATCAATCAGGAACATATCGAGCTTCGCCATTCCGTTGTTGATACGCTCTTGAGCTATTACTTTGAACGCCAAGAAATCCGTGAAAAGCTAACGGAAGTGTATGACCTAGAGCGTTTGGCAGGACGGATTGCTTTTGGTAATGTAAATGCGAGAGATTTAATTCAGTTAAAAAAATCACTTTTACAAATCCCAATATTAAAAAGTATGGTGGAGAATTTACCAAATGAAGCAACAAAACGTTTAGCAGACAAGCTTGAACCATGCGAAGAAATAACCGATTTATTAGAAAGAGCGATTGTTGAGAATCCACCGCTTTCAATTAAAGAGGGAAATATTATTTCCGACGGGTACAACGAAGAACTTGATCGTTATCGTTATGCGAGTCGTAATGGAAAGCAGTGGATTGCCGAGCTTGAAAAAGAAGAGCGTGAAAAAACGGGAATCAAATCGCTTAAAATCGGATACAACCGTGTGTTTGGTTATTATATTGAAGTAACCCGTGCGAATCTTTCCTTATTAAAAGAAGGTCAGTATGAAAGGAAGCAAACACTCGCAAATGCTGAACGCTTTATTACTCCGGATTTAAAAGAAAAAGAGACATTGATTTTAGAAGCGGAAGAAAAAAGTACAGAGCTTGAGTATGAGTTGTTTACAACCATTCGAGAGTATGTAAAGGAATATATTCCACATATACAAAGATTGGCTAAGGTGGTAAGTGAGCTAGACGTTTTGCAATGCTTTGCAGAAATTAGTGAAGCGCGTCATTACAAAAAGCCAAGTTTTACTACTGACAGACAATTAGTGATTAAAAATGGTCGTCATCCGGTCGTTGAAAAGGTTATGAATGCTCAGGAATACGTACCAAACGACTGCCATATGGGGGGAGAGCGAGAGGTTTTATTAATTACGGGACCCAATATGTCAGGGAAAAGTACGTACATGAGACAAATTGCGCTCACTTCAATTCTTGCTCAGATTGGCTGTTATGTTCCGGCTGATGAGGCCAAACTTCCAATCTTTGATCAAGTGTTTACGAGAATTGGTGCAGCAGATGATTTAATTTCTGGACAAAGTACGTTTATGGTGGAAATGCTTGAAGCAAAAAACGCCATCGTGAATGCCACCAAAAATAGTTTAATTCTATTTGATGAAATCGGCCGAGGAACCTCGACCTACGACGGTATGGCGTTAGCGCAGTCAATCATTGAGTATATTCATGAACGGATTGAGGCGAAAACATTATTCTCGACTCATTACCATGAATTAACCGTTCTTGAAGAGCAGCTAACGATGTTAAAGAACGTCCACGTAAGCGCGATTGAGCAAAATGGAAAAGTGGTGTTCCTTCATAAAATCAAAGAGGGAGCAGCAGATAAGAGTTATGGAATTCATGTGGCAGAGCTAGCAGAGCTTCCAATGGAACTGATTGCTCGTGCGAATGAAATTTTAAAAGCACTAGAGTCAGGTGATCACACAACTGCCAAAGAAACACAGAAAGTAGTGCCGAATAAGGTGTCTGAAGATGCTCAACTGTCATTTTTTGATGAACCAAAGGTTGAAGCGAAAGCAAACCTATCTACGAAAGAAAAGAAGACACTCGAGTCTTTAAAATCGCTAAATATATTAGAAATGACCCCTATGCAGGCTTTTAATGTTCTATTTGATCTTCATAAGCAGGCAAAGAGCTAAACATCTCAGGGAGGTGAGAAGATGGGGAAAATCATTCAATTAGATGATAGACTATCGAATAAAATTGCTGCCGGAGAAGTGGTTGAACGACCGGCATCCGTTGTAAAAGAACTTGTTGAAAATGCAATTGATGCTGGTAGTACGGTGATTGAAGTAGAGGTTGAGGAAGCGGGATTAGGTAAAATCCGAATACTCGACAACGGTGACGGTATTTCGGAGGAAGATGTACTAATGGCATTTCAGCGTCACGCCACTAGTAAAATAAAAAACGATGATGATTTGTTTCGAATTAGGACCCTTGGGTTTCGAGGAGAAGCGTTGCCCAGTATCGCTTCGGTAAGTCGTTTTGAAATGAAAACATCAACGGGTGAGGTTGGTTCAAGAGTCGTGTTTGAGGGTGGAGTGTTGCAGGTTCATGAAGCAGCGGCTGCCAGAAAAGGAACCGACATTGTTGTTACAGATCTATTTTTCAACACGCCGGCCCGTTTAAAATATTTGAAGACTGTTCACACAGAGCTAGGGAATATTACGGATATTATGAACCGTCTCGCACTAAGTCATCCTGAAGTTTCGTTTCGTCTGATTCATAATGATCGAAAGCTCCTTCACACCACGGGAAACGGTGATGTACGTCAAGTGTTAGCGGCCATTTATGGAGTAAACATCGTGAAGAAAATGGTTCCTATATCAGCTACTTCACTAGATTGTAAGGTAAATGGTTGGATTGCTCTTCCTGAGATTACGAGAGCGTCTAGGAACTATATTTCTACCATGATTAATGGGCGATTTATAAAAAACTATCCTCTCGTAAAAGCGGTGCAGGAAGGTTATCATACGTTATTACCAATAGGCCGTTATCCGATTGTCTTATTGTCAGTCGAAATGGATCCTATTTTAGTAGATGTAAATGTGCATCCGTCTAAGATGGAGGTACGTTTAAGTAAGGAGCAAGAATTAAACCAGCTAGTTACAGATGCGATTAAAAAAGTATTTAAAAGCCAAGAGCTGATTCCATCAGGATTTATTCAACCGGAGAAAAAAGAAAAGCCACAATCTGAACAAACCTTTTTCGAGCTGGATCATGTGGTAGAAAAAGAGATTCCTGTTGAGAGAACGGTTTTTACAGAGTCCATTTTTAGAGAACCTTTTACAACGGAAAGAGTAGAGGTGATTCAGAGACCTGTTTCCATGGTAAAAGAAGAACCCCTTACTCCTGTTAAGATGGAAACAGTTGGTGAGCTTGAGATAGAAGAGGAAATCGTAGTTGAAAGGGATCATCTACAAGAATCCAAAATGAGAATTCCTCCGTTTTATCCAATCGGCCAAATGCATGGAACGTATATTCTTGCTCAAAATGAAAAAGGGCTTTATATAATTGATCAGCATGCGGCACAGGAAAGAATCAAATATGAGTATTTCCGTGAAAAGGTGGGAGATGTTCAAAGTGAGCTTCAAGAGTTACTCGTTCCGATTACACTAGAGTATTCAACTGATGAAGCGCTAAAGATTTTGGAACATCAACACGAGTTAGAAAGGGTAGGTGTGTTCTTAGAGCCATTTGGTCATAACAGCTTTATACTTCGCTCACATCCACAGTGGCTCCCAAAAGGGGAAGAGAAAGAGCTTATGGAGGAAATGATTGAGCAGTTACTACACATGAAAAAGGTAGATATTCATAAATTACGTGAAGAAGCGGCTATCATGATGAGCTGTAAGGCCTCCATAAAAGCAAATCATCATTTGCGGCAGGATGAAATCCAGGCGCTGTTAGATGAGCTGCGATCTACTTCAGATCCGTTTACCTGTCCACATGGTAGACCCATTATTATTCATTATTCTACCTATGAAATGGAAAAAATGTTTAAACGTGTAATGTAAGAACTGGGTTCAATAGAATCCAGTTTTTTTCTTTTTCTTTTTTGAGGTTTTGGAGTAATTTTACACAAAAAGGGCAAAAATAAGAAAAGTGTCGAACAAATTGTATAGCTTGCGCATCGATTATCCTATATATTGAAGGTAGAAAGGGGGAGGATGAATGTTTGTTTTTGGATTGCTAACGACTATTCTTCCAGCTGTCATCGTTATTTTTTCCATTACTTATATTGCGAAAAACAAAACCAAGGAGGATGAAGAAACCATGATACGGCACTTATACACATATTTAGTTTTATTTGCAACCTTAATGATGGTCATCGGTGGTGGAATTTCCATATTTATGGCTACTGCTGACTTAGTGAGCCCGGCAGGATATTACCAAAGTTTTTCTGACTACGAGATGATGCGAGAGAGCGAGAAGGTAGGAGGAAACACTCAAATTAGCGAGGAAGAGCTGCGCGCAGATTATGAACAAGTGGTGGAAGATGAAAAATCGAGAATTAGAGAAAATGCTAAAAACCAAATAATTAAAAGCTTAGGCTTTATTGTCATTCCTCTTCCGATATTTATTTATTTTAACAGAATGAGAAAAAAGCATATTGAGTAGAGCCCCGTTTCTTAGGGGCTTTTTTTATGCCTATTTATCCGTGATATATACCCGTTTTTGGGATAAGTACATATAGTATCATGTATACAACTTAGAAGAAAAAGGGGAATGCCAATTGAAACGAGAAATGAGAAGACCTTTCCCTTTCGGTGTGGGGAATGTTAATGGATATCCAAACTACAATCCGTTTTCCCAATTTGATAGTTTTGGATATCCTGATGCAAAATACTATGGATTTGAAGACCAGGTGCCGAGCAAGGTAGGTATAGGTGGCGCCAATTATAGTCCATTTATTGGCTATGGAGCACCAAACTTCGGTCATTCAGGCTATGGATATCCTTCTCCCTACGGAGGACCTGGATTTACTACTGGGTTTGGAGGCGGATACGGCTTAGGTTATGGTGGTGGTCCTGGCCCTGGAGTGGGATATGGTGGAGGGATTAGTCCGCTCGGTGCTGGGTTATTAGGATTTGGTGCGGGGTTGCTCGGTGGAGCTCTCTTTGATAATAAAGGTCGATGGTACTATTAAAATCGAAAAAAGTCCCAACGGTACAAACAACTGTGGGACTTTTTCGAAGCTTATGTGAAAGTTACCTTGCCACAGAAGGTAATTTATGAAGATAATCAAGTGCCCTACCCGTACCAATGGCTACTGATTCTAACGGTTCGTTAGCTAAATGAACGGGAACGAAGATTTGCTCGCTTAGCCACTGCTCCATGCCTTTTAATAGAGAGCCTCCACCTGTTAAAATGACTCCGCGGTCAACAATATCACCACTTAATTCGGCTGGGCTGTCTTCTAACGTAGCACGAACAGCTTCTAGTATATGAAGCAGTGATTCTTTGATAGCATCACGAACTTCGTAGGAATGCAGTTCGATAGTTTTTGGTAACCCAGTTAGCAGGTCTCTTCCACGAACTTCTAGCACTTCTTTTTCATGGTCCACAAGAGCATAACCGATTTCCATCTTAATTTGCTCTGCAGTGCGCTCTCCAATCAGAACATTGTACGCTTTTCTTACATACTGAATAATATCATCATCCAAATGATCGCCGCCAATGCGAATAGAGTGGCAGGCAACGACGCCTCCGAATGATATAATCGCTACTTCAGTAGAACCTCCGCCAATATCTACTACCACATTGGCTACAGGTTCGTCCACAGGAAGTCCAGCTCCAATTGCAGCGGCCACTGGTTCTTCAATAAGAAAGACTTTTTTGGCACCTGCGTTTTTTGCGGCATCCTGAATGGCTCTTTTATCCACACTGGTAGAGCCAGCTGGTGTACAAATGACCACATTAGGTTTTCGAATCGTTAACCCCATTCTGGTTGAAGCTTTTGTAATAATGTACTTTAATAATTCCGAAGTGATATCATAATCGGCAATAACTCCGTTTTTTAGAGGACGAATCGCTGTAATTTTACCAGGCGTCTTTCCGATCATTGCTTTTGCTTCTAGTCCCACCGCTACAACTTTATTCGTTGTAGTATCTAGTGCAACAACAGATGGCTCATTATAGACAATCCCTTTATTTTTGCTATATACAAGTACGTTTGCTGTACCTAGATCAATTCCAATCTCTAACGTTCCAAACATATCTATCCCACCAATTCATTTTAAGTCTCTTTACACTCTTCATATAAAGTAGCACGAATTTGGGGGTTCTCTGTCGATTGTTATCGAATCGTTATATAATTGTAATGTAAAAAGAAAGAAATGGAAGTGTATGACAAAGGTATAACGGCTAAAAATCTGGTTATAATGCATAGAGGCTTACCTGCTTCTAGTTTTATGTTAATGGTGTTCCATGTTATACTACAATGCATCTAAAGTAATTTGTAAAGGCAGTGTCAGCATGATACAGAAGAAGGAAAAAGTCGTCGTCTTAATTGGACCAACAGCCGTTGGGAAAACGAGGACGAGCATTGAGTTAGCGAAGAGATTGAATGGTGAAATCATTAGTGGTGACTCGATGCAAATATATAAAGAAATGGATATCGGAACAGCCAAGATTAAGCAAGAAGAAATGGAAGGAATTACTCACCATCTCATTGATATTAAGAATCCAGATGAGACGTTTTCAGTAGCTGAGTTTCAGGAGCTTGTACGCATGAAAATTACGGAAATCACCAATAGAGGAAAGCTACCAATGATAGTTGGAGGCACGGGGCTTTATATTCAATCAGCCATTTATGATTACCAATTTTCTGATGCTCCAAATAATGATGATCTGAGACAACAGCTAGAAGACCGAGTGAAGACAGATGGGGTGGAAGTTCTTCATAAAGAGTTGTCTCAAGTTGATCCGATAAGTGCGGATCGTATACATCCGAATAATGTTCGTCGCGTCATCCGTGCATTAGAAGTTTATTTGACAACTGGACAAACGTTAACGGAAATACAATCGGAGCAGGTGATTGAACCATTGTATGAAGTTTCTATCATTGGCTTAACAATGGAACGTGACCGCTTGTATGAACGTATTAATGCAAGAGTAGATGAAATGATAACAGAAGGTCTAGAAAAAGAAGTGAAAAAGCTATATGACCGTGGGCTTATGCATACACAGGCTTTACAAGCTATTGGTTATAAGGAGTGGTTTCGTTATTTTTCAAACGAGCAATCGCTTGAAACAACGATTGAGCAATTAAAGCAGAACTCCCGTCGATACGCGAAACGACAGCTTACATGGTTCCGAAATAAAATGGATGTTACTTGGTTTGATATGACAGATGTGACAAATGAGGAACAGATTCAAAAAAAAATTACTGAAATTTCTACGTATATTGAAGGAAAGCTAAAAATAAAATCGAATACATATGAATAGAGATAAAAGAGGAGGATTTATTATGAAGCAAGCCATTAATATCCAGGATCAATTTTTAAATCAACTTCGTAAAGACAGTACAAGTGTAACAGTGTTTTTGTTGAATGGCTTCCAATTAAGAGGACAAATCAAAGGCTTTGACAACTTTACGGTTCTGTTTGAATCGGAAGGGAAGCAACAGCTTGTATATAAGCATGCCATTTCTACTTTTTCTCCACTGCGCAATGTACAAATTGATTTAGAAGGTCCACAGCAGCAATAATGGAACTTCATTCATGACCCGCTTTCTTCATGGAAGCGGGTCTTTGATTTCTAAAATGAATTTTTCTGAATACATATAGAGTAATCGCTTAAATAATGGGAAAAGCATGCGCTACTACCAGAAGGTGAACATAACTAAAAAATAGGCTATTGTCACAATTCATGCACCAAGCGCGTATACTGTTTTATAATGTGAGGTGAAAGCTTTGGACCAACCAATTCGAATGAAAAACAATGGACAAATCAGCATTGTCTTAAATTCTCAGAAACGTAAACCCACTGTTGCCGAACCATATGTGGCTCCAAAGGCCATTCCCCCAGAGCATGCAGCATTAAAGGAGATAGAGGAAGAACTTGGTGCGCTTGTTGGAATGGAAGAAATGAAACGAATGATTAAGGAAATTTACGCATGGATATATGTGAACAAGAAAAGGGAAGAAGCTGGATTAAAAGCGGGAAAACAAGCGCTCCATATGATGTTTAAAGGAAATCCTGGAACAGGAAAAACTACTGTTGCCAGGTTGATTGGAAAGTTATTTTTACGTATGAATGTCCTTTCCAAAGGTCATCTAATTGAAGCGGAACGGGCCGATCTAGTCGGTGAATACATCGGACATACTGCCCAAAAAACAAGAGATCTCGTAAAGAAGGCGCTCGGGGGGATTCTATTTGTTGATGAAGCCTATTCTCTCGGAAGAGGCGGGGAGAAGGACTTTGGTAAAGAAGCCATTGACACACTCGTCAAACATATGGAAGATAAACAACATGAATTCATCCTAATATTGGCTGGTTATTCGAGAGAAATGGATGATTTTCTCACGCTCAATCCAGGATTACATTCTCGGTTTCCCCTTGTCATTGATTTTCCAGATTACAGCATTGAGCAACTTATGGAAATAGGGCAGAGAATGCTGAAGGAAAAGGAATATACATTAAGCCATGAAGCAGAAAAAAAGCTTCGCGATCATCTCATTTGGGTGAAATCTGCGTTTAGCCCAGCTGGGTTTTCGAACGGGAGATACGTTAGAAACGTTCTTGAAAAATCGATTCGAGCTCAGGCAATGAGATTGTTAATGTTAAGTAACTTCGACCGGCATGATTTAATGACGATACGAAGCAATGATCTTATCTTTGAAGAAGATGAGTAAAATGGGGCAGGCTAACAGTAGCCTGCCTTGTTTGATTTGAAGTGAATTAGTATTAAAAACGAATATTTGGTATGATATAAAAAAGGACGATGAGGTGATTTCTTGGAGCAAAAGCATGAGTATGAAAAGGTGATTCTCGTAGGTTGTCAAACCGTAGAGGATGATGAAAGATTTCACTATTCTATGGAGGAGCTAGCTTCTTTAACAGAAACCGCAAAAGGTACTGTACAAGCAACATTTTCTCAAAAAAGAGACAGAATCCATCCATCTACATACATAGGTAAAGGAAAAGTTGAAGAGTTGAGAGCATTAGAGGAGGAAACGGAAGCGAATATCATCATATTCAATGATGAGCTTTCGCCAAGTCAGGTGCGAAATTTATCTAAAGACATCTCAGCAAGAATAATTGACCGAACTCAGTTAATTTTAGATATTTTTGCCCAACGTGCACGTTCTAAAGAAGGGAAGCTTCAAGTGGAATTGGCTCAGCTTCAATATCTTCTTCCGCGCTTGGGTGGGCAAGGTACGCAACTTTCACGACTTGGTGCAGGAATTGGGACGAGAGGTCCGGGGGAAACCCAGCTCGAGACCGATCGAAGACATATACGAAGACGAATTGACGATATTAAAGCACAACTCAAAGTGATCGTGCAGCATCGTGATCGATATCGTGAACGTCGGAAAAAGAATAAAGCCTTTCAAGTGGCGTTAGTCGGGTATACGAATGCAGGTAAATCGACATTATTCAATCGTTTAACAGAAGCGGATTCGTTTGAGGAAAATCAATTGTTTGCTACACTTGACCCGATGACGAGAAAAATGATTCTTCCAAGTGGATTTAGTACGTTACTAACAGATACGGTTGGATTTATTCAAGACCTTCCAACGACCTTGATTGCTGCCTTTCGATCAACATTAGAAGAAGTAAGAGAAGCTGATCTTCTTTTACACGTTGTTGATATGTCGAGTGCGGATTCATATCAGCATGAGCAAACAGTACATAAGTTATTGGAGGATCTGGATATACAACAAATTCCTCAGTTAACCGTTTATAATAAGAGAGACTTGAAAAATCCTGACTTCGTTCCAACCGCTAAAACAGAAACACTGCAGATTTCAGCATTTAGCGAGGAAGATCGCTTTTTATTAAAGCAAAAAATAGAACAGGTGATTATTTCAGAAATGAAATTTTACCAAGTTGAGGTTCCTTCCACAGAAGGAAAACTGTTAGCCCAATTAAAAAATGACACCATTTTAAGGGAGTTAGCATTCGAGGAAGAAAAAGATATGTATCTGTGCAAAGGATATGTACTCAATGATCACCAAATATTAGGACAAATTAATCAATACAGTATTTAGTTAGGAGAACAACATGTATCAGCATTTCACATTTGGGGAAGCATTAAAGCCGATCGTTCGGCAGGTCGAAGAGCAAATTTTTACGAAGCATAAACAAATTGATGAGACGGTGGAAGCGAATCAGTTTCGCGTTTTAGAAAGCTACCAGCGCCATCAAGTAAGTGATTCACACTTTATCCCTTCCACAGGATATGGATATGATGATATTGGTAGGGATACATTAGAGCAAATTTATGCCGATGTGTTAGGTGGAGAAGCAGGTCTAGTGCGTCCACAAATCATCTCCGGAACTCATGCAATTTCAATCGCTTTATTTGGTGTATTACGACCAGGAGATGAGCTGCTTTACATAACAGGAAAACCGTATGACACTTTGGAGGAAATTGTAGGGATACGTGGGAATGGTGTAGGTTCCTTAAAGGAATTTGGAATATCTTATCAAACTGTAGATTTAAAAGAGGATGGACAGGTCAATTACGAACATGTAAAAACACTGATCAAGCCAAATACAAAAATGATCGGTATTCAACGTTCCAAAGGCTATGCAAACCGACCATCTTTTACCATCGATCAAATTGAAGACATGATTAAATTTGTTAAAAATATAAAAGAAGATGTTGTCGTATTTGTTGATAATTGTTATGGTGAGTTTGTAGAGTTATTAGAGCCTTGCCATGTTGGCGCTGACTTGATGGCAGGATCCTTAATTAAGAACCCAGGTGGTGGGCTTGCCAAAACTGGGGGTTATATCGTTGGAAAAGAAAAATATGTTGAAGCATGTTCCTATAGGATGACCTCACCGGGTATCGGAGCTGAAGCGGGTGCCTCTCTTTATAGCCTTCAAGAAATGTATCAAGGCTTCTTTTTGGCACCGCATGTGGTTGGACAAGCATTAAAGGGTGCTGTATTTACCTCAGCTATGCTTGACAGATTAGGGATGAACACAAATCCAGCCTGGAATGCAGAACGGACAGATTTGATTCAATCGGTTCAATTTGATGACAAAGAGAAAATGATTGCCTTTTGCCAAGCGATTCAATTTGCTTCTCCTATTAATTCACATGTTACGGCATACCCAGCTTATATGCCTGGTTATGAAGATGATGTGATCATGGCTGCGGGAACATTTATACAAGGTGCAAGTATTGAATTAAGCGCCGATGGACCAATACGACCACCGTATGTTGCTTATGTACAGGGAGGACTAACCTATTCTCATGTGAAAATGGCTATACTGATCGCGTTGAACCGATTAGCTGAAAAACAACTAATTGATTTCAATTAAGTAGTAGGATTATATAGAGAGTTTTAATATTTCTCTTTTTCTACAAAAATTCCATGTTATATAAACTAACATTATGTTGACAGAAAAACTGACATTTCATATAATAAAAATATGAAAGAAAGAAATGGAGGGACAGCAAATGAGCGGAAGTGATATCCGTCGTTCCATGCCATTATTTCCAATTGGAATTGTGATGCAGCTTACAGAACTATCTGCAAGACAAATTCGATATTATGAAGAGCACCAATTGATCTCTCCGGCAAGAACTGAGGGAAACAGAAGAATGTTTTCTTTGAATGACATTGATCAGCTTTTAGAAATAAAAGATTTGATCGAGCAAGGTGTGAATCTTGCAGGAATTAAGCAAATTTTTTCTGTGAAAGAGCAACAGGTGCTATCAGAAGAAATAGTGAAGGAAGCAGAAAAAGCAAGACGTGATCTGTCCGATGATGAGTTACGTAAAATGTTGCGCTCAGAGCTTATGCATGCTGGCCGTTTTAATCGCTCGTCGTTGCGTCAAGGTGATATGTCACGCTTTTTCCATTAATAAAAAGAGATTTACTATTCAAGGGAGGAAACAAAATGGCTAAGTTTACAAGAGATGATATTACAAGAATGGCAGAAGAACAAAATGTTAAGTTTATTCGTCTGCAATTCACTGACATCTTAGGAACAATCAAAAACGTTGAGATTCCTATCAGTCAGCTTGAAAAAGCTTTAGACAACAAAATGATGTTTGACGGTTCTTCTATCGAAGGTTTCGTTCGTATCGAAGAGTCAGACATGTACTTATATCCAGACTTAGACACATGGGTAGTTTTCCCTTGGACAGCTGAAAAAGGTAAAGTGGCACGTTTAATCTGTGACATCTACAATCCAGATGGAACTCCATTCGCTGGTGACCCACGTAACAACTTAAGAAGAATTATTAAAGAAATGCAAGACTTAGGATTCTCAGATTTCAATCTTGGACCTGAGCCAGAATTCTTCTTATTCAAGCTTGACCAAGCTGGAGAGCCTACACTTGAATTAAACGACAACGGTGGATACTTTGACCTTGCTCCAACAGACCTTGGTGAAAATTGCCGTCGTGATATCGTGTTAGAGCTTGAAGAAATGGGCTTTGAAATTGAAGCATCTCACCATGAGGTAGCTCCAGGCCAACACGAAATCGACTTCAAATATGCTGATGCTTTAAGTGCTTGTGACCAAATCCAAACGTTCAAGCTTGTTGTTAAAACAATTGCACGTAAGCACGGTCTACATGCTACATTCATGCCGAAGCCATTATTCGGAGTAAATGGTTCTGGAATGCACTGTAACGTTTCTTTATTCAAAGAAGGCAAGAATGCATTCTTCGATCCAACTGGAAACTTAGAACTAAGTGACACTGCTCGTCAGTTCATCGCTGGTATCATTAAGCATGCTCCAAACTTTACAGCTGTAACAAACCCAACTGTAAACTCTTATAAGCGTTTAGTACCTGGTTACGAAGCACCTTGCTATGTTGCGTGGTCTGCTAGAAACCGTTCACCGCTAATCCGTATCCCTGCTTCTCGTGGAATTTCCACTCGTGTAGAAGTACGTAGCGTTGACCCAGCTGCTAATCCTTACTTAGCAATGGCTGTATTACTTGCTGCAGGACTTGACGGAGTGAAGAACTCTTTAACACCACCAGCTCCAGTTGACCGCAACATCTACGTTATGAACAAAGAAGAGCGTCAAGCTGTAGGTATCGAAGATCTACCAGCTACACTTGCTGCTGCTTTAGATAACTTAAAGTCAGACGAAACAATGGTTTACGCTCTTGGAGAGCATATCTTCGAACACTTCGTAGAAGCAAAAGAGATCGAGTGGGATATGTTCCGTACGCAAGTACATCCATGGGAAAGAGAACAATACATGTCAATGTATTAATCCGTTCATAGAAACCCTCAAACACTTTAATGTGTTTGAGGGTTTTTTGTATGTTGTTAATGGTGGGGGACGGTTATGAAACAAACTTGAAACGATTTAAGGTGCGTGAATAAAAATCTCAATTTTACCAAATAATACAACCAATTACAGTTATTTGAAGTTATATTACGGGGGAAAAATAATGAAGTTTCAAGATGGTCTCAAACAAGTGGGAAAAGGATCTGACTTAATTAAGGATGGAAATCTTCTAATTAAAGATGCGACCATAAAAGCCTTTTTTTTCACTTGGCAATGGTGGGTGGCTGTGTTAATGATCATTGTTCCATGGGTACTCTGGGCAATATTCCGTAAAAGGGAGAGCTCAGCACGATTGCTTTTTTCAGTATTTATCGTAATGATACTATCTACAACAATTGATGCGTTAGGAGTGGAATATGGAAGATGGGCTTATCCAGTAAAAGCCATTCCAATTCCAACAATAAGTTATTCGTTTCGTTATTCTCTTATGCCGGTCCTTATTTTGTTTTTCCTTCAATACAGGCCGAACGTTAATCCATTTATAAAGGGAATTATTCTAGCTGGTATCAGTACATACATTGGGATGCCATTAATGGCGTTGATGGATATGTATAAGAAAATAGATTGGGCTTATACCTATTCATTCTTTATCATCTTGTTCTTGTATCTTGTGGCTCATTGGTTTAGTCGAAGAAAGAGCTTTGAGCCATTGTGATAATAAGAAAAGCAAGCATCATTCGATGCTTGCTTTCACTAATTAATGAATATGACGATATACTCCAATAACTTTTCCGAGAATAGACACATTTCGTAGGATAATTGGTGCTAGGGATGAGTTCTCCGGCTGCAAACGAACATAGTCCTTTTCTTTGAAGAACCTCTTAACTGTCGCTTCATCTTCCTCAGTCATGGCAACAACGATATCACCGTTATTCGCTGTTTGCTGCTGCTTCACGATCACGTAATCACCATCAAGGATACCGGCCTCAATCATACTGTCTCCCATAACCTCAAGCATAAATACTTGTTCATCCGCAGGGGCAAGACGTTCTGGGAGAGGAAAATACTCTTCCACATTCTCGATTGCAGTTATAGGTATACCCGCAGTTACTTTTCCGACTACAGGAACGTTAACAATATTATATTTTGGTATATTACTTACTACCTCATCAAGATCCAGAATTTCAATTGCTCGTGGCTTTGTAGGGTCTCTGCGGATATACCCTTTACTTTCAAGTCTAGCTAAGTGGCCGTGTACGGTTGAACTTGATGCTAAACCAACAGCTTCGCCAATTTCACGAACGGAAGGCGGATAGCCCTTTTGTTTAACTTCTTCTTTTATATATTCTAGTATATCTACCTGACGTTTTGATAGTTTTGTCATACTTACCGCCCCTCATTGGTTAATCTTGACTTTATTATAGCATGTTCTACCAGTGCATACAAACATAAGTTCGAATAATCGTTGACACAAAACAAACGTTCGGTCTATAATGTAAATATATATACGAACATACATTCTAATAGAGGTGTTTTACATGAAAAATTTATGGAACAAATACTCATATGCTATTATTCTAGTTGTCTTATCTATCCTATCGTCTATTATTTTGGTAATTTCTAATGGTGAATCAGTTGAGGAAAAATATATGGCTGTAACAATTAATGAAGGGGAAACACTTTGGGATCTTTGTAAGGACTATGCAGATAAACATGCATTATCTGAAACAGAGTTTGTTTCCTGGGTGGAAGAAATCAATGATATTAATGGAAATGTATTATTAGTAGGTGATAAGATCTATATCCCTGTTGAATTAAACGATTCCACTGTTACTCAGCTAGCATCGAAATAGGAGGGATTATGAAGGCGATTATCTATTGTAGAGTTAGTACTGAAAAAGAATCACAGTACTCTTCTCTAAAAAGGCAGGAAGAAGAATTATTGAAGCTATCACAACAACACGGAATGGAAGTTGTTGAAGTGATAAAAGAACAGGCGAGTGGATATGACTTTGACAGAGAAGGTATTTTGCTCCTGCTGTCACGATTAAAGGAAGAGAAAGTAGATGCTGTTCTGATTCAGGATGAAACGAGACTTGGTAGAGGAAATGCCAAAATTGCTTTGCTTCATTGTATACTAAAGGATAACATCAAACTTTTCAGTGTATCACATAATGGTGAGTTACAATTGTCCGAATCGGATTCTATGGTATTGCAAATTGTAAGTATGGTAGAAGAATATCAGCGAAAGCTTCATAATAGTAAAATTAAAAGAGGAATGAACAGAGCTGTTCAAAACGGTTACAGACCAGAGAAAAATCTGAAAAACAAAGGTGTTCATGCCGGGAGAGAACGTATTGAAGTACCGATAACAGAGATTGTACGGTTACGAAACAATGATTTAACATTTTCTGAAATCGCTGCTACTTTAAGAGGGTTTGGTTATGATATTTCAAAAGCTACAGTAAATCGGAGATATCTTGAATACATAGAAGAGCTAAAGCATCAAAATAATATCTCACTAAATGCCAACAAGTCATAAAGATCGTTGGCATTTTTTGTTATTCGTACCTCTTTACGCTTCTTCCTTGTCAAAGACTATATCTTTTAGTAACATGATTTCTATTAGTAAAACTAAAAGAGAAGGAGCAAAGAGATGCTACCGAAGGAAAAAATGGCTAGAATCAATGAACTAGCAAAAAAAGCAAAAGCTGATGGATTAACAGAGACGGAAGCAAAGGAGCAGTCAAAGCTTCGTAGTGAATATTTACAAACATTTCGATCATCTATGCTAGGAACGCTCCAAGGTGTAAAAATTGTTGATCCTTTGGGTGATGATGTTACACCTGAAAAGCTTAAGAGATTAAAAAATAGTAAAAAACTACATTAATCCTCTAAATTTATTTACCAAAAAATGATAGAAAACACTGAAAATTAAAAAATATATGCTTTTTTTCTAAATTTATTAAGGCAATCTGTTGTATAAATAATAGAGCAGATATAATATTAAAAAGTGGGATTATTGAGATAAAGAATAGGAAGGGTTGAAAAAATGTTTGAACAAAAAGATGTACTAGCAATTAACGCAATACGTACTTTATCAATTGATGCAATTGAAAAAGCTAATTCTGGCCATCCAGGTATGCCGATGGGGGCTGCTCCAATGGCTTATACTCTGTGGTCACGCTTTATGAATCATAACCCTAAAAACCCAGAGTGGTTTAACCGTGATCGTTTTGTTTTATCTGCAGGGCATGGTTCTGCATTGTTGTATAGTCTTCTTCACTTATCAGGCTATGGCGTAACAATGGATGATCTTAAGAGTTTCCGTCAATGGGGAAGTAAAACTCCTGGTCACCCTGAATTTGGACATACCCCAGGTGTAGATGCAACGACTGGCCCACTAGGACAGGGGATTGCAATGGCAGTAGGTATGGCAATGGCTGAAAGACATTTAGCAGCCACTTATAATAAAGGCAACTACAATGTAGTAGATCATTATACATATAGTATTTGTGGTGACGGTGACTTGATGGAAGGTGTTTCAGCTGAAGCTGCTTCACTAGCAGGACACTTAAAACTTGGTCGCTTAGTTGTATTATACGATTCAAATGATATCTCTCTTGATGGTGACTTAGATCGTTCATTCTCTGAAAGTGTTGCAAAACGCTTTGAGTCATACGGATGGCAATATCTTCGTGTAGAGGATGGAAATAATCTTGAGGAAATTGCAAAAGCAATCGAAGAAGCTCAAGGTGATCAAAATCGTCCTACACTAATTGAAGTAAAAACAGTAATCGGATACGGTTCTCCAAACAAATCAGGTAAATCAGATGTTCATGGTGCCCCACTTGGAGCTAACGAATTAAAGTTAACAAAAGAAGCTTACCAATGGACATTTGAAGAAGATTTCCATGTTCCTTCAGATGTATACGACACATTCAACAAATACATTGTGGAAACTGGTGCAAAGAAAGAAAATGAGTGGAACGACCTGTTCGATTCTTATAAAAATGAGTATCCTGAGCTTGCTCAACAGTTAACATCTGCTATTAACGGGGAGCTTCCAGAAGGTTGGGACAAGGACCTTCCTGTTTATCCTGAAGGAAAAGCACTTGCTAGCCGTGCATCATCAGGTGAAGCACTAAATGCTATCGCTAAGAACACTCCTTCGTTTATCGGGGGCTCAGCTGACCTAGCTGGTTCTAATAAAACAATGATTAAAGGAGTAGGCGATTATACTCCTGAATCGTTTGAAGGTAAGAACATTTGGTTTGGAGTTCGTGAATTTGCGATGGGTGCTGCGTTAAATGGTATGGCTCTACATGGTGGAGTAAAGGTATTTGGAGGAACATTCTTTGTATTCTCTGACTATTTACGTCCAGCTATCAGATTAGCTGCATTAATGGGTCTTCCTGTAACATATGTGTTTACTCATGACTCAATTGCAGTAGGGGAAGATGGACCTACGCATGAGCCAGTAGAACAGCTTGCCGCATTACGTGCAATGCCAAACTTAGGTGTTATTCGTCCGGCAGATGGTAATGAAACTGCAGCAGCTTGGAAGCTTGCGCTTGAATCAACTGATCTTCCAACAGCTTTAGTTTTAACAAGACAAGACTTACCAACCATTAAAGACACGGATAAAAATGCGTACGAAGGCGTTAAGAAAGGTGCTTATGTCATTTCTCCAGCATCTAAAGAACAAGCAGATGTATTATTACTTGCTGCTGGGTCAGAAGTAGGTTTAGCTGTTGAAGCGCAAAAAGCACTTGATGCAGAAGGAATTTCAGCTTCAGTAGTAAGTATGCCTTCATGGGATCGCTTTGAAAAGCAATCTCGTGAATATAAGCAAAGTGTTATTCCTCCAACTGTTAAGAAGCGTTTAGCTATCGAAATGGGATCATCTCTAGGATGGCATCGTTATGCAGGAGATGAAGGGGAAGTATTAGGAATTGATACATTCGGTGCTTCTGCTCCTGGTGAAAAAATCATGGCAGAATACGGCTTTACAGTAGAAAATGTAGTTGCTAGAGTGAAGGCTCTATTATAAGTTTTAAAAGGTTGTTCTAATAAATAGAACAGCCTTTTTATTTTGTATCAAGACCTACGACTTTTTCCGACAAAAATAGTGGAAGTTTTTGACGACGAAAGACAAACGTTCTATTTCTACTTCTTTATAATAGAGAGAAATAACATTTGGTCAGACGAGGAGGAAACTTGGTGAGAACATATCAGTTGTATTTAATCGATGATGAATTTGCCTCTCATTATTTTGGTAGGGAAAAGATGTTCTTTGATCTGTTTGCTGAGTATAACGAATCCTTCGGTGAACTAAAAAATATATTAAAAAAACAAATTCAGTTTATTACGAAGCCACTATCCACACTTCGCCTTCAACAATATATTCTTCAACAACTAGGGAAAAATCAGGATTTTGAACACAACCAGGGGATATACTATATTCAAAATGGAAACGTAAGCTCTGCGAAGCTAGAGATATTTGAAAAGCATATTACTCTCCATGCATTTGGTAGCTATGATGCAGAGACACTTTTCTTCGAAGTTCTACGTAAAAGTGAGAGCTCTTTTTTGGCAATTGACCTTGTACATGAACGTTACGGGTGGCTTAGACCAATTAAGGAAAGAAAGTTGATTTAAAATAGGAGAAATTGCACAGCAAATATTGTATAATAGCATTTGGTTTAGTACACTGTATGATAGACAACATGAAGGAGGAAGTTTAGTATGTGGACGCATATTCTAGTAGGCGTACTTGCTTTAGCAGCAGGTGTTGCACTAGGTTTTTTCATTGCTCGCCGTTACATGATGAGCTACTTAAAGAAAAACCCACCAATTAATGAACAAATGCTAAAAATGATGATGATGCAAATGGGAATGAAACCATCTCAGAAGAAAATCAATCAAATGATGTCAGCAATGAACAAGCAAACGGGCAAGTAATTTGTCGCGGACAAGCCCTTGTACATAGGCTTATGGTTTGATTGACTCAATCCCGAATAAAGACCACCTTTTCTGCTCAAAAAACAGAAAAGGTGTTTTTTTATTCAGCTGAATCTTTTTCCTGTTTTTTTCGTCTTTTCCTTATCGGAGGTTCTTTATAAGTTAAGCTGTGGACTTCAGTCCTAATAATGTTCCTAAGAAATTGCTCTAAGAAAGGATAGACTCTACCTGTATAGTCTTCTAATGATTTACATTCATAATGAACAGGTAAGTAGACACTATATTTACAGGTAATCTCATAAGCTGGTCTGTTTTTTTGATCAGTTATTTCTTTATAGCTATGTATTTTAATGACATTATGGTTCTTTCGAATAGAAAAACGATGATTTAAATCGTATGTTAAAAACGTGACGTATCCAATTGCATTAACCACCTAATCACACTCACCCTGAAAATATTATCTTATTTATTATACAGGACAATCCGATTTCGTTCATCTCTATCCTAATTATTGATAAGTAATATGGGAAATGTCCATCCTATAGAGGAGGAGGTGGGAATATGGTACGCATTCATAACCCGGTCAAAGGAGATAAAAGTAAGCTAGGTGCAGATAACCAGATGCATGGTGGGACAATGGAAGAAGTCGACCAATTTTCAAATGCTATTTACCAGGCCGTTCATCCGGGTAAAGGCAATGAGGATAATAACAAAAGTAGTAAACAATAAAAACGCCATTATGGCGTTTTTTGTGTTATTCGACTTCCTAACTATCTTCCTTATTTTCACAACATTTGGTAAACTATTCTAGTTACAGGAATTGTTTTTAGGGTTGGGGGTTGTGGGGAATGAAAGTTTTTATTGATTTGATGTGGTTTTTCAAACAAGAGAAAAAAGCATATATTTCTGGGGTTCTACTGTTGTTAATTGTAGCGTTTTTGCAGCTTATTCCTCCAAAAGTGATTGGGCTTGTGGTCGATCATATTGAGCAAGGGTCCTTAACAGCGAAGATGTTAGGTACCTATGTGCTCGTACTAGTTGGGGCAGCTCTAATGATGTACATACTTAGGTATTATTGGAGAATTATGATTTTTGGTTCAGCGGTTAAGCTCTCCATGCAATTGAGAAATCGGTTGTTTCATCATTTTACTTCAATGTCACAATCCTTTTACCAAAGAAAAAGAACAGGAGATCTAATGGCACATGCGACCAATGATATTCAAGCGATACAACAGACGGCTGGTGTAGGGGTACTCACCTTTGTCGATTCCCTTTCTACAGGTGGCTTTGTAATACTTGCGATGGCTTTTACTATCAGCTGGAAGCTTACATTAATTAGCTTGATCCCGATGCCGTTTATGGCGATTTTAACAAGTTGGTACGGAACGTTACTACATAAGCGTTTTCACCTTGCACAGGAAGCCTTTTCATCGTTAAACGATAAAACACAGGAAAGTATCACAGGAATAAAAGTGATAAAAACCTTTGGTCAGGAAAAAGAAGATATAGAAGATTTTCGAAAGCAATCTAATGATGTAGTGGATAAGAATATTTCCGTTGCTCGGGTGGACTCCTTGTTTGATCCAACGATTTCTATTATTGTAGGAATTTCTTTCTTCCTTTCTCTCACATTTGGTGCAAGATATGTTATTAATGGTGAGTTAACGATTGGACAGTTGGTTTCTTTTACAACGTATTTAGGCTTATTGATTTGGCCAATGTTAGCTTTTGGTTGGTTGTTTAATATCGTTGAAAGAGGAAGAGCCTCTTATGATCGCGTGATCGCACTTCTAAATGAAAAAGCAGAAATTGTGGATGAAGAAGCAGCGTTAAATGCGACGCCAAGCGGAGATATTCAATATGAGATCCAGCACTTTACTTATCCGAACGAAGCAGAACCCGTCCTACAAGATATTCATTTTGAGTTGAAAAGGGGACAAACACTCGGAATTGTTGGGAAAACTGGTGCGGGGAAGACGACGTTATTAAAGTTATTGATCAGGGAATATGATGTCACCGATGGTCAAATTATATTTGGTGGTCAGCAGATTACACGATATAAAATTGACAAATTAAGAGAAGCAGGCGGCTATGTTCCACAGGATCATTTCCTATTTTCTGCTACGATTGGTGAAAATATCTCTTTCGCTAAGCCTTTATGCGAAAAAGAAGAAATCGAGGAGGCCGCGAAAATAGCTAATATTCATGAAGATATTACCCAGTTCACAGATGGGTATGATACGGTCGTCGGGGAAAGGGGCGTCTCGTTATCTGGGGGTCAAAAGCAGCGTATATCCATTGCTCGTGCTCTATTATTAAATCCAGAATTACTCATACTAGATGATTCTCTTTCAGCAGTCGATGCCAAAACCGAAGAGGCGATTTTAACATCGCTAAAAGAGAACCGTGAGGGGAAAACAACATTCATTACATCTCACCGACTAAGTGCCATTCAGCATGCTGATCTTATTTTGGTCATTGATAATGGACAGATTGCGCAATCGGGTACACATGATAAGTTAATGGATCAAGAAGGATGGTACAAGGAAATGTACCTAAGGCAGCAGCTGGAAGATCTTGTGGAGCATGGAGGATAAAAGATGGAAAATCAACAATTATCAGAAGGGAAACAGCAGTGGAAAGTATTAGTTCGGCTCCTTGCCTACGCAAAACCTCACACGAAAACGATCGTGTTGGCATTTTGTCTCCTTATACTTACAACCATTGGCGATATACTTGGCCCCATTTTAGTAAAAGTATTTATTGACGACTATCTAAAGCCTAGAAACCTTTTGTTTGAACCGCTTTTTATGTTAGGTGCTGCGTATTTAGGAATTCAAATTTTGAACGTCATTATTTCCTATTTTCAGCTCTTGAAATTCCAAGAGATTGCATTAAAGATTATTCAGGAGATTCGCATTGATATCTTCTCCAAGGTTCAATCACTTGGATTGAAATTTTTTGACAAAACTCCTGCAGGGAGCATTGTATCAAGAGTGACGAATGATACCGAAGCAATTAAAGATATGTTCGTGACAGTGTTAGTAACGTTTATCCAAAGTGGGTTTCTTATTACAGGTATTTTTATTGCCATGTTTATTTTGGATGTTAAACTAGCATTGTTTTGTTTAGTCATTCTACCAGTGATTTTTTTCATTATGAGCTTATACCGAAAACTAAGCTCGAAATTTTACCATGATATGAGAGAGCGCCTGAGCCAGCTGAACGCTAAGCTTAGTGAATCGATTCAAGGCATGGGAATTATTCAAGTTTTTCGTCAGGAAAAAAGAATGCGCGAAGAATTTGGAGTGACCAATGATAAGCATTTTACTGCAGGTATGAAAAATATAAAAGTAGATGGTTTACTTTTGCGTCCTGCGATTGACCTGGTTTATGTGGGTGCCTTGATTATTGTTCTAAGCTATTTCGGTATTTCCTCATTTGATAGTCCTATCCAAATAGGAGTGTTGTATGCTTTTGTTAACTATCTAGATCGTTTCTTTGAACCAGTAAACAATATGATGATGCGTTTATCTTTATACCAACAAGCAATTGTCGCAGCTTCAAGGGTATTTAACGTTCTTGATGAACAGGAGCTATCACCTTCACAAACAGAGACAGATAATAAGATTTCAGACGGTGAAATAGAATTTCGTGATGTCAGTTTTTCATATGATGGAAATAGAGATGTATTAAAAAATATTTCTTTCACTGCAAAACCAGGTGAAACGGTCGCCCTGGTTGGTCACACCGGTAGTGGTAAGAGCTCGATTATTAATTTAATGATGAGATTTTATGAATTCGAAAGAGGGGATATATTTGTGGATGGGCATTCCATTAAAGAGTATCCCGAAAAAGAACTTCGGACAAAGATGGGGTTGGTTCTTCAAGATCCTTTCTTGTTTTTTGGAACCGTCGCAGATAATATTCGCTTGCATAATGAGAAGATGAGTATTGAAGAGGTAGAAGCAGCTGCGAAGTTTGTTCAAGCACATCCGTTTATTGAAAAGCTCGAGGGAGGATACGAGCACCAAATGGTGGAAAGAGGTTCTACGATATCAAGTGGACAACGACAACTGATTGCCTTTGCTCGGACGGTAGCGGCTAATCCGAAAATATTAATTTTGGACGAAGCAACGGCCAATATTGATACGGAAACAGAAGAAGCGATTCAAGAGGCACTTGCACGAATGCGAAAAGGTCGAACAACGATTGCCATTGCCCATCGTTTGTCAACCATTCAAGATGCCGAACTAATTTTAGTGTTGCATCAAGGAGAAATCGTAGAGAGGGGGAGTCATCAGGAACTGCTATCACTAAAAGGCTTGTACTATAAGATGTATCTTCTGCAAAATAATTTATCCGATAGAATAGAGGATGTTGTCAGCTAAAAAATAAACAGCTTGAGTTGCTTTGATCTCAAGCTGTTTTTAATAAGTGGGAACCTTTTTTAAAAAGATACGGTTATATTCATTTAATAGATTGTCCAATTCCTGACTGTAATGAAGGGCAGTAGAAGAATTCAGTCCACTGATCATAGCGATCTCGATTAGCTCCGCTCGTTTCTTTTCAATGAGTGCTAAAAATTCCTGTTTTGACAATTCTGTTTAGTCCCTTCCAAATAAAATCCAAATCTTTCGTGAAACTATATACATAGTATACCCAAGAAATAGGAGAATTTCAAAAGAAAAAACTAGAAATAGACAATTTTGTTTGGTAATTAACATTTTTTCAGAGTTCTTACATACAGATATACGGAGTGAGGAACTTGCCCAATTTTTGTTCTTTGTCACAGAATGTTCAAAGGTTAATTATTATCTTTTCTAATTATCTTTTGATAGAATAAACAAGAATGATTATTTTTAGGAGTGGTTACATTTGACCGATGTAAACGTATTTATTGCACTTGGAGCAGGCTTTTTAAGCTTTATTTCTCCTTGTTGTCTTCCTTTATATCCTGCCTTCCTCTCGTATATTACTGGTATGTCAGTAGGAGAATTGAAGACAGATAATGCCATGCTACAAAGACGCAGCTTATTACATACCTTGTTTTTCTTGGTTGGATTCTCCATTATCTTTATTGCCATCGGCTTTGGAAGCTCCTTTATAGGTGAGATTTTTGCCGGCTATCAGGATCTCATTCGTCAATTAGGCGCGATTGTCATCGTCTTTTTTGGTTTCGTGATCATTGGTATTTTGAAGCCAGAATCGTTGATGAGGGAAAAAAGATATGAATTTAAACACCGTCCGTCAGGATATTTTGGTTCGGTTTTAATAGGAATAGCTTTTGCGGCTGGCTGGACACCTTGCACGGGTCCCATTTTAATGTCAGTAATTGCCCTGGCTGCAACTAATCCAGGTTCGGGTATGGTATACATGATTGCTTATATACTAGGATTTGCCATTCCGTTTTTCATCCTATCTTTCTTTATTGGTAAATTACAATGGATCAAGCGCCACAATGTTTTAATAATGAAAATTGGTGGCTATATTATGATAGTAATGGGAGTCGTCCTATTTTTTGATTGGATGACAAAGATTATTATCATGTTTACCAATTTGTTTGGTGGGTTTACAGGCTTTTGATTTAGAATTCTTTCTGTTATAATAAATAGGAAAATAGTCTTAAGAAATTATGAGAGTTCTGTCGATAATCGTCGAAATATTCTTTTTGTCATTGATTGAAAAATTCGTTATATTTAAATATGTGTGTGTGATTTAGTGATAAGATTTTGTTGTAGTGTTGAGGGGGTACCAGCGATGGCAAAAATATTAATCGTAGATGATGCAAAATTTATGAGAATGACCCTTTCAGACATTCTAATTCGAAATAACCACGAGATCGTGGGAGAGGGCGAAAATGGCAGAGAAGCAATCGCTCTTTATCATGAGCTACAACCAGATTTGGTTACGATGGACATTACAATGCCTGAGATGAGTGGCTTAGAGGCCATGAAAGAAATCAGACAGAACTACCCGCAAGCAAAGGTCATTATGTGTTCTGCTATGGGCCAACAGCGTATGGTCGTAGAAGCGATTGAGGCGGGAGCAAAAGATTTCATTGTAAAGCCCTTTGATGAAGGAAGGGTAATTGAAGCAGTAAATCGTGTATTAAGCTAAATATAATAGATGCTGACTAGTCGTTTTTAGTCAGCATTCTTTATTTTAAAAAAACGTTCTTTTGTTGCAAGCGTATACGTTATAATAATAGGGAAAATATTTTTTAGATTGGGATGAAAGAATATGAACAACATGGTTGTTGTGTCATCAATAGGGGCAATTGGTATGGCAATGCTAGCCATGTTCATCCGTATGAAGGCGGCCAAAAAACCAGCAACGGCAAAAAAAATCATACTGCCTCCATTATTTATGAGTACTGGTGCACTAATGTTTGTTGTTCCGATGTTTCGAGTGACATATTTGGAATTGTGTGAAGCGATGGCGGTTGGACTAGTCTTTTCTATTTTGTTAATAAAAACTTCAAAGTTTGAGATACGTGAGAATGAAATATACTTACAGCGCTCACGTGCATTTGTGTTTATTTTGTTCGGGCTCCTCGTGTTACGAATCATTCTAAAGTTACTATTAAGCTCTACGATTGATTATGGGGAACTCAGTGGAATGTTCTTTATATTAGCTTTTTCCATGATCCTTCCGTGGAGAATTGCTATGTTTCTTCAATTTAGAAGATTCCAGGAAAAGCTGAAAAAATTATGAGGTTGCGAACGTCAAATCGTAATGGATTTGACGTTTTTTATAAAATAAAAGACCGCTTTTATGTAAAAAGCAGTCCTTTAAAATAGGTGTTGATATGGCGCCATGTCTATTTTGTTTTCAGCAAGCTTCTTTTTCAAAAATTTATGGTCGCGTTTTGGTGTGGCTAAAATATATCCTCGTATCACAAGCTCTTCGGTAATTGAAGGACGTTTTTCTTCTACGGCTAGCTCACCGATTTTTCCAGCGATTTTTTGACGGGCCACATCGCGAAAAAGTTCTGGCACGGGGCTCACTAGATCTTCAAGAAGATCCTTCTCAGGCTGTTGCCAAAGGTCACGAGTCTCATTCACAAAGTGCTCCTCCCAATCGAGGACAGACTTTCCATCTTCAAGAGGCATTCTTTTTAAAAACTTACGAAACATAAAAAATCCACCGATTGCAAACGAACCGACTAGTATTAACACCCAAAAAATAATAAAGATTGAAAACCAACCACTTAACATAAACTCACCTACAAAACATTATTAATACTATTATTATAGCCAAACTTCTAGCAGAGAGACAAGACGAACGTTTTGAAAGCGATTAAAAAAAGGGAGAAGGAGAACTGTATGACAAAATTATATATATTCGAAGGAGTCCCTGGTTCAGGAAAAACGACTAGTGCCAAATGGTCAGCAAGTAGATTAGGAGAAAAGGCAAAATTATTTTTAGAGGGAGATCCACAGCATCCGGCTGATTATGAGTCTGTCGCTTGTTTAACGGAGGAGCAATTTAATGAGGTTGTACAAGAGTGTCCTTCGGTTCGGGGGATGGCAATTCGAAAAGGAGAAAGATATTATATTTCATACGGTAGTTTGCATGACAAAGATACAGAGTTATTTGAGCGTCTAAAAGCTTTTGATGTATATGAGCTTCCAGTAGAAGATTACGTAGAGGTTGCTTTGGAAAAGTGGAAGGAGTTTGTTGAACAAGCAAAATCAGGAGCCCATGAGTACATACTAGAGTGTTGTTATTTACAAAATCCTTTTACGTTTTTACTAGCAAAACATAACTGCTCAAAAGAGATTATTTTCAATTTCTTACATAAGATAACCAATCTCATTTTGGAACTAGATCCAGTAATCGTTTATTTTGAACAGGATAACATAGCAGAGAACCTAGAGAAAATCAGGCAGGAACGTCCTGTGGAATGGTTTGATTTTTTTACCTATTACACAAGTCAGGAGTATGGGAAGGAAAGGGGACTGTCAGGGGTAAGTGGAGTGCTTCATTTCTTGGAGGAGAGAAAGCAGTCTGAGAAGGAATTTCTCCTTGGAGTACCGATAAGATCATTGGTTATAAACAACACGAATGGCAATTGGGAGAATATCCATGATCGACTTGCTTTTGAATTAGGGTTAACAGAAAAGTAGTTTTCGAACGATATTATTTGAGTATTTTACTTGAAAAATAAATCCATGTACCCCATAATAGAAACCGTGTCGTAAAATGTTGTCCTATAGGTCAACAAATACATGGGGCTGATTGGGGTACTGGTGTCCTCCACGGTCTTCAAAACCGCTTGAGACCTGCGTGCCAGGTCTGGTGGGTTCGATTCCCACGCAGTCCCGCCAACCTTGATATATAAGGGTCTTTGAGGAATTTATATGAAGTTATAAGTGGGGTTTTAAGTTTAAAAAAAGTAAAAAATCCGCCTTTTGGTCACACTTTGGTCACAACGTTATAATTAAAATAATTTCTATTTTATAAGTTGCTCAAGTAGGAGAGCAGCTTCTTTTTGCATATTCGGTAAAACATGAGTGTATGTGTCCATTGTAATTCCAATAGTTGAATGACCCAGTCTTTCCGAAACCACTTTAGGATGTACTCCTTGTTTTAATAATAAAGTAGCGTGGGTATGTCTTAAATCATGAAACCTTATATAGGGTAAACAACTTAAGTCTACGATATTACGATAATTTCTGGCCATTTCGGTTGGTTGAATGGGTTTACCATTTTTTTGAGCAAATACTAAATCCAAATCTTTGTACCCTTGTCCGATTAATAGTTTGTTTTCTATTTGTTGTTTATAAATTTTTTTAAATTCTTTAGTTAGAGAAGGGGTTACAGATATTGATCTGGTTTTACCTGATTTGGGTTCCTTAAACGTTAATCCAACATTTTTGACTTCCTGTAATGATTGTCGAACATAGACTATATTATTATCAAAATCAATATCCTGCCACCTTAAACCCAAGACTTCACCACGTCGCATTCCAGTATTAATCGCAGTTAAATAAATTGGATAATAAGGGGAATTTTTACTTACATTCAAGAAGACTTTAACCTGTTCATTGTCCCATGTTTGCATTTCAACTTTTCTTGTTTTGGGTGGAGTTACCGCCTCAGCCACATTTCTTACAATTAATTGCCATTTCGCAGCATCTTTTAAGGCCTTAAAAATTAGCCGGTGGTGGTGTTTTACTGATTGTGCAGAAAGACCGCCTTCATCTATTTTTCCATTGCTTAGTTTTTGGGCGTAATACTCTTGTAAGTGTGATGGTTGCAACTTGGAAATTTTAATATTGCCTAATACTGGCTTTAAATGTAGATTAATCATGTATTGATAATTTTCATAAGTTCTTTGTGCAGTATTAGGTTTTGCATGATTTTCGAGCCAATAATCCAAGTATTCGCTTAAAGTAATTTCACTTGGCTCAAAATATGTTCCCTTATCAATTGCATTTAATTGTTCGTTAATATATTTTTCCGCTTCCTTTTTGGTTTTAAAGCCTCTTTTTCTTTTTTGCTTCCTTTTCCCTGTAACGGGATCCTTACCTAAGTCAAAAACTACGTTCCACGAATTTCCATCTTTTTTAATTTGAACCTCTCAATCTATTTCCTCCTTATTCGTTATATATTATTAATAAAAATTACCCTAAATCAATTGAACCACCCCCTTACCTCGTTAAGTGGTCTTCCTAAGGACGCAGATACTTCTTCAATTGTTTTCTTTCCGGATTTAACATCTTTTCTTGCACGATTTTTCATTTGATTGTAACTATTTTGGCAGGAACTGTGTTTACCGAAGTGAATTGGAGGGCAAAACAATGCATTATTAGTCCTTGGAATAAATAAGGAACCACATTTCAGACAAGTACGAAACTGTTTTCCTTGAGAAACTGCTTCAAACAGATGATAAAAAGCCGCCCCTAATAAAGAAACTGATGTATGAGAAGGTAGTTTTTCTCTATTTTTTCCTGAATTGATCTGTGGTGACACTAACCGTAAACCCCTGTTAATTAATCTTGTACCCGCTCTGTCAAGTTCATTTAATTCTTCAAGTAATTTGCTGTCACTTGTTTTTCGATATTCATCTTCAAGGAAAGGTATCTCAGAATAAAAAATTTCCAGAATATGCTGTATCAGGTTTGGATTTTCAACAAAGTAGTCAAGGGTTTCATAGGTATTTATTAATACATCTTCTTTGATTTCTACTTTTAAAGGATTAGCAGTTAATGGTGGAAATTGATTTTTTGTAACACTTTGACCATATAAGCCGTACCTGTTGCAAAATGATAATATTGATTCACCATCTGAAAGATTTATATTTGCAATATCTGTAAGAAGATTTTCCTCGTTAAAGGGATTAATCCAGATTTCTTTATCAAATAAATTTTTAAATTCACCTATTGTTAAATTGTTGACGTTTAGTGTTTTCAAAAAACCAGTTGCCACTATTAACTGTATCCCATTAAATTCGAAAAACTGGTAAGGTCCACGTACCGGCAACTTTGTAATAAACAATTCATCTTCTTTTTCAGGAGGATGGATTATTTTTTTCTTTAAATTTTCATCTTCAAATTTAATAGCAGGTTTCACTGTTCTCATAAAAACGGCCTCCAGCATTTATATGTAAGAGTAAAAGTAAGCGGCGAAAATGTTTTTGTATCTTACTAAACACTATCCAATATAGCTATAAGCTTTAGCAAGACTTTAGTAAGGAGGATCATTAAATGAATAATTTAGAGTATTATCGAAGAAAAAAAGGGATATCACAAACTCAGCTGGGAATTAAATTGGGGATACATCCTACCAATATTACAATGGTAGAACGTGAACATCGACGGGCTTGGCCGAAACTAAGAAAGCAAATTGCAATTGAACTAGGTGTAGTAGAGGATGAATTATTTGATGAAAATGGCAACTTAAAAAGGGGAGTTAGTAATGAGTAAGTTGAATCCATGGGACTACCCTTTGACCTTAAGAGTGGAAGATTTACAAAAAATACTAAGATTATCAAAGGCTTCGGCTTATGAGTTGACAAATATTACGGGGTGATTATATGACTGTAATCGACCTTATAAAAGAAAATTTATCTATAATAGAAGTCTTAGAAAGATATACCTCTTCTAACATTTCACATGCAAATTTAAAGCGCAAACATTTCAATATTCGGTGTCCATTTCATAATGACAGGAATCCTAGTTTTACTGTATATAAAAACACCAATACCTTTCGATGTTGGAGCGGGTGTAATGATGGTAAACCTGGGGACGTAATTAATTTTGTAATGTTATTACGAAATGTTAATACGAAAGAAGCTATTAATATATTAAAGTATGATTTTGGCTTAAGTTTTCCGGAAAGTAGAAGTTCAAAGGAATGGCAGAAAAAAAGAGCTTCCCGGGAAAGGGAAGCTGCTTTAAAAAAAGAAACAAACAAAAAAATTATTGAAGCAATAAATGCATTAAAAGAAGTGGATCAGTCTGCAAGAGCAATACTTGGAACGATAAGAAAGTTAGAAGATTTGGACAGAATCGGCAATTTATACCATGTTCTTAGTCAAATAGATTACTGGATTGACTCTTTAGTTGATAACCAGGGCATAGAAAGTCGAATTCATACCTTAAAAGAAGTAAGTCAATTTCTAAAAATAATGAAAGAAGGTGAAGGAGCTTGAGTAAAAGTGTTGCCAAACTTGCTGCCGGGCTTCTTCCCAAGGACAAAAGAAAAGCAGTAAATCATTTAGATATTTCCAGTTTATCACAAATTGTAGCAATGGAACAGGAGGGAGGGGGAGGCCTTAATACAAATCAATTAGATAATGAAGAAAATTTTGTTAATGAACTCGGGGAGTTTACCTTTAAGTTAAAATTATATGATGATGATGATGATGGATTAGCGGCTGATGCTTTCCATGGATTAGCAGGGGACATAGTACGAACAATTGATCCTCATACCGAGAGCGATCCGATGGCAACACTTATAAACTTTTTAGCCGCATACGGAAATATTATTGGTGATTCCGCCCATTTTGTGGCTGGGGCAAAAAAGCATCCTGCTAGGATTTTTGCTGTGGTTGTAGGTGCATCTGGAAAAGGAAGAAAAGGAACTTCTATTACCCCAATAAGACTACTCTTTCAAGCTATTGAACCAGAATGGGAAAAAGACCATATCCTTTCTGGCATGTCAAGCGGTGAGGGACTTATTTTTGCTGTAAGGGATGAAGTAACAAAAAAGGTTCCAATTACAGAAGGAAAGGGACGAGAAAAAAGAATTATTGATTATGAGATTGAAATAGTTGAAGAAGGGGTTGAAGATAAGCGGGCTTTGGTGATTGAAGAGGAATTTGGGAAGGCGTTAAGGTCTGCTAAGCGAGAAGGCAACACTCTATCCCCGATTATAAGAGAATTGTGGGATTCGGGAAGCCCACGAACATTAACTAAGAATCCTATCAAAGCAACAGGTGCTCATGTATCTATATTGGGACAAATCACCGAGGAAGAATTAAAGAGGGAAATATCGCACGTAGACTTAGTAAATGGACTGGCTAACCGCTTTTTGTGGGCGATAGTTGAGCGGTCAAAACTGTTACCAAGTGGAGGGGAATTTCACGAGGTAGACATTAGTGAACTAGTTTTAAGAATTAAAGCTGCTATAGAGTTTGGTAAAAGCGTCGGAGAAGTTAAAAGAGATAGTGAAGCCGAAATGTTTTGGCACCAAATATACGAACCTCTTTCAACGAGGGTTGGTGGACTCATAGGAGCTGTTACTAGCCGAGCTGAAGCACAAACTATGCGGTTAGCGTGTATATATGCTTTTCTAGATCAATCAGACAGAATAAAGGTCATACACTTAAAGGCAGCTTTAGATTTGTGGAATTATTGTTTTAAATCTGCCCGTTTTATTTTCGGTAATGAAACAGTGCTAGAAAATCCCAATGCTAACAAGCTATTAGAAGTATTAAGGATTCTTAAAGAAGAAGGTAAAGAAGGTATGACAAGAACACAGGTTAGTCGGGACGTTTTTAAAGGCAATATCCCGAAAGCAGAACTTGAACTAATATTTAAGGAATTACATTCTAATGGGTTTATCAAATTGGAAAAAGTAAAACCAACAGGAGCTGTTAAATCTGTTCAAAAGATAACTCTTTTAGATTAATTGATAATGATTTAAGAATTAAACGAATTTAACGAATTAATCAATAAAACACTTGTAAGTAACCAATAACATTAAATTAAAACTACGAACTTTGTACGATTTAAATACGATTTTTAGGAATGCCATTTTATTGCTATTTTTAACTTCGTAGGTAATTCTTACAAAGTTCGTAGAATTAATATGGTTAAAGCCATTTACAATAATGTTTTATTTTTTATTTCGTATAATCCGTATAATTCGTAAGGTATTAATGATGATTGAGTGGGGATAAAAATGGCTGTAATATATGAATTAATTAAACAGGCAGAAGTTGACTACCATGATAAACTAGCCAAAGAAACTGGGTTCATTATTGCTATACCGGGCAAATTATATACGCGCTCATTGGGAAAACACAGTGAAGTTTATATTGATAAGATTTGTAACAATTGGGAGGTCTGGAGAGAATCATATATTCCGGATAAAAAAGCTCCAATTAATTTCAAAATAATTGCTTCCTCCAAAGATTTCGAATATGTCATATTAAAAGCAAAGAAATATTTTAAATACATTGAAAATAAGCAACGAGTATCTGGAAAGTAAACGAAATTTACTATTTTAAAGGTGATTTCTTTAAAGCTTGTTACCAAAATGATCGTGAAAATGGGTATCATACATGGGGTTTTTTATTACGTTTTGTAAACTAAAAATTCCTCTGTTCCTTGATGTAATCGGATTTTTCTAGTTTACAAGAAAAGGAGCCAAAATATGAATAAACATTTTACAAAAGACATTAGAATTAACAAGCCTTAAGACATTAGAAGGATGTTAGCAAAGGTGATTAATATATTGCTGAAGGATGGAGAAATGACAATAGATAAGGCTAAAACAATAGCAACTTTATCGAATACAGCTTTAAAATCAATGGAATTGGGTGATTTAGCTGAAAGAATGAGCAAAATTGAGAAAATGTTTGATAACCAGGAATGAAAGGAACGATTTTAAATGAGTTTAAAATCCCGGCTTAAACATCTTGAGCGAAACGTTAAGCCAAAAAGAGAAAAGATCCAGTTCAAGAGTGGCGTGAAAGCATTAAAAGAAATGAAGAAATGGACAGCCTTTATCCTGCTATAGAAGAGGGAGATTTGCAAGCTTGCATTCGCTATTGCCAGTTGTGTGAGGAAAGTGTTGTTGACAGAACATATTCATACCGGGATGTTTTTATTAAGGTTGCTGCAATGAACGAAGGATATGAACCGAATTATGAAGATGAAACAGAGACGGATGTTTGGTATCACAATCTAAAAGCGACATATAAATATTTGGAAGAGAAGGTAAAGAATCCGAATACGAAGGAACCTATTTTAAAAATTTGGAATTTTCGGGTAAATAAAACCAGTTAAGGAGGCATAGTTTCATTGCATAAAAAAGTGTGAACTTTATTTAAGGATTAACGTCTTTATTCTTGTTAGTGTAGAGAATGACTAAGAATGTCTAGGGTCAAGGGTACTCTAGGCATTTTTCTAATTTCGTTAGCTAAGGATTTTGGAGGTTGTGAAACATATTGATGAGCACGATATAGAAGTAAAAGAGATAATCGACACTTTAACAAAAAAATCGAGATTGGTATAATTCCAAGCTTACCCCCAATTCATGCTAAAAAGTCAAACTCGGTATTGATAAGGGTTACAGATTTTAGCATTCGATAATAATTCATAGAAAAGAGGCTGTTATTATAGACAGTTTCTTTTTAGGATTTGGTCTTTCAAATTTCATCATTACATGAACAATATTAAATCGGCAGTACCTCTTATAAGGTGGGAGGCGGAGATGAAATGCACAACTAGGATCTTCATCTAATTTCAAAACTGTTTGAGACTTTGTTCTAGATCTAGTAAGTTGTATCTCCACTTGGTCTCTCCAACTGTGCCATTAAAGGGTTTTTGATTATTAGAGAAGTAATTAAGAGTGATTTTAATCTTTTACTTAAGGTATGATTGGTCACATTATGGTCACATAATTTAATTTACAAACTAAGACGGAGAGAATGAATGATGTTTTCAACAAAATCTTCTCACAGCATATCGGTTAATTTGTAAATCTAATTCTTGATCTTTAGTTGATACCTAGAAAAATGAATCATTGCCATATTCATTTTTCCTCTTTTGTTTTCTTAAACTCTTATTGTAATAACCTCCAGTAAAATGATTATAAAATTTTGCATAATAATTCCCTCCACAGTAAAAAATGAGGGTAGTCTTGTTTAGAAGTGGGGATTTCTTATGTTAAGGGTTAACAAAGCTGGTGTTATTGTTGAGGAAATCACGGAACGTCTAGGAAAATCACCTGATTTTATATGTAAAAAAATAGAAGCCGCTGAGGAATTCAGCCTTTACTGCATCTATCTTGCATCGATCGTAACGCCAAATCAGGTCGATGAAATGCTGTTGAAGCCCATTTCTGAAGGCAATCAGAACATAAAAGCGTCAATATATACTCCTATTAACTGGTTGAAAAAAATAATCCCTCTTATTCAATGGAAAGAATTATCCGGATCCAACGAAGGTATTTCCGATCTTCTTGAAGGTCACTGTCTTATTATTCCGACCTGTGGAAATACTTATCTGAGTTATGATGTTTCAAATGAACAATTTCGAAGTATTTCGGAACCAACAGCGGAGGCTGCTGTTCGTGGTCCAAGAGAGGGTTTTGTTGAAGAGGCAGCAAGAAATGTCGCTCTGATCCGAAAGAGATTAAAAAATGAACACCTAATATTTGAGCCATTTACGATAGGATCAGCAACAAGGACGAAAGTGTACTTAACTTATCTCAACAATGTGGCCTCAGCGATAATTTTAGATGAGTTCCGTCGTCGCCTTCATTCCATTCAAGCTGATAGTATTTTGGAGAGCGCTTATATTGAAGAATGGATCCAAGATAAGACATTTTCACCTTTTCCTCAACTAGTAAGTACAGAAAGACCAGATTCTATTGCAGCAAAATTACTCGAGGGACAAGTTGCGCTTATTACGGACGGTACACCTATGGTTTTATACGGGCCCATAACCTTTTTTCAAATGTTTTCATCCCCAGAGGACTATTACCAGCGCGCAGATATTGCCACAATCACGCGTTGGCTGCGCATGCTTGCTTTTTTGTTTTCCATATTCGTACCATCTGTTTATATCGCAGTAGTAAGCTATCACCAAGAATTACTGCCAACCTCACTATTAATCAGCTTGGCAGCCCAACGTGAGGAAGTTCCATTCCCTGCGGTTCTCGAAGCGATTATCATGATGGTAACGTTCGAGATTTTACGGGAAGCCGGGCTTCGTATGCCGCGTATTGCCGGCCAATCCATCTCTATTGTCGGCGCACTCGTTTTAGGCCAGGCGGCGGTGGAAGCCGGACTCATTTCAGCAGCGATGGTTATTGTTGTATCTTTTACAGCTATCTCTAATTTTGTCTCACCTAACTACAGTTTTAGCATTGCTCAAAGAATTGTTCAATTTTCTTTTATGGCATTAGCCGGGGTGCTGGGTTTCTTTGGAATCATGGTTGGCTTATATTTTCTTTTAAATCATTTAGTATCGATACGATCTTTTGGAGTTAGGTATATGACCCCACTGGCACCTTTGGCTCTTTCCGATTGGAAGGATACCTTTGTCCGGTTCCCCCGATTTTTATTGAAGCGCATTCCTCGTGCGTTTTATGACAAAAAATAAAAGAAGGGTGAAGAATGAGAAGATCCTATCTTACATTTTTAATTCTCTTGTTCTGTTCCGGTTGCTGGGATATGAAGGAAATCAATGAATTAGCGATTGTCAACATTGCTGGAGCCGACAAAGACCCGGAGACGGGAATGATTACTGCGTATTACCAGATCATTAACCCCTCAGGTGTTTCAATCAAATCAGGCGGCGCAAGTGGCGGTGCCGTTTATACATATAAATTAAAGGAACATAGTTCTGGGAAATTTGCGGAACAAACACACTCGGTAATGCCAAGGTTGTTTTACACCCCTCATGTACAGTTATATATCGTATCTGAACGGTATGCCCGACAAGGTTTATTAGATTTAATTAACTTTCTGGAACGCGATCCTGAACGTCGAACGAATGTGAATATTGTAGTGACAGATTCCCCGCTATCCACAGTAATGAACAGTTATACCTTTTTGGAAAGAGTTCCAGGCAGGTTTGTTAAATCAATGTTTGACATTCATGCACGCAGTTTTCGAAACGGTATTATGCCTACACGTTTTAGAGATTTGGCAAAAGGGATTAATTATCATCAACCGACAATCATTCCGATTCTGCACTATAAAAGCGAACAACCTGCTTCCAAGACAGATAGATTGGAAAACATCAACGCAAGTAAAGAGGCTATGAGTTTTGAGGACGGAGCTGTTTTCATTAATGCCCGCATGGTTGGCCGAATTGATTTGGATACAAAAAAGTATTTTTACATCTTGAATGGCAAGCTTAAGAAATTTGTAGAATCGATTGAAGTTAATGGAGAGAATGTTGATGTAGAGGTTCAGGATGTTGGAATGAAAAGGGACTTCGACCGTTCTTCCTCTCGTCTAACTATTCAGATTCGTGCTGATCTGCGGATCGTTAACAATAAACAACCTAAACCAATGACCTCAGAAAATCTTCATGAAGTTGAATCGGCATTTAATCGAACGCTGGAAGAGAAAGCAAAGTCCCTTGATCAGTTGGGTAAAGATAAAGACTGGGATCTGTTAGGCATTCAGGATGAAGGAGTTATCATTAAGGATTGGAGAGATTTTCCTGTTACGTTTGTGGTGAACTCCAAGGTAACAACCATAGGAAATACAGGATCCTCATACAAAGTAGAAAAGAGTGAATAAGAAAATGGAAAATGCCCGGCTAAGTGGATGGCAAATGATCACATTAACTTTTACTTTTGTCTGCGCTTCAACGTTCCTTTTGTTACCAGGAAAACTTATGGAAGATGCAAAGCAGTACAGCTGGATTGTTTGTGTTTGGTCGTTCTTGTACGGGTTGGTTTTGGCAGGTTTTTGGCTATACTTATCCAAACTTTACCCTGGAAAAAGTATCGTTCAAATTGCGATACAAGTCCTTGGCAAATGGGCAGGTGGATTGATCGCCTTTCTTTACATCCTCTATTTCATCCAAATTGCATCCTGGGTAACACGTAACTTAAGTGATTTTATGCATAATAATCTTATGCCGCGAACTCCCCTTTCCGTTTTCAATGTAGTGGTGTTGCTCGTTTGTGCATATGCCGTCGTAAAAGGAATTGAGTCGATCGCAATGGTTAGTGAGCTTGTTACGCCGTATATTATTGTAGCTTTCTGGATTCCCTTTACGGTCATGCTAAAGGATTGGGACTTGCGGACTTTCCATGTCCCTTTTGACTTTCAGCTTTGGACTACGATCCTTCATACAAAATATGCACTTGCGTTTCCTTTTATGGAAACCATCATGTTCATGATGCTCTTCCCTTTTGTTAAGAGCAGATTGAAAACGGCATTTTTTTTAGGAATTAGCTCCGCTGGTGTTATCCTTTCTATCTGTGTATACATGACGATTGGCATTTTAGGAGTCGATCGAGGCTCACATCTTATATACCCAGTTTACACCATTTTTCGTGAAATGCAGTTTTCGGGATTTTTGGAACATTTAGAAGCGATACTTTCGATTAATATCCTTCTCTTATTATGTCTAAAAATAAGCTTATTGTTTTATTGTGCAGTCCTCGGCATTTGCCAGCTGTTCAAAATTGAAAGACGTGACATAGTAGCCTTCCCGCTAGTATGGATCATCTCCGGTTACTCTCTTTTATTTGCTAACGTGATAGAGAACATCGAATGGATTGAAAATTATTTATTTAGCTACTATATGTTGTACGCTGTTATTGTTCCGACCATTCTGATTATTGGTTCTTGGTTACAGACGCTATATAAAATACAGAGGAGAGACAAACCAGCATGATCGGAATGTTAGTCTTATATACACTGTTTCTCAGCGGTGGTTTGATGATATTAAACCGAGTACGAAAGTTGAATAAAAAGGAATGGTTTCTTTTTATCGGGGTGACAACTGTGGGGAGCGTTTTATGGGGAAGTATTATCGTACATCATCCACTAGATTTAAATAAATTCATCGCACTGGTTATAGAACAATTGATATAGTTACAACTCTTATAATAGTTACGACATCAACATCCCTTTCTGTTCAGAAAGGGATGTCAGCATTAATTGTAAACTTTGGCCAACCGGACTTTGTGGTGTTGAAAGGTTTTCTGTGGAGAAGATATTTTCTTCTCTCACCACACCTCCTTGTCATGACTCGTAACAGATTGTTCAGGTAGGCTCTATATTAACATTAACCTACTAGCAAAGTAAGTTTCAAAGTGAGACCCCTACGTAGTGCTATATCCTGTTGAAATGGATTTAAGCAAACCCAGAAACCATTGAATCGTTTGTCAAATGGTTCCAAGAACATCATAACAAGTTGGATATTTTAATTAACAGCGCTGGCATCATGGCGATTCCATTCGCTACAGATCAGTTTGGTAATGAACTGCAAATATCAAGTGAATATTGGGCACTATTACTTAACTAAAGCTTTGTTACCTCAGCTCAAAAACGCAAATGGGGCGAGAATCGTACATTTATCTTCCCGTGGCCATTGGTTTGGAGCGTTTAACTTTGAAGATCCGAATTTTATGGAAACAAGCTATGATAAATGGTTAGCTTATGGACAATCAAAAACGGCTGTTTCCTTATTGATAATGGCACTGGATACCCTGTTTCAAAAAGACGGCATCCGTTCATTTTCTGTTCATCCAGGAAGCATTGTTACGGGGCTTTCTAGATTATTTATCCGATGAAGAAATGGCATTCATGGGTGCCATCACGGTAACCGGAGAACGCGATTTCGATCGTTATAACGATGAAAACAAGACAATTCCAGAGGGTGCCGCCACGATTGTGTGGTGTGCGACAAGCCCACAACTGTCTGGATACGGTGGTGTCTATTGTGAAAATTGCAATATTGCTTCATTGGCCATCGATGAAAGTCAAGGAGTAGGAGTTAAGCCTTGGGCTGTCGATAAAGAGTTAGCACTTAAACTTTGGCGGGAAACCCCCGTTTTATTCCGAAGCACCGAACTAATGCAGATCGACTTCGCAGGTAGCTAGGCTGTACTTTTCATGTAGCCTTACTCACTAGAAAGCCAACTCATTAACCTGGAAGCGGCAGAAGCAAGTGGCTTGTTACGCATGTTCATGATTTCTGCTTAGTGGAAGGCTTATCATCCCCTTGTCGTACAGTTCTTGAAAGAAGTGACCTATTGGGTGATAACGAATATAGCGTGTGTAGGGAAACCTCTTGTGAAAACTAGACGAAAGATGAAGCAAATTATTAAATGGATTAAATAAAGGGAAAACAATTCTGCTCCCCTAAGACTTAAGCATTTTTTTTTAGGCATAATAGGAATAGATGTTCTTGAGCTAAATAGTCAAATAGTTTACTAAGCTGAAAAGCAACACCGCTCAAAGTGCGATAAAGTTAACTTGTCAGCAGGCATGAGATCAAACGAAAGGAGGGAAAATGATGAAGACATTGGTAATTGTCGCTCATCCTAACTTGGACACATCTCGCGTGAATAAGACTTGGTTGGAGGAAGTTAAGAAGTATCCGGATGCAATCACCGTTCATGATCTGTACGCTTCCTATCCGGATTGGCGGATTGATGTTCAAAGAGAACAAGAACTTGCCATGCAGCATGATCGGATCATTTTTCAATTTCCGTTCTATTGGTATAATTCACCTCCGCTTCTCAAGAAGTGGTTAGATGATGTACTGACTTATGGCTGGGGCTACACGTCAAAAGGAGGGAAACTGCGGGGGAAGGAGCTGGGTCTGGCTATTTCTATCGGTGGTTCAGAAATGGATTATCAGCCTGGAGGAGGCGATCTCTATACGATTCATGAACTCCTTAGCCCTTTCCATGCTACGAGTAATTTAATCGAAACCGAATTGTTGTTGCCTTTTACCATCTTTGATACGGATGATAAAAGCGAGGGAGAATTAGTTGAGAGCTCTCGGCAATATGCAGAATATCTGCTTGCTGATAAGATTCCTAGGTTTCCAAGTAGATAATTATATAATAAATATAACAAAAAGGATGGGATTCTAGATGACAAAGCAAAAAGTTTGGTTTATTACTGGTGCAGCAAGGGGCATTGGTTTGGAAATACTGAACGGCCGTGTTGGAAACCGGAGATAATGTTGTTGCGACAGTCCGTAGCTCGCCGGAGTCTTTAGCAGGTAAATTAGGAAATCCGGAGAATCTTCAAGTTGTTCTTCTGGATATCACCGATGAACAACAGGCAATTGCAACTGCGCATCAAGCTGTACAGAAATTCGGCCAAATTGATGTTCTTGTCAATAATGCAGGATACGGGCTGCTGAGTGCCGTTGAAGAAGCTACTGCTGATGAGGTTAGGAAAAATTTCGAAACCAACGTCTTTGGTTTATTGAATGTGACCCGGGCAGTCCTGCCTCATATGCGTAAAAAACGTTCGGGACATATCATCAATTTCTCGTCAGTTGGAGGATTGAGCGGTTATATCGGCTGGGGCGTATACGGTTCAACCAAGTTCGCTGTTGAAGGATTAACAGAGTCACTTGCATTGGAATTGGCTCCGCTTGGAATTCATGCGACCGTAGTAGCCCCGGGCTTCTTCCGTACGGAATTTCTGGATGCTGCGTCACTAACGCGCTCAGGTCACATCATTCCAGATTATGACCAAACGGTAGGAGAGATGAGAAAATTCGCTACCCAGGCAAATAAGAAACAACCGGGCGATCCTGTCAAGTTGGCCAAGGCAATCGTGAAGGTTGCCAACGCGGAGAAGCCGCCGGTACACTTGCCGCTTGGCAAGGATTCGCTGCAAAGTTACCGGGAAAAGACGGCTAATTTTGAAAAGGATATTGAAGCTTGGTATGACGTGATTACAGGTACAGATCACGATGATGTAAATGTTCAATAAAAATGGCTGAAAGTGAAATCTTATTAAGAATTGATGGGCTCATCTTTGGATAATTAAGCCCAACTCTGCCGGAGATACAAGTAATATATCAGAATAAAACCTCCCATTTCATGTAATGCTTAAGTTAACAGAATAGAATGGGAGGTTATCATAAATTTGAACAATTGATGGTCGAATTGAAAAAAGTACTAGAATTAAGAAGGAGCATAGATACAATAACTAAAAGTATGTTTGTTCCTGTAACGGAAGATTCAGTAAAGGTTTATGAGCAGGGAAATGCTATTCAAAAGACTGGTAGTTATTAGAGGGATTTAAAGAGAAGATTGAAAAGCACAGGGAGAAGTTAGCTAATCGAGGATTTTCTAACACATGGTCTAGGATTCCACACTTTGAAGTACATATTCATTTAAATGAAGTAGCTTCCCTTCAATAATTTGTTTTTAGCCACATAGCCATCCAGCTATGGAAACAAATAATTCAAAACGAAAAGCATACGCTATTATTTCTAGAATTATCGGGTCCTTACGCATGCTTATCAAGTTAATTTGAATATATCCCCTGTATGAGAGAAATACGCTATCCTTTTAGAGAATTATTGATAAGGATGGCGTTTTTTATGGATGCTTCATTTTGTATTAGCATCAAATTTCCTGTTTAAACCCACTATTGATTCTGCCAGCTGCTTTAGTCACAATAAGCTGCTTTATCCCGATTGCTTTCATAACCCGAATAGGATAGGTAACAGCCTCAATGGAGTGTCACTCGTAATAATGAAATCTTCCTTGCATCGCTATGACAACTTTACCGCAGACCCTGCCTATCACTAATTGCCCAGCATTTCCCGTTACTGTAGATACGGGAAAATGCGGTATTTCGTTATACGGAATAATTACCGGCTGCTCAATTTCATCCGCCAGAACGCCAAGCCCAGAACCGAGCACGAGACCAATTGTTGGAAGCTCGTCAACTTTAGACATTAAATATTTCCTCGTATTTTTCCAATACATTCACTAAAATCAGACCCTTCATAGTACTTGTTTAACCCAAAATATACGTAATCCTTAAAACAGAGGAAGCAATTGCTTCAAGTTACAACGCTTCCCCCTTCGAAGCTGCTATTCTAAAGATTTGTTAAACAATTGACTGATAAGATCATTAATATCTTTGGGTACTGGTTGCATACCGGCAGACAGGCTGGAAACATCCGTTACGATTCGAAGAGCAGAATAAGATTGCAGACCAAGACCTAAATCCATAATTTCAATCGGATTTCCATCGGCACCAGCCAAATTCAGCGGGTCAGCATTATGGAGCAGGTAAATGCTTTTCTCCTTGAAGGAAATTCTTTCAATTCCTTCTTTTACTTGCTCTATAGATAACGCTTCTTTCTTTATTTCATCAACACTAATTTCAAATCGGTAATGTCCGGAGTTGCCCAAAATCACTTTATGTTTGAACAGCGGTATATGCTTTTCTGTAATGACATTAAATCTTCCCGTCACCGTGATGATGACATCAGCTTTAGAAATTAGTTCCTCCAATTCGCCTATGATATGTCCGTTTGATTTCGCTTTTAATTGGTAGATAGGATCAATATCATATACCATTGTTGTAGCTCCGAGTCCGCGGAACTTTTTGGCAACGCCGCTGCCACAGTAACCGTAACCAACAACAAGAACCTTTTTACCCCCTACGAGCAAACTGGTAGTTCGCATAAATCCGTCAACCGAAGATTGCCCAACACCGACAGCATTTTCAAGAATTTGCTTCAATGGCGAATCATCAATAACAACAATAGGGTATGGCGCATGTAATTGAGTTTTTTCGATGAGCAGCTTTCCAGAGCGAGTCTCCTCATTGGCTCCAATCGGTTTCCAATCTGGCTTTAATTCATGGTGAGCCAGAATCAAGCTAGCTCCGTTATCCAAAAACAGGTCGATTTTATTTTCCATAACAAGCTTCAAGTAATGCTTATGTTCTTCGTAGCTATCTCCCTCTTTGCCTAGTACAGTGATATTGTCCAGTGAAGCCAGATAAGCTGCTGTATCTTTTTTTGTAGTACCAAGACAGCCCACCAGATAAACATGCTCCGCTCCACCACCAAGCAAACCTTCAATCCAATAGCCTGTTTTTGGTTCAATATGCATGCAAACGGCAATCGTCTTGCCTTTAAACGTCTGCTGTTCCTTAAAAATTTGATTAATACCCGCTACAATAGGCATTCTCTCGCGAAACCAGTGCATTCTAGATTCTCCGATGCTAGCCAATGCAGAATTGTCAATAATTGATTTCATAAACCCACCTCATGAATGTAGAATTGATTTTGTGTTACTGCATTCAGTATAATAAATTAAAGCGCAAACAATGAGGACATATGTCCGCTTTTACAATAAATAGAGGGGGGAGGGTAATTATGAAATCACATCTAGTTAAAGTTGAAGAAGCGATTAAAAAAGCTGCTTTGGAGAATATCTTACCTCCAGAGATTACTCCCTCTTTAAGTGTGAAAGCATATAATAAAAATGAAGTAGTTAATGTTTCTGGAGAAGAAGTAAATTACCTTTACATTATTGTTGAAGGGAAAGTGGCTATTATTAATTCTTCCGAGGAAGGTAATTTTGCCGTTGTAACGTATTTGGAGGTCGGAGAAATGTTGGGAGATATAGAGTATTTTAATAAATGCAATTATTTGCATACAGCAGTAGCTTCTCAGCCCGTGAGTATACTACTTATTCCTTTGGAAATTGTAAATGAATATTTGACGAAATTAGCGAACTTCCTATTATTGATGTGTATAAGTATGAGCGATAAACTTATGAAATCCTCCATTAAAAATGCGAGATCACTGCTATATCCAGCTCACCAGAAGCTATGTATGTTTATCGTTCAAGCTGCAGAGCGTTCGAAATCAAATACGATATATTTTAAACATAAAGATGTAGCTAATGAAATTGGCATCTCGGAGAGACATATGCGGAGAATAATGAATGAACTGGTGGAGGAAGGGATCATTCTTAAAATAAGCAAGCAACTCACCATTCTAAATATGGAAGCATTGCGCAGGCACTCCTCTTACATTTGATAATTCGGCTATCACCAAAAATACAATAAACACTAAGTAGGTAATACTTTCTCGTCATTAGTGGTTGCTGACAGAACTCAATACCGTTTAATTCTGACTGAATTAATTTTCAAGGATCGTTTGTTCAATGACGTGACTAACTCTTGAGATAAATATTCAACGATAGAATCAGAAAAATGCCTAATTTGCCTATATTTTATGTGAATAAATACCATAAAAAAGTTAGCGATTACTTATGCAATTAAATATATTTTCTACCTTGTATATCAATTGTTATGTATTTCATGAAGTTTTTTATTTGGAAGTCATTGTCTAATGAAAAACATAAAATCATGTTGTATAACACAACATGTACGTAGCCAAAGTTGAAAATGGACTTTATAGACAAACCTAGCAAAAAACTCTCTAAATTGAGAGTCTTTATTAGATAGAAGCTTTTATTAAACTTGCAAACGCAAGTTTAATAAAAAATGTTAAATTTGAAATAAATGAGGCAATTCAAGCTGAAGCAACACATGTTACTCATTTATATAATGGAATTCAGAGGCTGCTTCCCTTAGAGAAAAACTATTTTTTGGATCAGTTTTAGATGGAATACACTGAAACAACTGCCAATTTTGAAGATGGTACATTTGCTGGAAGTTTTCTAAAAATCAATGATGCCATTAAAAATATGATTGAATATACTATTGCAATCTAGAAGATATTATTAAAATGACTTCTCTAAATCCAGCTAAGCAACTTAATATAATAAATCGAAAAGGAAATATAAGTATTGGGAAAGATGCTTATGTAGTAGTGTAAAATGAAGGTTTAGATGTAGCATCAACATTCTGTCGCGAAATTTAGCCTGGAAGAAAGAAGACTCCATACTTGAACTTTCTTTTTAGGAACAACTTCAAGTATGGAGTCCTTTTAAAAAATTTTCTGAAATTTAATTTTATTGAAAATATCTTGTTAAAGAACATGGATAAAGCTTCTTATTATCTTTTATAGATTTCCTAAACTTTTATTAACTTTAATTTGTTTATTCATTTCTTCTTGCTGTTGTTTACAATATAAATCCTAAAGTAAGCAGTAAAGACGCTCTTTTCATTCAAATCTTTATCCAGAACAAGAACCAGTTTTTAACCCTTTTACTATTCCTTTTGCAATATCTTTCGTAACATTTACTTTTTTATTTTCATTTTCTTTAGTGTTCATAATCTCTTCTTCTTTATAAATATTACTACATATCAAGTATTTTTTACCAATTAACCTACCATGCTAAAACTTATTATATTTTACTTCTCAATTTTAAACATTCCTTTATTTTTTGTATTTATCTAAGAATATGCTTGTAGAATGCTTATTTTAACTCAGACAAAATACTGTCACAAAGAGACATTGTATGAACGTTGTCACGTCCATTGGACGTTGGTTTTCTTTTATTTTTGCAACAGTCTATAAAATGAGTCATTTCTCCAACAAAGCCACGTAAATAAAGATCTCTGTAAGTTCCAGACATAGGGGATGCAGATTGAGTAAATACAGTGTCAGCCTCTTCAAGAGATTTCCATGGCAGATCGCTGAATGTTTGTGATTTATGGATAGTAAGTGAATTCACTTCATCTGCAAAAGCAAATCCATTATCAAATGTAACAAGAATGTTTTCACTTTCACGAGACCAAGCTGTCATTCCTGTAAAGTATAGGCTACCAACAACACCATTTTTAAACTTTAGTGAGATGCTGTGAGAAATAAACCCATTATCACTATTCTTAAAACCTGATACGTATAAAACTTCTCCAAATAGGTAGCGTACTAAATCAACGATATGTATCGCAGCAAACTTGATAAACTGCTCATCATCTTTACAAAATGGCGTGCTGTCTACTGCAAATCTTGCTTGAAACGAACGGGCATTTCCAAGATCACCATTTTCAATAATTTCTTTTAACTTAGTATAACAAGGAGCATAACGTTTCATAAATCCAACCATTACCGTCACTCCAGCTTCATCAGCAGCATCTGCAATTTCAGCAGCTTCATCAGCACTCATTCCAAGAGGCTTATCCACAAATACATTCTTTCCAGCCTTGATACAATCCATCACGAGAGAAGGCTGATCTTCAGGCTGAGCGACTACAACAACACCATCGCACTCTTCATACTGTAACATTTTTTTATAGTCGTCATAGGGCGTCCCTTTACTTCCAAAACGCTGAAGGGTAGCTTTAGAACGCTCAATATTCCTTGTAGCAACAGCCTGTATTGCTGCACCTGCTTCAATAGCAGAAGGATAAATATTAGTAGATGCATGAAATCCAGCACCTATAAAACAGAGATTAGCTTTTTTCATTTTCATCGCTCCTATTTTCTCTAAAGGCACTTTCGATTAAAACTAAAATTGTATCATAATGTTAGCCATTTAATAAGTAGGCAGATTATATTGCAAAGGTTATATGAGTACCATCACAGGCTTGGTCATCTAATTTACTAACTGCTACTATTCAAATCGTCTGGATAGACTTTGGCAGAAGATTAATCAGCTTACTCACATAAGGAGATACTATTTAAGCTAAAGATAGGGTTAGTACGAATAAAATATGACTGGATTCATCACACTTGTTTAAAAATCGGTGTTTAACATTGGGCGGAATTCGTACGACATCTCCTTCATCTAAAAAATATTCGGTACCTTCAAGTTCAACATAAGTTTGACCTTTCATGACGACAGCAATTTCTTCTTGGTTGTCGTGTGAATAGTTACTTTCCGTAGTGCTTGCGTGTGCATATAAATCCATCATTAAGAGTTCAATATGTGCTTTCATGAAGTTAGGTATTAAAACATTATAGACAATATGGTCACTATTCTCACGATATACTTTCTTTCGATCGTGTTTTCTCGAAATGAGCGAATCCGTATCAATTTTCTTCATTTGTAAATCGTTCATTATGTGAAGTAATTCACAGTAAAACCAGTTTTTAAAAAAATGGATCTAGGCTTTAACCAAATCTGTAATTTTTTACACATCATTACCCTATTGCTTCAACCACTACTTTACAACCAAGTGTTTCTAATCGTTTAATAGATTGCTTAATCACGATTTCTTTCTTTCGTCGATCAAAGTAATCTGCACCTAATTCAATATAAGGTTGCCTTTTGCTTAACAAATGATAAACAATCGTTAATATAGTATGTCCAACCGCAACTGCTGCACGTTTTTTACTAACTCTTGCTGCTAAACGTTGGTATTGGGATGAAAGATAGGTGTTTTTTGTTCTTGCTGCCGAATGTGCAGCTTAAACAAGTGCTACTCGTAATTTTTTATTACCTTTTCTTGTTTTTCCTGACTTTTTTTTCCCAGCACTTTCATTGTTACCTGGATAAACTGATGATGTTCTATGTTCAATCATTAAATTCCATAGGTATTGCTCATTATGGCAGAGGTCTCTCTTTAAGCCCAAGACGTGATTTAGGAGCTGATTATGTTAGACTTACTGCAGAAACTTTACACTATGCGGAAGACGGAATGAATATTATGATTGAGAACGGATGGTTAGAGAAACCGCCTCAGGCAACCGCCAGTGACCAATTATCAAACGGATAAGAATTTGGTTTTTGTGACAGCTTGGGTAGTATGGACGATTTAATATAACAGGTCATACTACAAATAAGAGTAATATATTACACTTATTATTCGCCTATAAGGTACGATTCTTCAAGGTGAAGGTCGCCTTTTTTCTTATTCCAAAAGAAAGATTGTGAAGGATTGTACTTAAACTATCGGGTGCTTATGCTAAAAACGGGATTGCTACAGCGTTCCCTTTTGTTCCTCAACTAAAGTAAGCATTTAATAGAATTGGAGGTGCAGTTTTGTTATGACCAAATATTCTTTAGAAACAAAATCAGCGGCTGTTAATGGTTATCTTGACGGTGTAGAATCCTTTAAAGAAGGATGGCAAGCCGGAGCCGAATGACATCGGCAGCAACATGAAGATCACGATCAGCAAGAAGACCCAGAAGGAGATCCAGAACAACCAGAACAACAACAAGAAGAAGAATAACCGAGCCTCCGGCCCCCTAACCGGAATCAAGGGAAATGGAAAAAAATGGCGAATAAGCCGAACCCGAAGCCATCCGACCCGATTCTGATTCCTCCTCGACCGCCCAAGCGATAAATACTGATTGGCATTGGAGTGAATTGGAGATAATTAAAAAGCTTGCAATTATACAGACCTGTATGTATAATAGGTTTCAGGGAGGAGGTAATATGCAATAACTAAAACGTTAGCCTTTTCCTTGCTTAATTCAGGTTAGAAAAATAAACCAATCTGAGGTGAAAAATATGTTAGTACAATACAAAACAGTATATATTAATAACATCAAGATTTTTTATAGAGAAGCAGGCGATAGAAGTTTTCCTACAATTTTATTACTTCATGGATTTCCATCCTCTTCTCATATGTACCGAAATCTAATCAATAAACTTATGGATGAATATCACGTTATCGCACCGGACTACCCAGGGTTCGGAAATAGTGATCAACCCGGAATGGAGGAATTTGAATATACGTTTGATAATTTAGCACATTTGATGAATGAATTTGTGCATGAATTAAAATTAGGGAAATTTAGTATCTATGTTCATGACTACGGTGCTCCAGTAGGATTCAGATTAGCAACGAAGAACCCAGAACGCATTCAGGCTATTATATCTCAAAATGGTAATGCCTATGAAGAAGGATTATTATCAGCCTGGGATCCTGTACGCACATATTGGGATAATCCAACTGAAGAAAATAAAAATAACTTGAATGAACTTTTGGGAGCAGAGTTTACGAAGTTCCAATATACAAACGGAACTCGTAATCCTGATCGACTTAGTCCTGACGCATGGAACATGGATCAATTTGTTTTGGATCGTCCTGGTAATAAAGAAATCCAACTTGCACTATTTTATGATTATCGAAATAACCTTAAACTATACCCTAACTGGCAGGAATTCTTTAGAACATATCAGCCTCCTACATTAGTAGCATGGGGGAAAAACGATATATTCTTTGGAGAAAAAGGAGCCCTAGCATTCCAAAAAGACCTTAAAGATTGTGAAGTACATTTATTAAATACGGGCCATTTTCCTTTAGAAGAGGATTTGGAAATTAGTGCCGCATTAATAAAACAATTTTTAGGAGAACGATTGAAATAGGTGAGAAAGTATGAAAAGAAGTAAGAAAGGGCATATTCTCGATGTTGCCTCGGAGTTATTTTACAAACAAGGAATTCAGGCAACAGGCGTGGATCAAATTGTAGCGGAGTCCGGGGTGGCCAAAATGACCCTATATAATCACTTCCCGTCCAAAGATGATTTAGTTATAGCTTATCTTCAAAAAAGAGATTCAATTTGGAGAAATTGGTTTGAATCTACAGTTCTTGAAAAAGGAAGAACGCCGAAAGAGCGATTAATTGCTTTGTTTGGTGTATTAGAAGAGTGGTTTTTGCAATCAGACTTTCGCGGATGCTCTTTTATAAATACTGCTGCAGAATTCACAGAACCTGAACACTCATTTCACCAGGTGTCCCTTGAGCATAAATCGTTTTTCAAAAGCTTTATCAAAAGACTTGTAGAAGAAACTGGGATACAAGAAGTAGAAGAATTAACCAACGGTTTATTTCTTTTAACTGAGGGAGCGATTGTTACTGCAATGATAGAGGGAAATCATAAAGCTGCTCATCATGGCTGTAAAACCGCACAGGTCCTTGTAGATGTTTATTTAAAGGGAGCATCAAAATAATTTTGCTGACCTTTTTAGGTAAGAATGTAAAGCATAATTAGTTCCTGATTGTAATATAAATTTGAGTTGCTCCAGCCTTTGTAGTTTGTTTTAGGACAAACTCTCCCCGTTTCCGATGTTATACAAAGTATATGAAATGGGGAGAAAAGAGGTTGGATTTATGAAAAGACAATAAATGAACTATTAGGACGTTAAAAAACTAAACTATATAAGTTTTGAACTAAATATTTTCTTATAATCCCATCTCAGCACAAAGTCATGCAGAATACGTTGCCCTACAAAGGCAACTTCAATGATGATTTAGCAACTGAATAAGAAGGTGCAAATAATTATATTCAACTTATATAGATCAAATTTAACAAAAAATGACGCTGTGTTGTGAAAGTTCTATTCAAATTTCTTATAAAATAAATATTTGGTTAACCGCAGTATCTTCAAGAAGATTGGATGTGTGAATGATGGAGGTCTTCCATTCAGGAGAACGTGCTGTACATGACCTACTTGGTGTACAGAAGTTCGCAGATTCTCTAGGTACAATGATTCAGCCAACCATATCAAAACAATTTGAATCTTTTTTAAATCAACAATCTGTATTAATGATTGGGTCCATGGATAGCACAGGGCGAGTGTGGAGTTCATTTTTGGCAGGTGACCCTGGTATTATACAAGTAATTGGGCCGGATATAGTCAGAATTAATGGTCGGATAAACGAGTTTGATCCTTTGTTTTCTAATATACAACATAACAAAGAGGTTGGAATTCTTATAATTGATTTTGTCTCCAGGATTAGAATTCGAACTAACGGTGTTATTTTGCGTTATTCCCTAGATGGGCAGTTCGAAGTGAAAACTGAGCAAGTATACGGGAATTGTCCAAAATTTATCCAAGCTAGGAAGTTCACATATAATCCTGCTAAAGAAAATGTAAATAAGGTATTTTATCATCGAGATATTTTAAATAAGGATCAACAAGATTGGATTCGCAATTCAGATACCTTCATTATTGCAAGTTCAAGCTCAGAAGGGAAAATGGATATTTCTCACAAAGGTGGAATGCCAGGTTTTGTCTATACTATTAGTGAAGACTTACTGTTGTTTCCAGATTATCCGGGCAATATGTTATTCAATACTTTAGGAAATATCGTGCAAAATCCGAATGTTGGACTGCTATTTTTTGATTTCGATACTGGAGATACGCTACAGCTTACCGGTGAGGCGCAAATTGTCTGGAAGATTAATGAAAATATTGTATCCGAATTTCCTGGTGCACAACGTCTAATACAAATTCAAGTGGCTGAAGTTCTACAAACCGATACTTCTAAATCTTATCAATGGGAATTTATGAAGTATTCGCCATATAATCCAAAATAGATAAGGTGGGAATAGTTATGAATATTATTATTACAGAAGCGGCGGTAGATGAGTTTGAAAAGCTGGAAAATAAATTTCCTAACCATTTTAGATTTCTTCATTATGAAATGGGTGGATGTGGGCAACCTTTGGATGGAGTTTTAAGGTTACAACTTATTAAGCTAAATGTAGGCTTTGAACAAGTTCAAACGAATTGGAAACCAATTTATTTAAATAAATCTTCTTTAGACTTCCTTGATGACAACTTAACGATTGATTTTTCTGGTAGATTCCAAATTAAAAGTTCCAACCAAACGTATAGTCATAATTTACCTATAGAAATTGAAGAGTGATTTATGTTTTTTGTGAGATCCATAATGTCATGGATGTACGAAAGGTAAAGAATAACTACTATTATTTACTAAGATAATAAGAATTAATTTTAACTTCTTCCTACTAAACAATACAGACCTTTCTGTATTAAGAAAGGGTGCTTAAAGATGGATAACTGCGATATTCTGTGTAGAATAATATAGTAAATAAAAGGAGGTTTTAACAATGAGTGATGCAACGTCAATCAATCGTGAAGATAAAAAATTAATCAGTGTACGGTACTTATCGAAAATGAAAGGAAAAGGAAGAAGTCCATTAAAAGTTAATGTAAAAGACTCTTTTACAGGATTAACTGGTGGATTTTTAACAATTGTTACTTTAATTTATTTAACAAATATGACCTCTACTGAATGGTTAATGGCTCCGTTTGGTGCAAGTTGTGTGTTGGTATTTGGTGTTTGGAACGCACCACTATCACAGCCTCGAAATGTAATTGGTGGTCATTTTGTATCAACATTCATTGGTTTACTTATATATCATCTATTTGGTAATGAGCCGTGGGCGATTGCTTTTGCAGTTGGTTTAGCGATTGCAATGATGATGTTAACAAAAACAACACATCCGCCAGCAGGTGCAGACCCACTTGTTGTTATGTTAGGGACATATAGCTGGAATTATTTAATTTCACCTGTTTTAATTGGCTCTATCATTATTGTGATTTTTGCATTGTTAATTAATAACCTGCGTAGTAACAGAAATTATCCAACATTTTGGATATAAGTATCAATATAGGAGGGAATCGAATGGAACATTATATTTTCAAACAACTGAGATTTGTTCGAGAAAATACACTTAGTCAAGTGGTAGGAATGAAAGATGAAGAATCATTATTTATACCAAAGGGTTTTAATAATAATATCAAATGGAATTTAGGTCACATCTATGTGATACAAGAAAAGTTTGGTTTCCAAATCATAGGGGAAGAAACCAAATTACCAAATTATTTTATGGAATTGTTTAGTACGGGTACAAAGCCTATTGATTGGGGAGACCAAGCGTTACCAACTATCCAAGAACTAATTCAGTTACTAAAAAATCAAATAGACAGAATAGAGCAAAATTTAGAAGGTCGTTTAGATGATGTGATAGTACCCTACACTACTTCTACTGGTCTTACCTTATCAACATTGAAAGAATTAATTAGCTTTTGTCTATATCATGAAGGAATGCATTTTGATGCTATTAAATCAATCAAAAGGATGATTCAAAATAATTAAAATAAAACTTTTTATGAAAACTAAGTTATCTCTACACTGGAAGAATAAATAATAAAATCTTATTGAGTTAACGGGTGCATTCCTTCAACAAGGGATGCCGTTTTTCTTATTGAAGATAACCGTTTCTTTATAGAGGGAGTTTAGTTGAAGAACAAGTGATATACTTTAAAAAAAGGCTTATGAGGGGTTCGGGTAATGGATTGTATATTTTGTAAAATTATTAATAGAGATTCTCCAGCAGAAATCATTTATGAAGATGAGGATGTCATTTCATTTTACGGGTTACATTTTAGTGCACCAGTTCATGCGTTAATTGTTCCGAAAAAACATATAGAAAACATACTTGATATAACAGAAGTAGATGAAAAAGTAATACTAAAGATACATATGGAAATTCAAAAAGTAGCAAAGAAGCTAGGTGTAGATAAAATGGGGTTTAGAGTCATAACTAATACAGGAACTCATGGACAGCAAGAAGTTTATCATTTACATTACCATATTATTGGAGGAAGACAGCTTAAGTGGGAAATGTAATTGGTCTTATTCAACTAACGGGTGCAAGAGTTGAACAGGGGCTACACTGCTTCTGTTTTTTGTTTTATTTAATAAACGGTGTTATGTTTTATCAAATGAAAGGTAAAGGGGTAAAAGTTTTGGTTAAAACAACATTATTTATTGGTATAGACACTAGCATTTCTAAATCTTCAAATATGGGAAAGAGAAAACAATTTAAGATTAGAAGAGTACAGTTTGAAGAGTTGTCTCCAACTGTTACATTTGCTTGTTATGAAAAACAAGATACCTTAATTCGTACATATTTTTTTAAAGATGCTCTTATTTTATTTGTAGAAGTAACACCTTTTATTCAACAATTTGAAGAAATGTTTGGTCAAAGCCACACAGAAATGGATGTATTTACAACTGACATATCGCACGAAATACTTATTCCTAAATTCATAGAAGTGATTGGAAAAGAAGGAGGGTTATACAGAATCTCCGTATCTTCATATTTATGGTCAAAAACACTGGCATGATGATGCAATAATAGTTGGGAACAAAATAGCACTTAAAAAACTGAGAGATGTTATTGACAATGCTATTCAATATGGTGAAGGACGGTTAGTTACCACATCAAGTGATGGTGAAGGTTATGAATTGTTCATATCATGTTTACCAGGTGAAACAGAAAATAATAAGGATTGGCAACAGATTACACTGCCTTATCATGATACAGAGATGTATGTTCCTAATGAAGATGAGATTGACCCCTTTTCTCATTTAACGCTATACAGAAATTTATTAAGAAGAGAATAATCCTTGTTGAGCTAACGGGTGCAAGAGTTGAAGTTCCAGCTGCTATTTTAGCGGCTTTTCTTATTGTGCTAAATGGCATTTGTGGAACAAGAATTAAAAGGGTGAAGCATATTAGCCATGTATAATATGTTTCACTCTTTATTTTTTGTGGCTTTTTACGATTTAGGTATTGATAATTAAAGCTCCGTACTTTAATAGATAAATATGAATTAATCCTAGAAAAGTTCGAAGAACTAGAATCAAATATAGATAAATTATTAGAACAAATACCTGGTGTTGAACAAATGATTGCCATAAAGGGGATAGGTAAGGATACTATTGCTGGCTTCTTAGCAGAAGTAGGGGATCTAAATAACTATTCACACCCTAGGCAAATAATAAATTTAGCTGGGTTAAGTTTAAAGGAGAACACGTCAGGAAAGCACAAAGGTCAAACCAAGATTGCTAAACGAGGTAGGAAAACTCTAAGAGTCCTCCTCTTCCGAGTAGCTATGCCCTTAGTCGCAAAAAATTCAGCATTTAAAGCCTTACATGAATATTATACAAAACGTCCAGATAACCCTTTGAAAAAAATGCAGTCCCTTATTGCCATATGTAATAAGTTGATACGAATTTTATTCACTATTGGTAAGAAACAATGTGAGTTTTGTGAAGACAAAATGTTGAAGGATATAACACACATGGCTACCTTGAAGAACGCAGCTTAATCTCTATAACTCTTATTTTTAATATGTTTTTCATATACTGATTTGGTTTTTATTTGACATATGAAGCACGGATTAGTCAGTCATTCAACTAAAATACGGGCATGGATCCTGTCGGGCAGCATTACTGACATCCACCTCATGGAAAGGTTGGACGAAGGAATTTTGGAGCATTGACTCTGTGAGACATGGGAGGGTACACCACCATGAGATATGTGGACATCTACCAGTGCGATTATAATTTTACTTATTACCCACTTTTTGGATAAAAGTGTATAGGTAGTAATGGGAGTTTTTGCTCACAGGTACCAAATTTCCCCTCAATTACTTTAATACACCAACCTCACTGTTAATAATAAAATTGAATCATATAGAAAACGTGAGAAAACAAGAGGTATTTGAAGATAACCGTTTCTTTATAGAGGGAGGTTAGTTTAATAAATATAAAAAAAGCTCAGTCATTTAATTACCGATCTTTTCGTCTGCAAGCATTTTATATAAAGTTTTTGAGTCTTTTTCAGATAGAAAGGTGTTTTTATCTAAACTTTCAATTCTCACTTTAATTCGATTATCGGGCGAAAGTATCCAAATTGCATAATCCTCGTTGATTCTAAAGTCAGGATATGTGCTCTTGTCACTAGCACTTTCCCATCTTGCATTCTTGAAAATCTTATAAACAATATTGCAAGAAATATATTAAATAATAGTCTTTTTGCTCATTGAACACCTTCCCTATTATAGCTTTTTCCTATTTAGACGAGTAATTCTCAATTAAGTCACAAATTCCTTTAGAACCTACCCCATCCATTATTATTGGTAGCATATTTGTTATAAATTGCTCTGTAGAGATTTTCCTACCCTCTTTATTCCAAGAGTATGTTGCTCCGTAGATACTCCAACTAAGCATTGTTGAAATGGTTTTAATTGATTCTAGTTTGGATAAACCAGGTGTTTGATCATTTGTATGAACTAAAGAGTTAAAGATAAAATTTTGTAATTCTTCAATAATATTATTTTGAATAAGCGTTCCCAAAGATTGATACCTACTAGAACAAAGGGTACTAAGATTTTTATGATAATCGCACATAACTAAAAGGATATTAGTAAGAGTCTCTTGATTAAATAAACTATGACAATTGAGTCTTTGCTTAAGATAATCTCTGAAATCATTAGTTATTGTAGAATCCAATAGTTCGTATTTATCGGTAAAATGCGCATAAAACGTTGCTCGATTAACGGTTGCCCTTGTTGTAATATCTCCTACAGTAATTGAATGGAAGTCTTTCTCCCGTATTAAGCTTGTGAAGGCATCTTCGAGTAGTTTTCTGGTACGTATAATTCTTGGGTCAAGTTTCTGTATCGTCATTTTTTCACCTCCGTAATAAGACAATTTTTAAGATTTGTTGGTTAAACAATATTTTTAGAGATTTGATGAGTGTAGCTTCTTCCTACCTATCTTATTATAAACATGCAACGAGTGTTGCGTAAGTGTTAAGGATAAAACCAAATCAAGGAGTGAAGTTAAAATGGCAAAAGTTTTATTTATAAAAGCAAATTCTCGCCCATTAGAGCAGTCAGTTAGTGTACAACTTTATCAATCATTCTTAGAAAGTTATACAGAAACTCATCCAGAGGATGAAATAATAGAGCTTGATATCTTTAAAGAGAATTTACCTTATTACGATACAGATAAGATAAATGGGATGTTTAAGTTGAGTAAGGGAATAGAATTAACCCCTGAAGAAAAAACAGCGACAAACCTGGTTAATAAATATTTGGATCAGTTCCTTTCTGCTGGTAAAGTTGTATTCGCTTTTCCTCTTTGGAATTTTACAATACCTGCTCCATTGCATACCTATTTAGATTATATAGGTCAGGTAGGGAAAACTTTCAGCTACACAGCGGAAGGACCTAAAGGACTACTCAGTGAGAAGAAAATAGTTTTATTAAATGCAAGTGGAGGAGTTTACTCAGAAGGACCTGCAAAGTCATTGGAAATGGCTGTGAGTTATCTAAAAGTAATTTTAGTAGGGTAAGTACCCGGCGCCTTGCTTAGTTACCTAAGTAGGTTTCCAAGAACTCCCCTCCAAACCGTACGTACTCCTCTCAGAGTATACGGCTTTCCATTTATCAATCTAACTTTCCATTGTGTAAGTCATGGTGGCATTGTACACACATGGCAATCGTCTTACGATTTCTTGCAATCATGTTTTGTTCCCATCTTTTCTTACCTTTTAAATCTTTAAGCTTATTGATATGATGCATCTCTAATGGAACATTTTTTGCACCACACCATTCGCACTTTTGAGCTAAAAGGCGGTCAATGAGACTTGTTCTGCCACCGTAAAGTAACGTATTTTCTATTATATCGACTGACTGTTTTTTGATTTCCGAGTTCTTTTCCATTCTTTGTTCCGTAAAATAGGCAATTTTAGGACCATCCTTCGTTATATAACGTATACCTAATTTCCCGTTTATCTTAAATTTTGTAATGATTTTACTGACGGTACTTTGATATTTACTGGCATATGTTTTAATCATGCTGTATTTCATTGTTTGTCGAAAAGATTGAAGGACGTGTACATTACTTGCTAGACGATAATAATAATATAATCCTTCAATTTCTGCATTATACGTACGAAGAATTTCAAGGTTATCATTATGCACTAAATACGGACGATGAACTGGTTTCCAGCAATTGTTGCTGTTAATTTTTAATGCACCTAAATCGATGAGTTTTTTGATGTATTTTTCTTGAGGACCGAATAGCTTAGTCTGATAGTTGAACTTGCGTTTCTTTGTGCCATTTGGCATCTTCATTCTGTGCCAATCTCTTGCTACACGTATATCGTACCCTAGGAATCTAGCGTTTTTCTCACTATGCGTTATCAACGTTTTTTCAGCACTCAATTCTAATTTGAGTTTATCTGCAAGGTAGTATGTTAAATCTTTTTTGATTTGTTCAGCTTCCTTTTTACTACCAATGACACCGATAATAAAATCATCTGCGTACCTTACATATTTCATTCGGCGATAGTTTGGGTCAAAAAGGTCTTTGCTATCATGGCTTTGTAGCTCTTTATATAGAGCTTTTAATTCTCGAAGCCTTTCAGCTTTTTCTTCCTTAGTTAATCCTTCCCAATCACGTTTATTTTTACTTTTACAGTAATTAATTCTTGATGCCAGGTTATGATAGACAAGATTATGTCTGCGCTTTTCCCCTTTGTTAAAGGATTCCGCATATTTTTCTACATATTTATCTAATTCATGTAGATAAATATTCGAAAGTAACGGACTAATAATTCCACCTTGGGGTGTCCCACTATAGGTTTTATGAAAAGTCCAATCCTCTACAAAACCTGTTCTTAAGAATTTCCAAATTAAATTAATTAATTTTTCATCCTTGATTCGTTTCCGTAAAAGTCCAACTAATACATGATGGTCAATATTATCGAAGAAACCTTTAATATCCCCTTCAATGAACCATCTCGTCCCTGTGAACGTATTGCGTATTTCCTTCAAAGCTGTGTGACAGCTACGATTTGGTCGAAAACCATGCGAATGATTTGAGAATTGCGTTTCATAAATACTTTCTAAAATTCGCCGTGCAACTTCTTGCACTAACTTATCCTCAAAAGTTGGGATACCCAGAGGTCGTGTTTTACCATTTTTCTTTGGGATATATGTTCTGCGTGCTGGTTTTGGTTGATAGGTTTGTTCTCTTAGTTTTTCAATTAAGCGCTCGATTCTTTCTAAACTCATTCCATCGATAGTGTCATTATTAACACCTTTTATATTACTTCCTTTATTTGGATAAAGTTTACCATAGGCTTCTAAATAAAACTCGGTGTTATACAAGTTTCGATATAATCGCTCAAATACATACGTTTCATTTTGTGCTTTGGAAGTTAGACTGCTTAATACTACTTTTGGATTTCTCATAAAGCCTCACGCTCCTTCCCAATTTGGTATTAAACTAGATAAACTGTTCTCCTTCGCCATGTAATAGGCTTTCCCTATCTCGGACTACTACGAGAACTCCGTTGCCTTATCAGATATTCAGCATCATCTTTCTTGCATTTCAGCTTGAAATTTATCACCTAAATAGGTATTATGCATAGCTGTGGCTTCAGCGTTCTGACTTAGGCAATCCCCATTTAGACATTTAGAAACATAGCGTTTCATAGTTTCGGATGTGATGTTCACTCGTTTCTTCCATATAGAAGATGGTCGAAGCAGTATCACTTCATATTTCTCGAAGTTTATAAGAAATATGCATACTTCACACAGCGTAAATCATTACCTCCCGCTGAAGGTCCCCGTAGTCCTCCTTGAGCTATCATTCAAGCAATTCAGCTTTCATCCTTGTCTATGAATTGTCATCTCGCCATTCAGTCGTGTCTTGGTAACTAGACAACTTACGGCTTTTCCAACATGCTACACTCCCCGCTTGGTTTCCCTTACGGATAAGTTGGCTGATGATAGGGTGAAGAATGTGATAATTCCCTACTACTTTGCTAGAGCAGATTTTCTAAATGCCCTTATGGGCGCACAACTTCTGGGGGGTAAACGATATAAAAACCGTCATAATAGAAGGGCACAATCAATACCCAGAACAAGCACAGGAGATTATTGATGCTGGTATTGAGAAAGCTGTAAAGGTAGCACAAACATTCTAATAGCAATGATCATCCTATTTGTATTCAAGAAATTGAATACGAATAGGATGATCAATATGAAAGGGAGCGAACTGATTAGTTAAGCGTCCCTTTTTCATTGCCATAATCAGCTCATTATAACTATATCAGTATTTACGTTGTAATTTGGATTATGTATCAATAAGGCATTTCAGTATGAACCAAAAAAACAATTATTTTGGCCTTAATAGAAAAGCGAGGATTAAGATTAATTAGTATAGTTACCTTATCAGCTAAGAGATAACCAATTTGCTGAAATCGTCCAATGAAGGAGATATATTTTGATAAATTGATTGGTAACTTTATTTCATTAGTCTTATCAGTTCTATTGAAACTCTAATACACTTAAATTTTATTTTAATTAGATAACTAAGCTACTGCATTGAATTTATATATATTCAGAACCTTCTCAACTAGATCATTTCATAATAACAAAAAAAGGGTGGAAAAGGATGTCAAAAAAACAAAAAGTTTGGTTCATAACTGGTGCGTCAAGAGGTATTGGATTAGAAATTGTAAAGGCCGTACTTGATTCAGGTGATATTGTAGTTGCTACAGTTAGAAACTCAGTAGAACTTCTATCAGATAAATTAGGGAATCCAAAAAATCTTAGTGTTGTTGTTATGGATGTAACTAATGAACAACAGACTCTTGAAGCAGTAAATGAAACAATAGAAAAATACGGAAAGATCGATATTCTAGTAAACAACGCTGGATACGGGCTTCTGGCCGCTGTTGAAGAATCATCCACAGATGAGGTAAGAAAAAACTTTGAGACCAATGTGTTTGGTTTATTAAATGTTACTAGAGCAGTATTGCCATACATGCGTAAAGAAAGAGCCGGTCATGTAATTAACATTTCATCAATTGGTGGATTAGGTGGGTTTATTGGATGGGGAGTATACGGTGCAACCAAGTTTGCAGTAGAAGGATTGACTGAATCGCTTGCACTAGAGTTGGCTCCACTTGGAATAAAAGCAACCGTTGTAGCACCAGGATTCTTTAGAACAGATTTCTTAGATAACTCTTCCCTAATTCAATCAAGCAACATTATTCCTGATTATGATGAAACAGTTGGTGAGATGAGAAGAATTGCTAATAAATTAAATAAAAAACAACCTGGTGATCCAGTGAAGTTAGCCAAAGCAATCGTTTTGTTAGGGAATGCCAAAGAAGCTCCAGTACATCTCCCACTAGGTAGTGATACTCTTCATATGTTTAAAGAAAAGACAGCAAACTTTGAAAGAGATATTCAAACCTGGAATGATGTTATAACAAGTACAGATCATGATGATATAAAAAAATAAGTTTGATAATAAACATTTCAATAGATCTTTGTTATAAAAATAATTGAGACGGTGCATTGAAATGACGGTTTACTATAAAACAATGCTTGTAAAAGGGATTAATATATTCTATAGAGAAGCTGGAAAGCCAACTAATCCATCGATATTACTTCTTCATGGATTTCCATCTTCCTCACATATGTTTAGAGATTTAATTAATGAACTCAAAGAAGATTATCACATTATTGCACCAGAATATCCTGGTTTTGGAAATAGTGATCAGCCTTCCATACACGAGTTTGAATATACTTTTGAAAATATCGCTAACCTTATCAATGAATTTATAGATAATCTTGATTTAAAAAAGTTTAACTTATATGTTCACGATTACGGTGCTCCTATTGGCTTTAGAGTTGCAACCATGAGACCAGATAGAATTGAAACAATCATATCACAGAATGGGAATGCCTATGAAGAAGGGTTACTTCCCTCATGGGAGCCACTTCGACAATATTGGAATTCTCCAACACAGGAAAATAAAGATAAGCTTAAAGGATTAATTAGCGAGGATTTTACTAAGTACCAGTATATACATGGTACTCGAGAACCAGATAAAATTAGTCCAGACTCATGGAATATGGATCAATACGGTCTCAACCGACCAGGGAATGATGAAGTTCAGTTAGCTTTATTTTATGATTATCAAAACAATCTAAAACTTTATTCATGCTGGCAAGATTACTTTAGAACTTATCAACCACCGACTCTAGTTGTTTGGGGGAAAAACGATTTGTTTTTTGGCCAAGAAGGTGCCAGGGCATTCCAAAAGGATTTAAAAGATTGCCTGGTAATCTTATTAGATACGGGTCATTTTCCATTAGAGGAAGACTTATATACAAGTGTAAAATTAATGAAAGATTTTTTGTTGGATAATTTCAAAAAGGTCTAAGGAACCCAATATACTTGTTGGAAAATAATTATAAAAATGTATGAGAGTGATATGAATAAATGTCAGAACCTTTTAATGGAAATTTATATATTGAGATGTCAACTAGATACACTATATAAGAGTTATAGAAAACTTTCAAACCATGATATTTTATTGAAAAGCCAAGAACTTGACTTGTTAATAATTAAGTATCAAAAAGAGTGCAAGATAAAAGAAACATAAAAAAATATTATTCTATGTGGGGTTACCAAATGAACAGGTTTAATGGCAAAGTAGCAGTTGTAACAGGCGGAAGTAGTGGCATTGGACTCGCTGCCGCGGACCAGCTTGTGAGGGAAGGTGCTAAAGTTTTTATTAGCGGAAGAAGTCAGACTGAACTTGAAAAAGCAGTGAAATTATTAGGAGACAATGCAATTGGTGTCCAGGGGGACGTTTCTAGAATGAATGATTTGGACGAACTTTTTAAGACTGTAAAAAGGTTTGAAAAACAAATTGATATCCTTGTAGTTAATGCAGCTGTTGGTGAATGGGCAACATTAGAAACAATAACGGAAGATCATTATAATAAGACATTTGATATTAATGTTAAAGGTACCCTTTTTACTGTTCAGAAAGCTTTGCCCTTACTTAAAGATGGTGCATCTATTATTTTAATAGGATCAATTATGGCATCAAAAGGTATACCAGCATTTAGTGTTTATAGTGCATCAAAGGCAGCAGTCCGTAGTTTTGTAAGAAGCTGGATTTTTGATTTAAAAGAGAGAAACATCCGAGTAAATGTTTTAAGTCCGGGAGCTACAGAAACACCAGGGTTTTTGACCTTGGGAGGGAATAAAGATAGAGAAAAAACCGAACAATATAAAGATATGGTAGCTTCTCGAATTCCAAGAGGAAAGCTGGGTACAGTAAATGAGGTGGCCAAAGCTATTGTATTCCTTGCTTCCGAAGATAGTAGCTATATTAATGGTAGTGAAATTTTAATTGATGGTGGAGTATCACAAATTTAATCATATTATATTTATTACTACAGACGTTTATATATTAAAGCAAGGAGACATATTTGTTTCCTTGCTTTTTTTACAAAGTAAGGATTTAGTGTTTTAAATATTTTTAATCCATGTATACCTTAAAATTGTAAAGATAACATTATTAGAATGAACTATAGATACTATTAGAAGGGGAGTAAGGCAATGGTTTCCCTTAAAAATATATTAACTGAATTTAAAGATATTAATGATATTATTTCCTGCTATTCTCAATCCAGTGACTTCTCAAATTTAATGATAAGTAGTGAATTATCCTTAACTATTGCATAATTTGATTCCTTAGTGGATGAAAAAATTATTCACGAAAATATCTCCACACCTATAATGGAAAACCTTGGAAAAATATTAAGTTTAGAGGATATAAGAAAAATACTGCCTATAAAAGATACAAAAACAAATAATAATATGAAAGAGATTTCGGAGCAAGTATTACAGGGGAGTTCAATAGTATTTTTCAAAAATAATGCAGATAGTTGTATTGTTGTTAACTCATTAACAACATCTAAAGGTTATCGTGAACAAAACGATGCCGAAAATGAGTATAGTGTTATCGGCCCTAAAGTTGGTTTTGTAGAAAATATGATACTAATTTGCGTTTATTAAGAAAAAGTTTGAATACACCTGATCTTAAATTTGAGGAAATGATAGACAGAACCACTTCAAATACAAAAATTGTAATTGCATATCTGGATGGGGTTATCAATAACGAATATCTTAATACAGCTAGACAAAGAATTAAAGAACTGACTATGATTTAATCTGTGATAGTTCAATGCTAGACCAATTAATTACTGATAATTCAAATACTCCCTTTCCCTTGTTATTGCTACTGAGAGAGTAGATCGTGCAGCCTTTTGTCTAATAAAAGGACAACTTACTATACTATGCGATGGTTCTCCTTACACAATTAATGCTCCAACATCTATTTTTGACTTTTTTGTTTCTCCAGAAGATTATTTATTACCGTGGGTACTTGGAAGCTTTTTTCGAATGATAAGGTTTTTAGGGGTTATGTTCTCAATTACAGAAACTCCCATTTATGTAGCTGTTCTAACTTATCACATTGCTGTAATACCAAAGGATATGCTCGGACCTATCATTGATTCGAGAGTAAACGTTCCTTTTCCACCGTTAATAGAGGCACTCTTCTTGGAGATTATTATTGAGTTTCTACGAGAAGCTGGTGCTCGACTTCCAACAAAGGTTGGGCAAACATTAGGAATTGTAGGGGGGATTGTTATTGGACAAGCAGCTGTTGAAGCAGCATTAACTAGTAACATATTACTTATCATTGTTGCTTTGTCTGCATTAGCATCATTTACCACACCGACTTTTAAAATGTCAAATACGATTCGTTTTTTAAGGTTCCCTTTAATTATTAGCATCAATATTGGGAGGATTAGGGTTAGTTGCGGGAGTAATAGTCCTTTTAACACATATTATTCGTCTTAAATCATTTGGGATCCCTTACCTGGCCCCCCTTTATCCCTTTAGATATCGTGATTTGACAGACGGTTTTGTTAGGTTCCCTTTACCTTACATTAATAAGAGAAGAACAATTTTCAGACCACTGATCCAATCCAGATTCTATGTAAATGGAAGGAGTTACCTTAATAAGTTTCACCTATTTCAGTATTGGACAATTATTAAATAGTAAGTGGCCAACATTAGAAATGATAAAGATTATTGAGCTTCCATTTGTTGAAAGATTTGAATTTATAGTTGTCTTTAGTTGGTTAGCTGTTATTATCTCAACAATATGTCTACATTTATGGAGTGTCTGCCGAATTTATAAGAGATTGTTTGATATTAAGCCTAGAATCTCACTAGTTATTTCACTTGGGATTGTATTAATGTCCACAGTTGGAATTGATAATTATTTCAAATTAGAGATGGTTAATAAATTTGTTTACGCTGTAGGGTTTTATTTTGTTTATTTTTATATCCCCTCGATCTTTGTTATTAAGATAGTTAGGAACATAATTAAAAAAAAGCTTAGTGATACAGAGAAATAACTTGGAAAAGGAGGTTAGGATCTTGCTAAACGTTATAAGTGAGCTAATTAAAGTACCAGAAGGAATGTCGAATGAACCTTCTAGTCAAAGTGTTATAAAAATGAATGGTCTGACTGTTATTGAATCATGCTTACCTACCAAAAAAACGGAGGGAAGAATGTTTTTAGAGGATCATATGCTATTATTTGTCCTTAAGGGTAGGTATTTATTAAAGTTTGGTAACCAGTCCTACTTAGTGAAGGATAGAGAAATGCTCTTAATTCATAAATCCATTGTAGTTAGTTATGAGAAATTTGGTGATGAAAGATCAGTTGATTTGCTTGATTACATGATGTTTTTTTTAAAAGATGAATTACTAAATGAGTTTATAAAAATGACTAATTTGCAATCCTCATTCCCATCCACGGTTATTCCAATTTCAGTGTATCCTATGAATGAGCGTTTAACAGGATATATTGAATCATTAAAACCTATATTAAAAGATCCAAATAAAATCCAAGAAGGATTAGTCAGATTAAAACTGCTTGAGTTACTATATGATGTTGCAGATACAGATGAAAAGTTCCTATACCAATTTCTACATTTAAGACATAATGAACGGAAATGTATTAGTCAGGTAGTTGAGGAAAACATTTTCAATCCTGTATCTATAGGTGATTTGGCATATCTATCTGGAAGAAGCTTATCCACATTCAAAAGAGAGTTTAAAGAAATATACAATTCACCTCCTCTTAAATGGATTCGCTATCGTAGACTAGATAAGGCAAGGGAACTTTTATCACATTCCCCTTTTTCTATTACAGAAGTATGTTTTACAACTGGATTTGAAAATGTAGCTCATTTCTCTAGGGTATTTAAAGAGAGATTTGGTGTTTCCCCATCCATATATAAGCAGTCATTAAACAAACTTATGGATGACACACGATGAATTTATTAAATCACAGTGTAGTAGTATCAAATGGCTAGACTATAAGCAAGTACTAGTAGAAATATAGAAAATACAAAGAAGGAGACAGGAACCCCGTTAAATTGGTGAACGAGATTCCTGTTCTACTTTTTATTTTAGGAGCCAAAGTATGAATAAACATTTTACTAAAGACATTAGGATTAACAAGTATATCCATCATTGACAGGGTTGGGGTCACTTGGTTCCAATAAACTCAATCTCTCTTTGGGTGACAAATGGAAGAAGAGGAGGTTTGTTAAAACCTCCTCAACCTATTTAATCCTATAAAAAAATAAGAAAACTGATCACACTTTTGGTCACACCGTGGTCACAGATTAGATGTTTTTATATTTAATTGAATAAAATTAAATGATATATGAATTAATAAAAAGTGCATTAAATCAAGACTTTACGGCATTATATAAAACTAAATGTAATCAAAAATGATACCTTCCCTCTAACTTCAAAACCGCTTGTGTCCTGCGTGCCAGGATAGCTGGGTTCGATTCCCAGGCAGTCCCGCCATAAAGTCAATGTTATCAACGGTTAAGACAGTTTTTTGATAGTGATTTGACAGTGATTTGTTTTGATAAAGTCACTAGTGTTTTTTCGGTAAATTACATAGACCTAGTGTGACCGATTGAGGTTGTACTAGTGAGTTTAATCCACTTATTTCTGTAAAAAGAAGGGTGGATTTTTTTTATGTTTATTATTCGCATAACTATTCCTAAGGGTTCTAGAAATGGAGTATATAAAAGGTTTTTGATAAAGGGATAATTTCGTGAAAATGCAGGAATTTACTCCCAATTGTTGAATGTTAGTATTAAACTTAAACTAGGAGGGATAAAATGAGTGGAAAAATTAAAGAACTCGAATTAAAACTAGAACTGAAAAAACAGTGGTACTGTGACTACTGTGGTGAGATCATTGAATCGGATAAAGATGGCATGTTAGAATGGGATTCTTTTTTACCTGAGGACGGAAGGGAATTTACTGCGGACTATTTTAGAATTGTACATCATAGGGCTGTAAAGAATTGTAGATCCAAACAAGCTGATGAATAGTTATCTGATGGTCATTTACACTGGTTCACAAGGTCTATCAAAACTCCTTACTATTCAGGCTAGAAATACCCTAGATATTATAAAGTTTCACAAGATTATTAGAAGATTACATGTTGATTACTATGAGGAAGCAATTTCATATATACCACAGGCACTAGAAGATGGAGAATACGAAATTGAACCAAATGGAGACGGAGATATTTCAGAATCAAACTTAAAGTGGTTAATTAGAAAGTATGCTAACTAGTATTAGTTGTACCTGTGAGGGTGTTTTATTATTTTATGGTTCTTACAAATAGCATATGACTGTAACTGTTGTATATGAGATTGTGAATAATTGAGCATTGTTTACTTCTTCCTTTCGGGTTGAAGATCATCCTCAGGTAAAAAACATAGCAATGTAGGGCATGTTTGCGAAAGTAAGCATGTCCTTTTTATATACATGTTATGAGAGGATTATCCAAGGAAACAATCCAAAACAGTGAAGGCATGTATAGTGAGGTTTTTTATAGTATTATTAGCTAATTCTGTTATAACTTCTTTCCTCTTAATTGTTGCTAGGTCTTCCTATTTATATACAAAGTTCAAAAATCTCAGATAGCCACAAATTAGATTCTTTTTACTCATAAAACAAAATTAAATAGTCATGAATGTCACGGACATTAGTATCATAGTTTGGTATAATAAGTGGTAAATTATTCTAACTGTGTGGGAGTGAGAAATGTGGAGGAATTTAAACAGCAAATAAAAAGTCTCGGAAGTAGAATTGAAAGGATAAAGGGTAATATTCAAACAGAGGAAGCAACTAAAACATCTTTAATAATGCCTTTAATACAAGCTTTAGGTTACGATATTTTTAACCCTGAGGAACTTGTCCCTGAGTATGTTGCAGATGTAGGGATAAAAAAAGGGGAGAAGATTGACTATGCTATTATGCAGGGTGAAGAACCAGTTATTTTAATAGAAGCTAAAAGTGTTAACGAGCAACTCGGGAAACATGACTCCCAGCTTTTTAGATATTTTGGAACGACAAAAGCAAAGTTTGCTATCCTAACAAATGGTATTGAGTATAAGTTCTATACTGACTTGGATGAACAAAACAAAATGGATCAAAAACCATTTTTTGTTGTAAACATGTTGGACTTAAAAGATGTTGATATAACGGAATTAGCTAAGTTCCGAAAGAGTGACTTTGATGTATTAAATGTTTTAACGACTGCCTCGGAGTTAAAGTATACAGGTGAAATTAAGAAGTACTTAACTGAACAATGGGAAGAACCCTCTGAGGACTTTATTAGAGTAGTTCTAAATGAAATATATCAAGGAGTAAAAACAAAAAAAGTCATTGACAACTTCAGGGAGTTAGTGAAAAAATCCCTAAATCAATTTGTCAATGAAAAGGTAAATGATAAGCTACAAAAGGCACTAAACTCGTCTGCTGATAATACCGACAATACAGCACTAAATGCCGCCATTGAAGTTGAGAAAGAAAAAGAGAGTATTGAATTAACTAATGATACTAGGTCACCAGAAGAAGAAATACATACTACAGAAGAGGAAATAGAAGGCTATGTATTGATAAAGCTGATACTAAAAGAAGAAATAGACCCTTCAAGAGTTTTCTATAGAGATAATAAAAGTTACTTTAATGTGTTGTTAGACGACACAATTAGAAAATGGGTTTGTCGTTTAGGTTTTAACAGTACGAATAAGTATATTCAATTAAATGATGTTAACAGAACATATATTAAAATCGATTCAGTTAATGATATTCTTAACTATAAAGAAGAAATTCTTGAGGTTGCTAGACTATTTGATAAAGCCACAATAAAATAATTAAAAAAATTTATAAAATTTTCAAACGCACAGTGAGTATACTTGTGCGTTTTTTATTGTGATAAAAAATATAATCCTAAAGAATTTCTCTACTTTATTAACCAACAATTCACTTACAAACCATAGACCAACTAGTTTATAATAAAAGGATGTCCAAATAGGATAGAAGTAGGAGTTTGACACGAAGTAGAGTAAGTAGGTGAGCACTATAGATATCATTGAAACACGGGTGAGAGGTTTTATTGAAGATATTCAACACCCTAAACAAAAAAAGAAGATTAATATTAATGATTTAGAGCTTCAGCTGCGTAAGTTGATGGATGATTATTTTGAGATGGATGGTTATTCGTTGTTCTTTCGTTCCATTGAACTTTTGCAAGCAGAAGGACAATTGATTCCTATTCAAAATAATCAATATAACGGAAGAACACCGGCGTTACCCTTATATTATTGGGTGAATATAAAAGTTCAGTCTACCAAGTGGGATCGTCTTGAGATGATGAAGTTAAGTGATCAGTTTGATTTTTCTTATTATGAACGTCATCCTGAATGGCAAACGGTTGAGGAATGGCATCGAATCCAGAATGTTTATACTTTTCTCCAAAGCGATCAGGAACGGGAAATCGTTTCATTTGAAGAAAGAAGCTTGGAACTGTTTAGTCATGAAAAATTTTTACTAGATGGTGACAGTTTCCCCGAAGGAAAAGGTTTTTTAGCTAGAATTGGAGTATCAGAAGAGCAGCTGAAAATGGTGAGCTATGGGGAGCCTTTTGTATTTTGGATGAAACAAGGAAAAGAAATAAAAGATATTCAGAGGGTACTCATTGTTGAAAATCTATCTTTCTTTCATACTTCCATTAAATTATTGGAAGCCAATGTACTGGATTATGAACCTGAACTCATTATTTATGGGGAAGGGACAAAAATTGAACGTAGTTTTTCCTTTTTCTTTCGAATGTTTCCTCCAAAATCCTATCTTTTCTATTACGCAGGAGATCTAGATGCCTCAGGATATGGGATCTTAGTTCGGCTTATCGATAAGTATCCGGAATGCTGTATTCAGCCTGCCTTAAAGATATATCGGAAAATGCTTGAATGTTTAGAACAAAGAAATGACCAGAAATCTGGTCAGACTCAAAACCCGAAATACCGTGATTCCTTTTTCCAATGGTTTACTGAAGAAGAACAAGCAGTATTACTAGAATTATGGCGGGAAAATAAGCGGATTCCACAAGAAGTGTTAACAATCGAAACATGGAGGAGATGGATGTGAACGAATCTTGGGAAGGCTTCGCCCAACGAATGCAGCGATTAAATCCTCTATTTGAACTTGGAAGGGGAATGGAAGTCGGGGAATTGAAACCTCATATCCAAACCATCCTCATGCAAGTGCTCCTCACCATCTTTTATAGAGAACTAAATGATGATGATCATAGAAGCAAATCAGATATCAAGTATATGGTCGAAGATTCAATTAAACAAATGAGACTTTTAGCAGACGATAAGCAGATTGAACGAATCACGAGTGGGCTTTTATATCAGGGGAAAGAAGAGTATAGTAGGCCGTTTGAAGCCTTATATTACGACGAAATAAGGCAATCTTGGGAAACGCAAACTTTCCGATATGTCACGATGGATGAATTATATACGAATCTCGAAATAGGCGGCTCGATTGTTTATAAATTAACAGATGTCGCTCAGGAAATGATATTTATGAGCCGAGAAATGGCTGAGGAATTCTCGATAACGATTGAACAACTCTATAGTATGCAGTTGATTAAAAACGGTAATTTTAGAAAAGCTACTCGAAACCTCGATCACCTCATTTCACGAGTAAACCGCTTAATGGCAAATGAATTCACCTTCCAAAAGGAAATGATCAACAATCCCAAAATTTTATTGGTTGAAGAGGAAAGGCAAAGAGCAGACAATCGTGTGGAAATAGAAAAGCAATTTGAAGAGGAAAAAAATCACTTCCGTACGATTACTAGTATGATAGAAAAAACGAAACGTAGAAATGAAGCAGATGATTATATTCAAAGGGAATTGGTTCTTCTCCAAGAGAAAATAGGTCATACAAGGCAATTACATGATCGTTTTGCGAAGCTCGTTATTCAAAATATATCGTATGAGCTGAAGTTAAAAGCAGAAAATCCTTCATTGTTCTGGGAAAAGAGCATGGTTTCCTTTAGAGAGCATGTGTATGAAAATTGGTTATTTAAAGAAGGAGTTCAAGATTTTAGCGCCATAGAAAACGTCCTTTCTCCCATATTTTCACCGAAGAATGAGTTTATTTTGCCTCTTGATTGGATTTGGGGAGAACAAGAATTCGATGAGCAACAACTAACAGATGTTGAAGTGATAGAAGAAGCAGAAGAAAACGAAACTCGTCCACGTGTGACGAACTGGGATTCTGTTATAAGTGCGTGGAGTTATGTTTTTCAATTTTTACAAACGAACAGAGAGTTTTCATTATCCGATCTCGCCACCATGCCTTTGGAAGTGCAAGACTTGTGGTTCGAGGAATCTGAAACGATTGATTTATGGATGATGTTTGATAAAAAGCCGTTAAAGGTTCAAGTGCTGCACCGGAAGGAAGAAACACTGAGTGATGAGAGAGAAATTCTTCTGCATAAATTAATGAAAGAATATCCACAGTTTCAAGTGTTTGAAGGGTTGAAGATCTTTACCATGTTTGATCCTCGAGCGGAGCCTTTTGTATGGTATCAAACAAAAATCACCCCTTTTAAAATATGTATAGAGGAGGAGAAGCGATGAATGCTGAAACGATCAAAAAAGCGTCAGCGGTCTATTTTACGTTATTAAAAGATAAAGTCATCGACGAAAATAGTGAACACTTCCAAACCTTCTTTGACCCGGAAGTCAGACAGATGGTTTTATTATTAGCAGACGAATCAGGTACGTATATCATTGAATCACCCAAACGTATCCATTTAGTCGTTCAGCCAACTGGCTCGGTATTTGCTACAAATTTCACACATATGAAAGAGAAGCATCGCCAAATCGAAACGAAAAAACATTTTCACCTGATCAGCGTGATCATCATGTCTTTCTTAGCATCCATTGATCGCAACCAGGCGGCGAAAATTCGAACGAAACGGGAAGGCATTAGCTACTATGCCTTGGAACGGTATGTTAATGACTTGATGATGAATTGGGAGAAAATTCTTAAAGCGAAACCTAATTTCGGAGAAGAAGAACGACTGGATATGAAGGAAATGGTGACCACCTGGAAATACATGGAGGTCGACACCGAGGATTATGGGATGAAAAAAGGTAATAGAAGAACGAGAATCGGATTAATAACCAGCGCTATGCGGTTATTAGAGACGGAAGGGCTAATCGTTATTCTTGATCGGGATGATATTCCAAAGGTAATTCCAAAACAAGAGCTTTTTGAGAGAATTGAATACTTGTATCATGATTATGACCGATACGAAATACTAAAGAAATTAATGATTACAGAGGAGAATGAGCATGCCGAAAATCCATCGAATTAGAATTGTTGGCCTGAAGTATGATGGCATGCAAAAGCAATATAAAGATACGACCTTTAACTTCCATAATGAAGAAACGTCAACCAATGGTCTCATCGCTATGATGAATGGGGGCGGAAAAGGTGTGTTCCTGCAAACGGTCTTTCAAATTCTCAAACCTGGAACGTCTTGGGGAAAACAAAACAATCGTTATTATCAACAATTTTTCTTTAATAATAAAGAGCAGTTTATTCCTTATACCTTTCATGTTCTCATTCAATGGGAATTAGACGGTGCCGATCGCAGACATCTAATTACGGGAGGCATGTTCTCTGCTGAACAGAGAATCTCGATGAGTGAAGAAGGTGGAAATGAAAGCAAATCTTTAGAACAGGAAGCAAAAATTCTCCCCAATATTACATTTTACACGAGAGAATTTGAACGCAAAGAAGAGGCCGCCGTCGAGCATATTCCACTGTATGAAAATGATGAGGTTGCTGACAGTGAAAGCTTGAAGGATTACTTGAAATGGAATGGATATGACGTTTATAAAGATATGAAGAAACACTATCGCATCCTTGATACATACGGAATTAACCGTAAAGATTGGGACATTATGAAGGATATCAATAAGGATGAAGGTGGAGTAGGAAAATACTTTGAGGGAGCCGAAGATGATCATTCCCTTTTCCAAAAACGAATTATTCCTACCGTTAGTCAAGTCTTACATCGAACGGAACACCAAAAGAATGATCTAGTTGAGATTTTTAAGAGTCAGGCCAGTATTGCAAAAGATCTGCCTGTTCTTTTAAAAAGAGAGCAAGCCCATAAAGAATTTTTAGAAGATATTGTTCCCTTTGAAGAGCATTTAGCTAAAGGGGTCGAACATAAAGAAATTGTTCAGGAAAGTATTAAGGTAGGAAGGCAACTGCTTGGTGCATTAGAACATTTGAAGCAATCAGAAACGGAAATGTTGCTTACTTTAGAAAAAGACATAGAGAAATTAACAATCAAGCAAGAAGACCTACGCTATCAAAAAGATAATTTGGAGTATGCAAAAGCTCATCGAGAGGTAATGGCGTGGGATAAGAAATTAGTAGAAGAAAGAAAAAAACATGCTTCCTCTCAAGAAATAGTCAAAGAGAAACAGGAACGAAAAGAACAACTCGTCTTTCAGTTATTATTGAAAGAGTGGAGTGAAAACGAACAAACAATTCGTTCTCTGTCACAGCAAATTGCCATATTAGAACAAAACAGTGGCTTAGAGCAAGTGAATCAAAGAATGGATGAAATCAAAAAAGAAGTAGCACAACAATGGGAGCATTCCTATTTAACCATACAAGAAGGTGTTAGGCAGTACTTGGGCTATCAGAAGTTCCTAAAGAAAAAAGAAACGGAGCTCACGCAACAGGATAAGCTGAAGACAAAAGAAATTGCTCAAATTAGTACGGAGATGGATTTTTTATATACGCAAATACATGCCTTTGAATCAAAAGATGCAGCACTCATCAAAGAATTTGGTGACCGCTTAACGTATGACTTAAAGGGCTTGATTGAATCTTTCTCTAAACAAATTGAGGATAAAAAGGCTACCTTAGAAGAGATACAAGCAAAAGATAAAGAATCTAGTGAAAAGCAAAATTCACTAGCCTCTTCCCATGGTACGCTTGTCCAATCCATTCAGTTTTCAGAAGAAAAGTGTACGGAATTAGAGATAGCAAATGACGAACAAGAGCAAAGAGAATCAAAATTATTAGATAAACTTCATGGTTTATTGGATGATGTTACTGCACCGTTTACTCACTCGCTTTTATCAAAGTATGCGTTACAGATAGAAGAACTTCTGGCAGGTAACAAACAACAAGGGGAACAAATTAAAAAAGAACTTTGGGAAACGCAGCTCGATCATTCCTTAAATGATGAGGGTTTCTGGATTGCAAATAAAGATGTGAAAGAATTAAAAGAATGGATCGACGAGAAGACAGGTATTGATGTGTTTTATGGTACTCAGTTTCTTCAATCATTACGTACAGAGGATATGGCGAACTATTGCTTATCGTATCCGCTCCTTCCATACGGTTTAGTCGTAAGCCAGCATCAATGGCAAAAAATTAATCAGCAGGTTCTATCAGGAAGAATGTTTAAAAGTCCGGTACCGATTTTTATGCGTGAGGAAATGAACAGCGACAATCACCAACCATCCTTTGTCATCATTAACGGAACCGAGAAAGAGCTGTTATCGGATAAAAATCAATTCACCCACTGGAAAATTAGTATGGCTAAACAAATAGAAGAAAAGAAAGATACACTTATTGAGATTGAAAAAACAGAAAACTCTTTGCGTCGTATGTTAAAAGAAATTGATCGGTTTCTATCAGGTCAGTTATCAAGTGATATTGAAAAAAACCTAAATCAGGAACAGAACGCTCTTCTTGCTAAGAAAGCAAATTTACAGGAAATCACCATACAGCAAGAAAAGGAAAAGCTATTACAGCTTCAGTTAAAAGAGCAATTGGAACATACAAAACGAAAAATAGATAAACTTACAAAAGATGTGGAAACATTAGAGGAATTTGAAAAAGAAAAAACTCTTCATCAAGAAAATAAACGGGTGAAAGAAGAAAAAGAGAAACAAACAGAAGCCTTGGTCCTACAGCAGCAAGTATTAGGAAAAGAGCACCAACAGATCGTGGAGTTACAAACCAAGTGGAATCATACGTATGTAGAATGGAAACTGACAACCGAACAGAATATCAAGGAAATTGCCTTCTTTATTGAAGGAGCGGCTTTTCCTTCTGATGAAAAAGTAGACCAAAGCGAAGAAGTTCCGCGCCTATCCACTCATTTATTAGAAGAGATAAATGGGAGAATAGAAGAGTTGAAACAGCTTCAAAAATCAAAAGAAGAACAAGCTAGAGAATTACTCGTTATTCAAGCAAAGAAAGAAACCGAACAAAAGCAGCAAACAAAATTAGAGAAAAAACTCAAAGCAGCAAATGAGGAATGGGAAAAGGCATCTGAACCTGATGAACCGATAAGCATATTAGAAAATATGCTGCAAACGGCACAGAAGGAAGCGAAGGCTGCGGAAAAGGAAGAGCGTGAACAAGGAACGGCCGTAACGGTAGCAGAAACGTCCTTGCAGCATGCGACCGAACAACGCGAAAAGACAGGCAAAAAGATAGCAAAGCATGAAAAACAGCCTGAAGAATGGGCAGATCTTGACTTAGAAGTGAAGGAAGTAGAAATAAAAGACCAAACGAAGATAACGAAGGATTCAGTAAAGAAGACGGAAAAACGTCAGAAAGAAACAGAAACCAATATTGCAAGTTATGAAGGAGACTTGTTAACTCTATCAGTGATCTTAAAGGAAGAGGCAGCAGCATTTACCGATCATGAGCTAGAAAAAATTAAGACTCTAGGGAAAGCGTGTATCTTATCCTGGTGTGAAGAACATCAAGAGATTCAAGAAGAAGGACAGGAAAAGCATGCGAAAATCGACCAATCCTTGCGTAACTTAAAACTTGCGATTGAAGGGAAAGATTGGGAGATTCGTTTTAAGAATGAGGTTTTAACAACATTAGACCATATGGATACAAGGCATTACTCGCATATTCAAAGCATTGTGAAAAATATGAAGCGCTTCTCACAAAGTGGTTTGGAACAATTAGAACGAGACAAAGAAAGGGCAGAAAAGGCTCAAAACTTCTGGGCTAGTCGAGCTAGTATGAAAGTAATGAGTATTTCAGAAGCCATTCGTTCCATGATTGCGAAAATGAAGCTGAAAAATGAACGAGGATCTTTCCCTCTCGTCCAATTAAAAGAAGACATCTTGCCTAAAAAGGCGGAAGATATCGAACCGCTCCTAAAGCAGCATTTTGTATCGGCCATAAATAAAATTACGAAGCAATTTGATATGATTGATGATCATAATCGATTATTAGACCAGGAAATTAAACAGCTTATTAGTGACGAGCAAATTTTGTTTGTATCACTGAGAAATCGATATCCTGAGTTACTTGTCTATAATATGAGAACGGATAATGCCTTTATGTATGGGAAACCCCAAAGAGAGCATTACTCTACTTGGCAGACCATTAATCAAGGATCTAAGACAAAATCAGATGGCAGTGGGGGACAAAAGTTATCAGCCCGAATGGTTATGATGATGATGTTATTATCAGTTAAAAGTGAAACCGATCATAGCTGGGTTCCTTTAGTGTGTGATAATCCGTTCGGACAAGCTGCATCCACACATGTCCTTGACCCGATCTTTGCAGTTGCCGATAAGTTAAAATTCCAATTCATCGTCGTCACACCGCCCGAACTGGTGAAAACAGAAATCAGCCAACGATTTGATTCCTACTATAAATTGGACTTCATTCGTGAAAAAGGAAAAGAAATAGTCTCTGACACCATCGTTCCAGCGTATCGGATATATCAGGGAGAAGAAGTCGTTCAATAGTGATGAAAAAATCTCACCTTCTATTTAGAAGGTGGGGTTTTTTTGTACAACAAAACTCGTGGGGTGGAAAATTAATTTAAAACACTGTTTTTTGTTATAAAAAAACTGAATTTTAAATTTTATCCATAAATTCGTTTCCATATAATAGAGTTGAATCTTTATACCATGTATTCTTTTACACATTTCCTTTAACCAACTATATACAAGGAGGTAATCAACATGCAAAGACATGAAATTGAACAGAAAATAGAGCTGCTAATTGATAACCTGATTAACCTAAATGATCCAGACGGGAAATATGCGATTCCACTTGCAGATGGAAGAAAAATCGATAACAAGAGTTTTAATTATTGGGAATGGACAGCAGGGGTTGGCCTATATGGCATGATGAAATATTATAAATTAACGAAAAAAGAAGAGATTTTATCAATTATCATCAAATGGTTTGACGATCAGTTCAAAGAGCCTCCAGTGGAGAAAAATGTTAACACGATGGTACAAATGTTAACGCTTGCATATTTATATGAAGAAACAGGTAATCCCACATACCTTCCTTATTTAGAAACTTGGGGTGACTGGTTATATCATGATATGCCAAGAACAAAGGGTGGGGGAATTCAGCACGTAGTTTTCGGTTCCGAGAACTATCAGCAATTATGGGATGACACGCTAATGATGAGTGTTTTACCGCTAACGAAGATCGGCTTATTGCTAAACAAACCCGAATATGTGGAAGAGGCAAAAAAACAATTTTTAATACATATCAAATATTTGTCTGATAAAGAGACCGGTTTATGGTTCCATGGCTGGACGTTTGAAGGCAATCACAATTTTGCTGAAGCGTTATGGGGACGTGGAAATTCATGGGTGACCATTGCCATTCCGGAATTTCTAGATTTAGTTGATTTAAATGAGACAGACGCTGTTCGTCAAGTATTAACGGATACACTGGAGCAACAATTGGACGCTCTTGAGTTATGCCAAAATGAAAATGGGTTATGGCACACCTTGTTGCTAGATCCAAGTTCCTATGTGGAAGCCTCCTGTACCGCTGGTTTTGCGTATGGAACGCTAAGATCTGTTCGTAAACGCTATGTTTCAAAAAGATATTTGAATATGGGATTAAAGGCTATTTCAGCCGTCATTGAAAATATAAATGAAAATGGAGAATTAGAAAACGTTTCAGCTGGAACTGCAATGGGAGAGACACAAGAGTTTTATAAACAAATTCCAGTTACGGCCATGCCATATGGACAATCAATGGCCATTCTTTCATTAGTAGAATACTTATATCACAGAATCTAAGAGATTAAGGTGAGGTGAACGAAATGAATATCGGTATTAGAGCTCATGATATTGAAAACCGTCCGCTAGAAGAGTTAGTAAGAGAAATAGCTGGGAAGGGGCTCACATCTGTACAGTTAGCGCTGAATAAATCATTCGATCATATTCCTACAGAATTAGGTAGTTTAAGTCCTGGTTTAGCCAGATATATTGGGAATGAATTTTTGAAGCAACATGTCCAAATTGCTGTATTAGGTTGCTATTTTAATATGATCCATCCTGACCTTGTGGAGAGGAGAAAAGGAATCGAACGATTTAAAGAGCATATCCGCTTTGCAAGGGATTTTGGGTGCAGTATTGTTGCGACCGAAACGGGTAATATAAACGCAGACATTATCTATACAGAGGATAATTTCAAAGAGGAACCGTTTTTAGAAGTAATTGAAAGTGTTCGTGAACTTGTTCAAGAAGCTGAAAAATTTGGTGTGATCGTTGGTATTGAAGCAGGTGTGAACCATCCTATCTATTCGCCAAGTTTAATGAAGAGATTGTTAGATACCATCCCTTCGAATAATCTTCAAGTTATTCTTGATCCAGTAAATCTGTTAACGATTGATACGTATGAGAATCAGGATGAGATTTTTCAGGAAGCAATGGAGTTATTTGGTGATCGGGTAGTCGTTCTGCATGCAAAGGATTTTATTATCCAAAATAACCAACTAACAACCACTGCAGTGGGTAAGGGATTATTAAACTATGATTTCATTTTAAAACAGATAAAAGAAAAGAAACCTTATATAAATATTTTATTAGAAGAAACGAAGGAGCCTTATATTAATGAAAGTGTGGCTTTTTTAAAGGAAAGATATGAATTGTTTTAGTATTTTGAAAAGTGGGTCTGATTCGGACAGGAAAGTTCATGCGAGTAGGTTTTGAGTCCGAAAGCGTGGCTGATTCGGACAGGAAAATTCATGCGAGTAGGTTTTGAGTCCGAAAGCGGGTTTGATTCGGACAGGAAAGTTCATGCGAGTAGGTTTTGAGTCCGAGAGCGGGTCTGATTCGGACAGGAAAGTTCATGCGAGTAGGTTTTGAGTCCGAAAGCGGGTCTGATTCGGACAGGGAAGTTCATGCGAGTAGGTTTTGAGTCCGAAAGCGGGTTTGATTCGGGCAGGAAAGTTCATGCGAGTAGGTTTTGAGTCCGAAAGCGGGTCTGATTCGGACAGGAAAGTTCATGCGAGTAGGTTTTGAGTCCGAAAGCGTGGCTGATTCGGACAGGAAAGTTCATGCGAGTAGGTTTTGAGTCCGAAAGCGTGGCTGATTCGGACAGGAAAGTTCATGCGAGTAGGTTTTGAGTCCGAAAGCGTG